>NZ_JAIWIH010000026.1:0-114790 GCF_052851135.1 Streptomyces sp. BRA346 | reverse complement strand
CGAAGTCCCGCAGGATCAGCTCCATGGCGAAGAACACCCCGGCCAGCGGGGCGTTGAACGTGGCGGCGATCCCGCCCGCCGCACCGCAGGCGACCAGCAGCCGCCGACGGTCCTCCGGCATCCGCAGCACGCCCCCGACGGTCGATCCCAGCGCCGAACCGATCTGCACGATCGGCCCCTCCCGGCCCACCGAGCCGCCCGACCCCATGCACAGCGCCGACGCCAGCGCCTTGACCACCGCGACCTGCGGGGCGATCCGTCCTCCGCGATGGGCGACGGCGTACATCACCTCCGGCACGCCGTGCCCGCGCGCCTCCTTGGCGAAGCGCTGCACCAGCGGCCCGTACAGCAGCCCGCCGACCACCGGTGCCAGCACCACGAACCACGGGCCGAGCCACGGCAGTCCGGGATGGGCGGCGTGACCTGCGGCGGAGTAGTCGGCGTGGCCCGACAGCAGCCGGGTGAAGGTCTGGATCAGCCACCGGAAGGCGATCGCCCCCAGCCCGGCCCCGCACCCCACGAGCAGCGCGAGCGCGATCACCCCTCCCTGCCTCTGGCCCGCGCTGCTCAGCAGCCGGGCACCCGCTCGCGCGGGAGGAGACGGCGTTCGCCGGAGACCGATCGTTTCACTACCCATCTTTGCATTATGCAAAAGAATGAGTGCAGCGCACAGACGGCACCGGCCGGGTCGGAGGTGAAGGGCGGCTCCGAAGCGTGTCGTGCGCGCGCTGGAGCCACCCCCGGGGTCACCAGCTCGCGTGCGCCTGCGAGCCGCCCTCCACCGAGGGCTCGCCGCCCGCTTCCGTGAAAGCCCGCAGCGCTTCGATGAGATGGCGCCGCTTGCCTGACGGCATTTCGTCGACGATGCGTGCGATCTCCCGCCGCCGTCGGCCCGTGGCTTCGTTCACGATCCGTCGCCCCTCCCTGGTGAGGGAAATCACACTGGTGCGCCGGTCTTCGGCGGAGACGCCCCGCGCGACCATGCCCGCCGCGACCAGCCGGTCGATCATGCGCATGGCCGTCGACGGCTGCACTCCCAGCTCCCCGGCCAGCCCGGAGAGGCTCAGCGGTCCCCGGCCGTCGAGAACGACCAGCATCCGGAACTGAGGCAGCGTCAGGGTTTCCTCCACCGCGGCCAGGGACCGGGCGGAGACGGCGACGAGCAACCGGGACGCGGTCAGCAGGGCGGTGACCATCGCCTCGGCATCGGACTCGGAGGCTGGAGAAGGGTGGGACATACGCCCTTTCTATCGTCCCGTTCCCGACGCCGCGTTCCCACCGCTCATCGGGCGCCATTCATGCCGTCCCGTCCCCGCCGCGCAACGTCAGGGGCGGGTCGCCACCAGGAGATCGACCACGTAGGTCTCTTCCACCGCCTCGTCGGGGAAAGCCCGGCTCAGCAGCTCACGCTCATCGGCGAAAAAGGCATGACGGTCAGCCCGATCAAGGACGAGGAACGCCGAACGGCTGCCGATATTGGCGAGATGCACGTCCACGGAGACCGTGCGGCTCCAGCGCACCTGGCGGCGCGCGACCCGCAGCCCCGTCAGGCCCGCCAGCCGGATGGCGTCGCTGTCGCTCGGGCGCACCGCGGATCTCGGCTTCACTCCGCAGTGGTGAGCGATGCGCTCGTGCTGCTCACGGATCCACGGGACGTCGAAGGCCACCGCGAACTCCTCGACGTGCGACGCGGCGTCAGGTGCTGATGGGCGAGGCAAAGACGACGGTGATGTCCACCGCCGACGGCGGCCCCATGCCGCGTACCGTCTCCAGGTAGTCGGCGATCGCGTCACGGTTGCGCGTCACATGGACCTTGATGGGGCTCGCCGCGTCGTGGCCACGAAAACATGACCCGGGCGCGCACCCGGAGGAGCCGGATGCCGACCGTTTCGGCGGCGACGCCGTGGCCGTCCGTGCCCCGGGCCATCGCGTTCTCCGGTCGGGAGGCTCACCAGCGGTCCTGCTCGACGATGCCGCTCGTGGGGCTCAGGCGGGTGCGTAGGTCAGGCAGTCGGCCTCGGTCTGCTGGTGGCCCACGGCGATGCCGGGGGCGTGGCATTCGAAGTCGACGTTGTGCCGGCAGTCGGACATCTTGCACGCGCCGACCCGGCCGGTGGCGGACGGGGCGCCGCCCTTGGCCGGGGCGTGGAAGAAGGTGTCGCAGTGTGCGTGCCGGACATCGCCCACGGTGATGGCCAGGGCGTGGCAGGCGCGGTCGCGGTTGTAGGCGCAGTCCTCGACCGTGCACTCGGTCACGACGGGCATTTCCATGACGACGGTCTCCTCGTGTCGGTGTGTTCCTCCGGCTCGCCGACCGCAAGCGGCAGGCGGCTGACGTGAGCGTGGGCCCACCAAGTCGAGCGTGAGCGTCGACACCGCCGACGGCCAGCGGACTCCCGCCGAACGGGGCAATGCCCCTGGGGCGTCCTGCGGACCAGGCGGCACACCTCCCGCACGGCGGTCGCACGGCTCGGTGCTGCCCTACGGCGAGGTGGCAGGACCCCGGTTTCTCGGTACCCCGGCGGGTACCCGGGTCTTGGAGGCAATGCCGGATACGGGTGCGTTGCACCTCGAAAAATACCCCCCCAGGTATTGCTGTTAGGGTGAGAGAGGAATACCCCCGGGGGTACACCGTTCCGGGAAGGAGTCATACCCGTGTTCTTCATCGACACCCTGGAGATCGAGGGCCTGGGCAACCGCAGTTACCTGGCCGGTGGTCCGCGGGCCGCGGTGGTGGTCGATCCGCCGCGCGACGTCGATCAGGTGATCGCCGCCGCTGCCCGGCGCGGGGTGCGGATCGCGTACGTGGCGGAGACGCATGTGCACAACGACTACGTGAGCGGTGGCCTGGAGCTGGCCCGGCTCGCCGGCGCCCGCTACCTGGTCCCGGCTGCCGCGGACGTCTCCTGCGCTCGTGCTCCCGTCGCGGACGGCGACACGGTCGAGGTGGATGAGAACCTGGTGCTGCGCGCGATCGCGACCCCGGGCCACACCCCGCACCACACCTCCTACGCGCTTGAGGAGGGCGGGCGCGCGGTGGCGGTCTTCACCGGCGGCTCGCTGCTGATCGGCTCGGTGGGCCGTCCCGACCTGGTGGAGCCGAGGCTGACCGAGCAGCTGGCCCGCGCCCAGCACGCCTCCGCCCACCGGCTCGCCGACGAGCTGGAGGACGGGGTGCCGGTGCTGCCCACGCATGGTTTCGGCAGCTTCTGCTCCTCTTCCCAGGCCGAGGGGGACACGACCACGATCGGCAAGGAACGCGCGAGCAATGACGCGTTCAGCCTGGACGTGGACACCTTTGTCGAGCGGACGCTGGCCGGTCTGGAGGACGTGCCCGCCTACTACGCGCACATGGGGCCGGCCAACGCCGTCGGTCCCGCGCCCGTCGACCTCACCCCTCCCGAGCCCGCCGATGCCGCGCAGATCGCGAAGCGGCTGGCGGCGGGCGAGTGGGTGGTGGACCTGCGCAGCCGGGTCGCCTTCGCTGACGGCCATGTGGCCGGCTCCTTCAACTTCGAGGGCGAGGGCAAGCTCGCCACGTATCTGGCCTGGCTGATCCCGTGGGGCAAGCCCGTCACCCTGCTCGCCGAGACCTCCGCACAGATTGCCGCCGCCCAGCGGGAGCTGGTCAGGGTCGGCATCGACCGCCCGGCCGCGGCCGCCACCGGCGACCCGGCCGGCTGGGTGCCCGCAGGCGAGGCCCTCGCCTCGTTCCCCCGTGCCGCCTTCGCCGACCTGGCCACCGCCTGCGAGCGGGAGGAGCAGGTGGTCGTGCTCGATGTGCGGCGCGATTCCGAGCGCGCCAAGGGGCACGTCGAGGGCTCGGTGCACATCCCGATCCACGAGCTGCACACTCGCCTCGCCGAGGTGCCGGCGGGGACGGTGTGGGTGCACTGCGCCGGCGGGATGCGCGCGGCGATCGCCGCCTCTCTCCTGGACGCGATCGGACGCCAGGTCGTTGCCATCGACGACGGCTTCGAGGCCGCCCATGACGCGGGCCTGACCGTCGCCCGTCCCTGACTCCGCTCTTTTCCCAACCGCTCAGCGAAGGCACGTCATGTTCCTCTTCCGCCGCGGCTTCGGCCGCCTTGCCCTCGAACAGGCCCACGCCTGCGATGCCGTGCTGCTGGACGTGCGCGAAGCTGCCGAGTGGCGGGCCGGGCACGCGCCCGGCGCCATCCACCTGCCGCTGACCCGCGTGCTGACCGGAGCTGCCCTGCCGGATACTGTGCGGGGTCGGCCCGTGACCGCGATTTGCTGCTCCGGGCACCGCTCGCAGCAGGCCGCCAAGCTGCTGGCCTTCCACGGTGTCGACGCCGTTGACGTCACCGGCGGCATGACCGCCCGGACCGGGGCCGGACTGCCGGTGGTCGGCGAGGGTGAACAGGACGGCCGGACAGCGTGAGCGCCCTGATCCTGGCCCTGAGTGCGGGGGCCGTCGTCGGCCTGGCCCTCGGCGCCCTCGGCGGGGGCGGCAGTGTCCTGGCCGTCCCGGCCCTGATCTACCTGCTCGGTTTCACCCCTGCGGCGGCCACCACCGCAAGCCTGCTCATCGTCACCGCCACCTCGCTGACGGCCTTGTACGCCCACGCCCGCGCCGGCCACGTGCGCTGGTGGGCCGGAGCGGCGTTCGCCGCTGCCGGAATCCTGCCCGCCGCGCTGGCCGGAGCCGCCGCCGCCCGCCTGCCCCAAGCGGCCCTCACCACCGCCTTCGCCGTCGTCGCCGCTCTGACAGCGGTCCGCATGCTCCGGCCCGCCGCCCCCGGGACGGGAACCGGCGCCGGGCTGGGCGTCCTGACCGGTTTGCTGGGAGTGGGCGGAGGCTTCCTCGCGGTTCCCGCCCTGGTCACCGTGCTGGCCTTCGAGATGCGGGCCGCCGTCGGCACCAGCCTGCTGGTCATCACGGTGAACTCCCTGGCCTCCCTGGTCACCCGCTCCGATGCCGCCGCCACACTCGACTGGGCGGTCGTCGGCCCGTTCACCGGGGCCGCGATCCTGGGCGCCTGGGACGGCAAGCGCCTTGCCGGCAAAGTCTCCGGATCCCGCCTTCAGCAGACGTTCGCGATCGCGCTGCTGGCCGTGGCCGCCTTCATGCTCGTCGATGTGCTGACATGACCCGCACCTCAGGCAGGGGACGCCTCAGGCAAGGGACGCCTCAGGCAAGGGAGAGGAACAGCTTCTCCAGCCTCGCCCGCATCTGCTTCCGGTCCCCGACCGCTTGCCCGCCCTCGGCCACGCAGTGCTGCAGACCGGTGGCGATGATCGCGAACCCGGCCCGGTCCAGCGCCCTGGAGACCGCTGCGAGCTGCGTGATCACATCCTCGCAGTCCCGGCCGTCCTCGATCATCTTGATGATCCCCGCGATCTGCCCCTGCGCTCGCCGCAGCCGGTTGAGTACGCCCTTCAGCTCATCGGCCGCCATCTCCAGCTCCACACTTCCTCCTCCATGGATACCCCCTAGGGTATCCTAGACCGTTTGACACCCCTCCGAGGAAAGGAATCCCGGCACGTGAACACTCCCACCGTCCTCCACCCCGCACAGGCCGCCGACGAGCTGCACCACTACACCGTCATCGACGTACGCACCCCCGGCGAATACGCCTCCGGCCACCTCCCCGGCGCCCACAACATCCCCCTCGACCACCTTCCCATCGCACTCCCCACCCTCGAGTCGGCAGCCGCCCGAGGCCGGCTGCTGATGGTCTGCGCCTCCGGCAACCGCTCCGCCACCGCCTGCGAACAGCTCACCGCCGCCGACATCCCCGCCACCAATCTCACCGGCGGCACCACCGCCTGGATGCAGCACGGCCACCCCGTGCACCGCGACGACGCGGCCAAGGCCACCTGGCCCATGGAACGCCAGGTGCGCTTCGCTGCCGGATCCCTGGTCATCGCCGGTCTCGCCCTGGGCGCCCGCTACCGCTCCGCCCGCTGGCTGTCCGCCGCCATCGGCAGCGGTCTCGTCTTCTCCGCCGTCACCGACACCTGCGGCATGGCTGCCCTGCTCGCCAAACTCCCCCACAACCAGTCCCGCACCACCGACCTCGACGCCACCCTCGACGCCCTCAGCCGGTAGCGCTTACCGGCGGCCGTCCCTCCGGTGCGAGCGGCTGGTCATAGAGGCGCTGGACTTCGCCGGGCGGCGCGGCCCGGATTCGCCTTCGGGGCCGGCGGCTCGCCCGGTTCTCCCCACCTCGCGGCTCCTTCTCGTCGCGGGCGTTCTCGTCGGCGGCTGGGCGTTCGGGCTGACCCACGTACCGTTGGGTGGACTCCGTCACAGTGGAGAAGCGAGTCGGCGCAGCACACCAAAGGCAGCATCACCAGCAGCGGCAGTGCGATCCGGGCGACGTCGCCGGGCTGGGAAGTGATCGTTTTCCCTGGAGGGCGACGAGGATGACGATCGTGAAGAGCAGCCCGTACGGCGCCCACGGTCCGATCTTCGGCAGGAAGCCGTTCTCGTACCGCTCGCGGCCGAGCCTGGTCTCGCCGATGCGGCGGGTGAGGAACCCGGCGAGGAGCGGGATGCCGAGGAAGATGACGACGTTGAGGACGATCTTCCGGGTGGAGATGTCCAGGTGCCGGGTGCGGGAAGTCTGACGACTGAGTACGGGGCTGGGGCACTCGATGCGTCCCAGCCCGCCTGTGCTTCGCTCAGGGCTGGTGTGTCAGCCGGGTGGCGGTGGCCGCGAGGGCGGCCAGGGCGAGGCAGATGGTCATGATGGCTGCCATCGGTGCGGGGCTGTGGGTGCCGAACAGTCCGACCAGTGGGGAGACGGCCGCGCCGAGGAGGAACTGGCCGCCGCCCAGGAGGGCGGAGGTGGCTCCGGGTGCTGTGCGTCCGCGGCGTTGGGCGATGGTGACCACGGTGGGGAAGAAGACCCCGAACGCGGTGAGGGAGAGCAGGAGACACAGCCAGGTCATGGACATGGTGCTGCCGACGGTCACCTGGACGAGCAGCAGGGCCGCTGGGCCTGCCATCGCCAGCACGGCGCTGGCGATGAGGAGGGTTTCGGCGGACCAGCGTTTGGCCAACCGTCCGCAGGCCAGGCTGCCCGCCATGTTGCCGATGGCGTTGACGCCGTAGACGAGGCTGCCAAGGGCCGGGGCGAGGTGGTAGATGTCCTGGAAGAGGAAGGTGGTCCCGGCGATGTAGGCGAAGACGGCTGCCCCGCCGAAGGCCAGGGTCAGTACCGGGGCGATGACGGCGCGCTGGGCGGCGACCTGTCCGATGGTGCGAAGGCTGGCGACCAGTCCTCCGGTCAGGCGCGCGGGTGGCGGATGGGATTCCGGGACCCAGCGCAGTACGCCCAGGACGAGGAGCAGGCCGATGAGGGCGAGGGCTGCGAAGACGTAACGCCAGGACACCGCCAGCAGAAGGGCTCCCCCGGCCAGCGGGGCCAGGACCGGGGCCGTGGCGCTGATCGCTCCTAACCGGGAGAAGACCGTGGCGAGTTCACCGTCGTCGAAAAGATCGGCGACCACCGCTCGGGCGATGACGATCCCGGCCGCTCCCGAAAAGCCCTGCCCGACCCGCGCCGCGTTCAGTACGGCCAAGGTCGGGGCCAGTGCACACACGACGGAGAAGAGGGTGAACAGCGCGGTCCCCGAGAGGAGGACCGGGCGCCGCCCGACCGCGTCACTGAGCGGTCCCAGGACGAGCTGTCCGGCGATGATGCCCGCCAGGAAGCCGGTCAGGGACATCTGCGCGCCCGAGGCGTCGGCCCCCAGTGAACGTGCCAGGTCCGGAAGCCCGGGAACGTACATGTCGGTCGCCAGCGGACTGGCCGCGCTCAGCCCGGCCAATACCATGAGCAGCCGCACCCGTTGCCGGGCCGCGACGCGAGGGGCGTGACGATGCCGGGGCGCGTTCTCGGTGTGGTGAGCGGTCATAGCGGGGCAGCCGCCCCCTCCGCGTCCGTTGGCCTTCGTCGCGCCTCCGTGGTGACCTCGGCCGCGGCCACCTGCTCCAGCAGTCCGGCGGCGATCTGCAACACACCGCGCTCGGCAGGCGACAGCGTCTGCCCCAGTGCCTCCGCCAGCCACCTGTTGCCGTCTCGGACGTGCTCCTGCAACGCATCCCGTCCCGCGTCCGTGATCGCGATGTTCTGGCGGCGCGCGTCCACCTCGCTGCGCGAGCGGCGGATACGACCCTGCTCCTCCAGCTCGTTGAGCACCCGGGTCAGGGACTGCACCTGCATGCCTTCGATGGCGGCCAGTTCGGAGGGCGTCAACGCGCCGCCGTGCCGGAGGTTGGCCAGCACCGAAGCCGCCAGTCGCGTCAGCGTCCGGCCGCTTCCCGGCTGCTCGGCGCGGAGCCGGGACGCCAGTCGGGACACCCCCCACCGCAACGACTCGGCCAGCAGGAGATCCGCGTTCGCTTGACTGTCCGCGTCACTATCCACAAGTAGAAAGCTAAGTCTTGGTATTCAAGAACCTCAACCCCAGGAAGCGTGCTTATTTACGAAGCTTTAACTTGCTCTCGGGGTACCGCTCGTCCGGGCTGTGCGGGGCGGGCAGCGCCAACGCGGCAGCAACGGAGCTGTCGCGTACCGGACTTCGACCGCCGCGAACGCGGCCAGTGCGGCAGCGCCCACGGCGAGGCCGATCACGGTTGTCGGTGCGTGCCAGCCGTGTGTGCCGGCCTGGGTGACGCCGTGGACGAGCGCGCCCACGCCGAGCGTCGCCAGCACCGCCCCCGGCAGGTCGAGCTTCCCGGCCTCGCCGCGGGCGCGGTCGGCGGGCAGCAGCCGTGCCGCGGCGAGCAGGACTGCCGCGCCGATGGGGACGTTGATCAGCAGGATCGACCGCCAGGTGAGGGTGTCGGTGAGAACGCCGCCGATCAGGTTGCCCGCGGCCCCTCCGGCGGAGCTGACCGCGGTCCAGGTGGCCAGGGCCCGGGTGCGGTACGGCCCTTCGGCGAAGGTGGTGGTCAGGATCGTCAGCGTGGCCGGAGCCAGCACTGCGGCCCCCAGCCCTTGCACGGCCCGCATCGCGATCAACAGCCCCGGCGTGGTGGCCACTCCGCCCGCCAGACTGGAGGCCGCGAGCAGCGCCAGCCCCCACAGGAAGACCCGGCGGCGCCCGTACAGGTCCGCCAGGCGCCCGCCGGGCAGCAGGAACCCGGCGAAGACCAGAGCGTAGCCGCCGACGACCCACTGCAACCCCACCCCGTCGAACCCCAGGGCGTCCTGGATCGCGGGCAGCGCGACGTTCACCACCGACACGTCCAGCACCACCATGAACTGGGCCGCACACGCCAGCCACAACACCGCTGAGTTCCTGTTGCCCGTAGCGGTTCTGGCACGCATCTGGCACGAAGGCGCAGGCGGCTAGAGGTCGTCTGGCAGCAGCCGGAAGGCGTGGGTGCCGGTGAGCGGGGTGATGGCTCTGAAGTCCCGGCGGTCAAGGGTCAGGATGATCTCGGTGTCGTACGCCTCAGTCAGGACGACGTTCACGGCATCGGTCAGATCGAGCCGCAGGGCTGCGTAGCGGTCCTGGACCTTGCGAGCCTTGCGCAGGGTACCGGCAGACACCTTGGGAACGGCCACGCGTCCGGTGTGTTCCTGTGTCAGGAGCCAGTCGTTCACCGCGTGGGCTGCGCGGCGATCGACATTGCGGGTGGTGATGTGTTCGATCTCAAGGATCACGAGGGGTGAGACCACGGTGAGTGCGGCCTGACGCATAGCGGTGCGCGCAGCCATGTGCTCGGGGTCCGAGGTGTTGAGGGCAGCGACCAGACCGGAAGTATCGCCGACGACGATCACTCGCCGTCCGCCACGCCGTCCGAGACCGCCCGGTCGATCTCTTCGGCGGTGACCGGACCGCCGAAATCAAGGCGGGGAATGTCCCAGTCCTCGTCCCAGCGCTGGGTACGCAGGGCCGCGAGGTGGAACGCCTCCCGGAAATACTCCGACTCGGATCGGCCCTCTCGTACGGCGGCTGCCTTGATCAGTGCGAGATCCTCTTCGTCGACCATGACAGTCGTCTTCTTCAGTGCCATGTGGTTATGGTACCAGCGCCATATGCTTCTGTCTGGGTCAAATGACATGTGGACCGCTCTCATCGGCGCTGTGGTCGGACTCGCTATCGGGGCGCTGGGTGTCTGGGTCACGATCAGGCCCGACAATCCCCAAAAGTGCATCACCTGGGAAGAGTGCAGAAACCAGAGCCTAGTGCCGACCACTGCTAGCGGTGCTCCTTGCCCTGTCTTCGTTTCACCAGCGCTTCTCCGGTGCCGCTGGTTCAAGCACGCCTTGTCGAGTTGAAGATTCGCAATGCAGGTCGCCGAGATGTAGCACTGGACGACTTCGCTCTCGATAACGAATCGCTCATCTTCAATTTCGGCGCTTGTATTGCCACAGTGCTCGATGTCGTCTCTTCTCCACCGTCTGCGCCGCAGCCAGATCTCGTACTCGACGGTTCCGAGCTGAAAATTCAGAAGTCTCCCATCAAGAGGGGGCGGGAATTGGTCGCGATCCGGTCCGAGCAGAGAAAGTGGGCCCACCGCGTCTAGGACAGAGGCCAAGCATCACCCGACGCCGAACCGTCAACCATCACCCGAGACCCGACACCTTGCGCTTGGCGCGTTCGTGCTCGGCGATGCTGATGATGGTCTCGGCTCCGTCGAGCTGGTGGCGACGGGTCGTTCCGGTTGAGCAGGGCGACGATGGGTCCGGTATCAACGATCAGCATCGGCTTCGCCGAGCTCCTCACGGGCGATGTCCTTGGAGCGGGCTCCGAGGTCGTCCGACGGGCCCTCGAAACTCCTGAGGACGCGGAAACGGCTCGGTGGTGGTGTCTTCACCAGGCGCAGGGCGTGCCGACGCAGCTACTCGACCTGCTCAGGCGCAAGGCGCTCGATGATGTCGTACAGATCGCTGTAGTCGTGGGCGGTAGTCATCGCGACTCTCCCTGTCGTCCGACTCTGGTGCCACGATAGCGCTCGGTCGCAGAGCTCCTGGGAGGTTCCTCGGGTGGCACAGGACCTGGCGCACGATGCTGCGTGCCGTCCGGGCAGCAAAGAAGCCCCGGGCCGCTGGCCTGGGGCTTCTGTCTGGAGCGGGTGACGAGAATCGAACTCGCGCTCTGAGCTTGGGAATCACCGGGCTTATCATGAGGCAACCGACTCTGACCTGTGGGAACGAGCGGCTGGCAGCGACCTGGCGGGGCTCGTCAGAGCCCCCGATTGACCGTCATTCACTGCCCGATCGGGCACGCATCGGGCACGAGCCCGGCGGGCACATCCTCCTGGTGTCAGCCAGCGGTGTCAGCCAGACCTCCATCGAGCCTGTTGTAGTACTCCCTGCAGAACTTCACCAGATCCTCGGCGTGTATGGCGCCGTACTCCTCTGGCGCCAAGATCGTGACCGCATCAATGATCTGGTGGGCAGAGGCCGAGCGGTATCCCTTTGCGCTGTCACCATCGGTGACGGAGACCTGCCCGTACTTCACCAAGGTCGGCGAGTCCTGGAAGGTGCGTGGCCTGCCCGAGTTGCGAGTGGCCACTGGCCTTGCCCGACGCGGGACCCGGACGGGGAGGTGCATAAAGCTGCGGAGCCTCCGGAGCGATCGGCTTTCTCCTAGGCCAAAGGGCTCGCTGCTGGCACCCGGCTCGGCGGTCGGCCTGGAACAGGGCGGCGACAGGAGCGACGGCCCGTCCCGCCGGGCCGCTTGCACGGTGCCTGGATGTTTTCGGCAATCGTGGTGGCGGAGCGCAGTTCAGACTAGTTGTTGCTGCCACTCGGCGAAGGTGGCGCGAATGGCGGCGGCTTGGTCGGCGTCGAGATCGTAGGCGGCGAACTGTTTGTCGCTGTACCGCTGGATGCGGCCGAGTGAGTCGGCGAACATACGGCGGTCGAATCCGGCGTCGTTCTGTGCGGCGAGTGCCATGAGCTGGTCGCGGGTGTAGCCGGCGTCCAGCAGTCCCGCGACGTCGATGGCGTCGCGGACCTCGGCTCGGGTGAACAGTGCGCTGGTCTTGCCTGCGGCGACATCGTCGCGGTGCAGGACCGGGCCCAGCTCGGATTCGACTGGTGCGTGGTGCAAGAACTCGGCGACGAGCTCCACCTTGCTCTGCGTGCCCGAGGCGGTGTCGGTGACGTTCAACCTGGTGTAGGTGGGGGTCAAGTGGGCTTGCTCGACGGCGTATCCGGCGGCTTCGTAGGCGGTGGTGATCCGTTCTGCGGCCTGGCTCATCTCGCGGCTCGCTCTGTCGAACGGCGCGAAGAGGTCCACGTCGTCACTGACACGGGTGACGATGTGGTGGGCCTGGACGGCGTATCCGCCCGCGAGGGCGTACCCGTAGTCCTCGGCAAGCGCGTCCAGCCCGATGCGGATCAGTTGGTGGTGCAGTTCGTCCACTAGGCGGCAGCCGTCGTGCTGGACCCGCGGAGTTCGGGGAAGCGAGCTTCCCAGGCCGCCCGGACCGGGGAGGGCAAGAACAGGTCTCGCCACACTTCTCGCAGAGGTGTGGTGTGCAGATAGGTCTTGAGGTCGTCGCGCGTCTGGGCCTCGCGGATGACGCGCTCGTACATCAGCCGGAAGTCTGCTTCGTCGGCCAGGTCGTAGACGTAGCGCGGTCCCCAGTCGATATGGCGCGGCAGGGTGACGTTGCCGGTCGTCGGGCCGTTCAGCTCGGCGAGCGATTCCGGCAGTACGTACGGCTTCGCCGCTGCATACCTGCTCATGGGTCCAGCATGCCTGATGTGGACTGCCGAGGGCATCGGCAGTGCGGATGAGTGCCCGAGGGAGTGAACGCTGCCGCCGGGGCGCGGAACGGAATCCCGCACGGATCGGGCACGGCGGCCCCGGAGAGGTCTAGACAACAAACAAGGCCCGGGTCTGTGACCTGGGCCTTTGCTATGGAGCGGGTGACGAGAATCGAACTCGCGCTCTGAGCTTGGGAAGCTCATGTTCTACCATTAAACTACACCCGCGAGTAGGCCCCGATCTCTCGGTGCCGCATCGTCGCTCACTGTACCCCATGGCTGACCCCCGGCGCATTCGCTGTGGGGTTTTCGTGCTTTTCGGGGGTGATGTCAGGTGGGTGAAGTGGCGGAAGGTGCTGTGGGGGTGGGGGAGTTGGGGCGTACCGTGGGGGGCGGAGTGCCGCGTGGAGCGGTGTGCGGTTGATCCCCTAATGTGGCTTTTGTCGTCCGCGTCGTCCACGTTTATGGGGAAGGGACTCAATGGAGCGCACCGTCGTCCGTTGTGCCGAAGGGCATGTGTTCAGCACCGCTTCGTTCCCGATGCGGCACCTCACGGTGGACCGCATCGGGCCCGGGCGGCTGCTGCGGTGTCCGCGTTGCGCCAGGCTCCGGCATGCGGTGCCGGTGGGGCGCGAGGAGCGGTAGGAGCCGCAGGGGTAGCGGGTAGTTGCGGTAGTCGAACGAAGATCGTGGGCGCGGGCCCGGTCCCCGGTGGGGCCGGGCCCGCGTCATGGGACGGGGCCGTCACGCGCGGTGGGAGCGGGCCCGCGGCATGGGGTGGGGGTGGTTTGCGTATCCTCGTTCCGTGCTTCTCTCAGACAAGGACATCCGGACGGAGATCGACGCCGGACGGGTGCGGATCGATCCGTATGACCCGGCGATGGTGCAGCCGTCGAGCATCGACGTCAGGTTGGACCGGTTCTTCCGGGTCTTCGAGAACCATCGCTATCCGCATATCGATCCGGCGGTGGAGCAGCCGGATCTGACGCGGCTGGTGGAGCCGGAGGGGGATGAGGCGTTCATCCTGCATCCCGGGGAGTTCGTGCTCGCCTCGACGTACGAGGTGGTCTCGCTGCCCGTGGACATCGCCTCGCGGCTGGAGGGGAAGTCGAGCCTGGGTCGACTGGGGCTGCTGACGCACTCGACGGCCGGGTTCATCGACCCGGGGTTCTCGGGCCATGTGACGCTCGAGCTGTCGAACGTGGCGACGCTGCCGATCAAGCTGTGGCCGGGGATGAAGATCGGGCAGCTGTGCATGTTCCGGCTGACCTCGCCCGCCGAGCATCCGTACGGCTCGGTGAAGTACGGCTCCCGCTACCAGGGGCAGCGTGGGCCCACGCCTTCGCGGTCGTTCCAGAATTTTCATCGGACGAAGGTGTGACCGGCCGTGGTTGAGGAGCGCGAGAACCTTTCGTACGAGCGCTTCGGCACGGCCGTCCGCGAGCTGGCGCAGGCCATCGCGGACGACGGGTACGAGCCGGACATCGTGCTGTCCATAGCCCGCGGCGGGGTCTTCGTCGCCGGTGGGCTGGCGTACGCGCTGGACTGCAAGAACATCCACCTGGTGAACGTGGAGTTCTACACGGGGGTGGGCACCACCCTCGACATGCCGGTGATGCTCGCGCCGGCGCCCGACGCGATCGACTTCTCCGACAAGAAGGTGCTGATCGCGGACGATGTCGCGGACACCGGCAAGACGCTGAAGCTGGTCCGCGACTTCTGCCTCGGGACCGTCGCCGAGGTGCGCAGCGCCGTGATCTACGAGAAGTCGCAGTCGCTCGTGAAGTGCGAGTACGTGTGGAAGCGCACCGAGCGGTGGATCAACTTCCCCTGGAGTGTCGAGCCGCCCGTCGTGCGGCGTGACGGGCAGGTGCTCGACGCGTAAGCGTAAGGGGGCAAGAGGCAAGGGGCCCGGAGCGGGCCCCTTGCTTACAGGGTTCCCAGCTTCAGCAGCGACAGCAGCGCGATCAGCTGGATCGCCGACGCCCCCAGCGCCTTCTGCCACGGCAGGTCGTGCGACTTGCTCACCATGGAGGTGAACAGGAAGCCCGACGCCAGCCAGGTCGCCCAGCCCAGCACCTGCACCAGGGGGCTGTCGCCGCCCAGGAAGAGCGCGAACAGCAGCCGCGGCGCGTCGGTGATCGACATGATCAGCATGGAGAGGCCGATCGTCGGTCCCCAGGTGCCGTCGCCGCCGAGCTGGCGGGCGAGGGTGTGGGTGACCGCGCCGAGCACCAGGGCGCTGATGACGAAGGCGACGCCCGCGCTGAGGATCCACGGGATGCTGTTGGCCATCGGGGCGTTCAGGACGTCCTTACGGGCGTCGTCGAAGCCGAAGACCGCCAGCAGGCCGTAGACGAAGGTCACGATGAGGGCCGGGACCCACACCGTGTAGTCGCGCATCTGCCAGAAGGTGGCCGCCGGGCGCAGCACGATGCCGCTCAGCAGCTGCTTCCAGTGCAGCCGGGGACCGGCGGGCGGGGCGGTGGAGGAGCCGGCGCGGTAGGTGCTGCCGTCGTCGTACGAACCGGGGCCCTGGCCGTACGGGTCGTACGCGTCGGGCGCCTCGCCCACGCTGAACGCCTGCGTGTGCCCGGCGTTGTTGTCGGCGTACGCCCCAGGGCCGCCGGGGCCGCCCGGCCTGCCGGGTCCTGGTCTGTACGCGCCGCCCTGACCGCCCTGGCCGTAGCCCTGGTCCGGGCCAGGGCCGCCGCCGGGGCCGTAGTACGGGTCCTGACTGCCGAAGTACTCCGGCTCTCCCTGTGTAGCGGGCTGCTGCCACTGCGGCTGCGTCCGGCCGTACGGGTCCTGCGACCCGTGCGGCGGCTGCTGCGGTCGCTGCTGCTGCCCTTGTTGCGCGGAGTGGGAGTCCCGTCCGCGTCCGATCCTGAATCCAGCCACCATTCGAACGTACCCGGTCGCGGAGGGTGGGGTGCCGGAGCGGGGGGACAGGCCCGGCATTGCTGCCGAGCTGTGACATCCCTTAGGGGGACCCCGGGGGGTTATCCCCCGTGCGAACCTCCAGTTGGTGCTAACCGGCCGCCGTGAAGGGCCTGCTGGAGAAGGTGATCTTGTCGCGGGTGCCGTTCGTGATCCACCATTGCTCGGGCCGTTCGCCGTACAGGGAGAAGGCGATGCCCGGGCCCCAGGCGAGCACGATCTCGTCCTTGCCGTCGTGGTCGAAGTCCGCCGCGCCGTAGAGCCGGGCGGCGCGCTCGTCCTCGCGTACGGGCTTGCCGTCCACCCGGGCCGGGACGGTGCGGGCGAGGGTGTGGCGGGCGGTGGCGAGGCGCCCGGGGCGCGGGGCCAGCAGCCGGGCGCCGCCGGAGCCGAGCGGGACGGCCAGCTCGTCGGCGCCGTCGCCGTCGGTGTCGGCGGACATCATCATCCCCGACATGCCCGGCACCGGGAGGGAGGGGGAGGAGCGGACGTAGCGGCCCGTGGCGGTGCCGTAGTAGACGCTCACCGTGCGGCCGATGTCCGGCTTCTCCGTCGCGTCGCCGCCCTCGTCGGCGCGGGTGCCGCTGGCGCCGACGGCGACATCCCGGCGGGCGTCCCCGTTGAAGTCGCCGAACGCGATCGAGTCGCCCTCGCGCAGTGCGCGCCCGGTGTGGCGCAGCCCCCGCGGGCCCGCGGTCAGGAGGGCGGAGCCGGACTGGGCGGCGGCGCTGAGGCCGTGCACGACCAGGTCGGTGGGGCGGTCGCCGCGGATCCGGTCGGCGACGAGGTCGCCGATCTCGGCGTGCCCGCCGCGGAACGGGCTGCGGTACGGCACGGTCCTGGCGGGCTTGCCCGCGCGGCTGAACGGCCCGTAGAGGACGAGGAACGAGCGGCGGTTCGCGCGGACCAGCGCCAGGTCGTGGTGGCCGTCGCCGTTGAAGTCGCCGACGGTGGGGCGCTGGGGGTCGACGGAATCGGTGGGGCCGGTGAGCTGGACGCGGGCGGCTGAGCGGGCGTGCGGCGGGCCGCCCGCGCTGCCCCAGGCGATGTACGGGGCGGTCCGCACCGTGGCGCGGGTGCGCTTGGCCTCGGCGGCGCTCAGCCGCTCGCCGCCGGTGGTGGTCACGTCGGCGTAGCCGTCGCCGTCGAGGTCGGCGGTGGTCACCTCGGTCGCGCCCGCGACGGCGACGTCGTCGGCGGGCAGGCCCAGGTCGGCCCGCCGGAGGACGGTGCGGGTGCCGGGGTGGAGGCCGTCGTGCGAGCCGTGGACGAACGCGATCCGGCTGGGCAGGCCCCGCTTGCGGGGCGGGACCGGAAGCTGGAGGTCCGGGTAGCGGTCCCCGTTGATGTCGTCGGGCAGCTTGCTGCCCTTGCCGCGCGGGACGGGGGCGGTCGCGCCGGACCCGGCCCCTCGGGCGGCGCCTCCGCCGGGCACGGCCCCGCCGGAGGCCGACGCGCGGGACCCGCGCTCGTCCCGTGGCCCGTCGCCGGAGCCATCCGCGCCGCATCCGGTGAGCAGCGCGAGCACCCCGGCCCAGACCCCGAAGGTCGTGAGGGCGGCGCGGCCGAGGGGTCGTGTGGGGGTGGAGGGAGGCGCGGGCGTCATCGGTCACCCCTAACCCATGCGGCACGGCCGCGGCAACCCGTACGGTCGCGGCACCCCGCACGGCGTCGCGGCAACCCCCACGGCGCGGCCCCGGCACGGGTCCCGGCGATCCGGGGGCCGGTGGGTTCCGGAGGTTCCGGGAGTGATCAGTCCGCTTGACTGTAAAGATGACCTTTGGAGCACAAGGGCTGTCCGGGACATTTACCTACCCATGGGTGGGGCATGATCCTGTGTGGATCCACGGGAATCCACAACCTTGTTGTGAGAAGGGATACTTCACGGCCAGGATCGGTTCATGTTCGAAGCGGGCGAGCGGGGGCTGCCATGTGCGTATCGCACGATGCATCAGTGACGGGTGAGGCACCGAGACCCATGGAGGGTGCGAGCGGGGTGTAGGCGCGATGTCGGACGGGAGTGGCCGGCCGGCAGCGGCGAATGCCGCTCGCCCGCCACAGCGCGAGAGTGCTAGAAATAACGACATGGCCGGACTTTTCGGTCGATCACGGGTCCCCTTGGCCCGGACCATGACCGACTGGCGGAATCAGCGCGGCCATCAGGGCCCCCGCCATCAGCGGAATGCCCGCGAGCGGAACGGGCACGACTCCACGGTGCACGAGACCGGGGAGCACCGGACGGATCAGGCGCAGAGGGCGCACCACCCGCACGAGCGGTACGAGGAGCACGGCCCCCGCCGGGGCCGCCGGGGCGGTCGGCCGCGCCGCCGCCCGCCGCGCGGTGTGCGTACGGTCGCGGGCCAGGTCTTCGTCCTCCAAGTGGGCGTCGTGCTGCTGCTCGTCGTCGCCGCCGTGGCGGCGCTCGTCCTCCAGTCCCGGTACGACAGCGAGCGCGAGGCCCGCAACCGCTCGATGGCCGTCGCCGAGAGCTTCGCGAACGCCCCGGGCATGGCCGCCGCGATGCGCGGCGCCGATCCGACCGCAGCGCTCCAACCGCTCGCCGAACGGGCCCGCAAGGGCTCGGGCGTCGACTTCGTCGTGGCCATGTCGCCGCACGGGATCCGCTACACCCACCCCAATGCGAACCGGATCGGGAAGCACTTCATGGGCAGCATCGACGCCGCCGTGAAGGGCCGGACGGTCACCGAGACCTTCACCGGCACGCTCGGCCTGTCCGTGCGCTCCGTCGTCCCCGTCCTCGACCAGCGCGGGAAGGTCGTGGGCCTGGTCTCGGCCGGGATCACGATCAAGAAGGTGAGCGGCGCGGCCAACCACCAGCTGCCGCTGTTGTTCGTCGCCGCCGCGGCCGCGCTCGCGCTGGCCACGGTGGGCACGGCGCTGGTCACCGGGCGGCTGCGGCGCCAGACCCACGGCCTGGACCCGGCCGAGATGACGCGCATGTACGAGCACCACGACGCGGTGCTGCACGCCGTGCGCGAGGGCGTGCTGATCGTCAGCGGCGACGGCCGCCTGGTGCTGGCCAACGACGAGGCGCGCCGCCTCTTCGCCCTGCCCCCGGACGCGGAGGGCCGTCTCGTCGCCGAGCTGGGCTTCGACCCGCACACGGCCGAGCTGCTGGTCTCCGGGCGCCCGGCCACCGACGAGGTGCACACGGCCGGGGAGCGGCTGCTGTCGGTCAGCCACCGCCCCACCGACCGCAACGGCGGCCCGCCCGGCAGCGTCGCGACCCTGCGCGACACCACCGAGCTGCGCGCGCTGACCGGCAAGGTCGACCTGGCGCGCAACCGCCTGAAGCTGCTGTACGACGCGGGCGTGTCCATCGGCACCACACTGGACGTGGTGCGCACCGCGCAGGAGCTCGCGGAGTACGCGGTGGCCCGCTTCGCCGACTACGTCTCCGTCGACCTCGCGGACTCGGTCCTGCGCGGCGAGGAGCCGCAGGAGGGCGCCGCCGGTACGACGGGCGGCGGGGGGAGCGCGGACGGCCGCCCCACGCCCCTGCGGCGTACGGCGCTCAGCGGCATCCGCGACGACGTGCCGCTCTACCCGCTCGGCAAGCTGATCCGCTTCACTCCGAACGCGCCGCAGGCCCGCGGGTTCCGCACCGGCATCGTCACGGTCGTCCCGGTGCTGAGCGACCACGGGGGCTGGCAGGAGCAGGATCCCGACCAGGCCCAGAAGATCGTCGACTGTGGCATCCACTCGATGATCACGGTCCCGCTGCGGGCCCGGGGCGTGGTGCTGGGCGTGGCCAGTTTCATGCGCGCCGAGAAGCCCGAGCCGTTCGAGGAGGACGACGTCTCGCTCGCCGAGGAGCTGGTCACCCGGGCCGCCGTCAGCATCGACAACGCCCGGCGGTACACCCGCGAGCACACCATGGCGGTGACGCTCCAGCGCAGCCTGCTGCCGCGGGTGCTGCCCGAGCAGAACGCGCTGGACGTGGCGTACCGCTATCTGCCCGCCGAATCGGGCGTCGGCGGCGACTGGTTCGACGTCATCCCGGCCACGGACTGCACGCGGCGGCGACCATGGGGCGGCTGCGGACCGCGGTGCACAACTTCTCCACCCTCGACCTGCCGCCCGACGAGATCCTGTCCCATCTGGACGATCTGATCGCCCGCATCGACCAGGACGAGGGCCACAGCGCCCTGGCGGACGGCGACGGCGGCGGTGAGGTGATCATCGGGGCCACCTGTCTGTACGCGATCTACGACCCGGTGACGCGGCGCTGCACCATGGCCCGGGCCGGGCACCCGCCGCCCGCGGTGGTGAGCCCGGACGGCACGGTGGAGCTCCTGAAGGACCTGCCCGTGGGCCCGCCGCTGGGCCTGGGCGGGCTGCCGTTCGAGACGTCCGAGCTGGAGCTGCCCGAGGGCAGCCATCTGGTGCTGTACACGGACGGGCTGATCGAGAAGCGCGACCGGGACATCGAGACGGGTCTGGAGATGCTGGGCGACGCCCTGGCCCACCCCGGGCGCACCCCGGAGGAGACCTGTACGGCGGTGCTGGACGCGCTGCTGCCCGAGCGCCCCAGCGATGACGTCGCGCTGATCGTCGCCCGTACGAGGGTGCTGGAGCCGGGGCGGATCGCCGACTGGGAGGTGCCGTCCGAACCGGCCCAGGTCTCCGAGATGCGGGCGGCGGTGGCGGGCAAGCTCGCGGAGTGGGAGCTGGGGGACGTGGCGTTCACGACCGAGCTGATCCTCAGCGAGCTGATCACCAACGCGATCCGCTACGCCACCGGACCGATCCGGGTGCGGCTGCTGTGCGACCGCAGCCTGATCTGCGAGGTGTCCGACACCAGCAGCACGTCACCGCATCTGCGGTACGCGGCGACGACGGACGAGGGCGGCCGCGGGCTGTTCCTGGTCTCGCAGTTCGCCGACCGGTGGGGCACCCGGTACACGGCGGAGGGCAAGGTCATCTGGACGGAGCAGACGCTGCCGCTGCCCAAGAACGGCAAGCGCCGGTAGGGCCGTAGGACGAGGTGAGGCCCGCCTGCGCGGTGCGCGGGCGGGCCTCGTTCCGTAGCTCAGCGGGTCACTTCACCGGCGCGGGCTCCGGGTCCTCGACCGCCTCGCCGTCGCCCTCCGGCTCGGCGGGGGTCTTCACCGAGTCGAGCAGCAACTGGGCCACGTCCACGACCTGGAGTGCTTCGCTGACCTTGCCATCGTTCTTCTTGCCGTTGACCGAGTCGGTCAGCATGACCAGGCAGAACGGGCAGGCGGTGGAGACGATGTCGGGGTTGAGCGACAGGGCCTCGTCGACGCGCTCGTTGTTGATGCGCTTGCCGATCCGCTCCTCCATCCACATGCGGGCGCCGCCCGCGCCGCAGCAGAAGCCGCGCTCCTTGTGGCGGTGCATCTCCTCGTTCCGCAGGCCCGGCACCTTGGCGATGATCTCGCGCGGCGGGGTGTAGACCTTGTTGTGGCGGCCCAGGTAGCAGGGGTCGTGATAGGTGATCAGACCCTCGACCGGGGTGACGGGGATCAGCTTGCCCTCGTCGATGAGGTGCTGGAGCAGCTGGGTGTGGTGGATGACCTCGAAGTGGCCGCCCAGCTGGGGGTATTCGTTCGCGATGGTGTTGAAGCAGTGGGGGCAGGTCGCGACGATCTTCTTCTTCGCCTTCTCGACCACCACGCCCTCGTCAGCGTCTTCGCCGAAGGCCATGTTGAGCATCTCGACGTTCTGCTGACCGAGCTGCTGGAACAGGAACTCGTTGCCCAGGCGGCGGGCCGAGTCACCGGTGCACGCCTCGTCGCCGCCCATGATCGCGAACTTGACGCCCGCGATGTGCAGCAGCTCCGCGAAGGCCTTGGTGGTCTTCTTCGCCCGGTCCTCCAGGGCACCGGCGCAGCCGACCCAGTACAGGTAGTCGACCTCGGTCAGGTCCTCGACATCCTTGCCGACGACCGGGACCTCGAACCCTGCGTCCGCTGCAAGCTCCTTTGTCCACGCCAGACGCTGCTTCTTCGCCAGCCCCCAGGGGTTGCCCTTCTTCTCCAGGTTCTTGAGCATCGTCCCGGCCTCGCTGGGGAAGGACGACTCGATCATGACCTGGTAGCGGCGCATGTCGACGATGTGGTCGATGTGCTCGATGTCGACCGGGCACTGCTCGACGCAGGCGCCGCAGGTGGTGCAGGACCACAGGACGTCGGGGTCGATGACCCCGTTCTCCTCCAGGGTGCCGATCAGGGGCCGTTCGGCCTCCGCGAGCGCGCTCGCGGGCACGTCCTTGAGCTGCGCCTCGGTGGCCTTCTCCTCGCCCTCGGCGTCCTTGCCGCCGCCCGCGAGCAGGTACGGGGCCTTGGCGTGCGCGTGGTCGCGCAGCGACATGATCAGCAGCTTCGGGGAGAGCGGCTTGCCGGTGTTCCAGGCGGGGCACTGCGACTGGCAGCGGCCGCATTCGGTGCAGGTGGAGAAGTCGAGGATGCCCTTCCAGGAGAAGTGCTCGATCTGCGAGACGCCGAACTGGGCGTCCTCGTCCGGGTCCTCGAAGTCGATCGGCTTGCCCTCGGAGGTCATCGGCAGGAGCTCGCCGAGCGCCACGTCTCCGGAGGCCTCGCGCTTGAACCAGATGTTCGGGAAGGCCAGGAAGCGGTGCCAGGCCACGCCCATGTCGGTCTTGAGGGAGACCACGATCATCCAGATGAAGGACGTCGCGATCTTGATCATGGCGACGAGGTAGGTGAGGTTCTGGATGGTGCCGAGGCTCAGCCCCTTGAGGGCGGCGATCAGCGGGTACGAGGCGAAGAAACCGATCTCGTAGTGGTCGACGCCGTGCTGGACGCCCTCCAGGGCTCGCAGCGTCATGATCGACATGCCGACGATGAGGATGACGGCCTCGACGAAGTACGCCTGGCCGATGTTGGACCCCGCGAAGCGGGACTTGCGGCCCGCCCCGTCGGGCCGGTTCAGCTGCCGGATGACGATCAGGGTGAGGATGCCGAGCGTCGTCAGCAGGCCCAGGGCCTCGGTGAAGATCTCCCACGGCAGCCAGTCGCCGATCACCGGCAGCAGCCAGTCGGCCTGGAAGAGCTGGCCGATGGCGTTGACGATCGTCAGCAGCAGGGAGAAGAAGCCCACGGCCACGAACCAGTGCGCCACTCCGACGATGCCCCAGCGGTTCATCCGGGTGTGGCCGAGGAACTCCTTGACCACCGTGACCGTGCGCCCTGCTGGGTCATCCGTACGGGTGCCCGCGGGGACGGGCTGGCCGAGTCGCACGAAGCGGTAGATCTGCAGGATGGCACGGCCGAACAGGGCGACGCCGACCGCGATGAGGACCAGCGACACGATGATCGCGGCGAGTTGCATAAGGGCTCCTCGAACCTGCGAGAGCGGAATTACTAAGCAGTAACTTAATTTGTCTTGACCGAGATTACCCGTCCGGGCGCACACCCATGTAGTCGACCGGCCGGTGATATGCGTCGCTCCCCGGCCCTCGCCCGCTGACCTCCTGCAATGCTCTCTTGATCATAAGACTCATATAAAAGTTGAGCCGTGACGACTCACGTCTGTTGACAGCGGAAAGCGGATCATGCACGCTTGAGCCTGTTCCACTCAATGCTGTAGCTGGAGGATCCCGAAATGGCACGTGCGGTCGGCATCGACCTGGGTACGACGAACTCCGTCGTCAGTGTTCTCGAAGGCGGTGAGCCCACCGTCATCACCAACGCCGAGGGCGCCAGGACCACGCCTTCCGTCGTCGCCTTCGCGAAGAACGGCGAGGTACTGGTCGGCGAGGTGGCCAAGCGCCAGGCGGTGACCAACGTCGACAGGACCATCCGGTCGGTCAAGCGCCACATGGGCACCGACTGGAAGGTGAACCTCGACGGCAAGGACTTCAACCCGCAGCAGATGAGCGCCTTCATCCTGCAGAAGCTGAAGCGGGATGCCGAGGCGTACCTGGGCGAGAAGGTGGCGGACGCGGTCATCACCGTCCCGGCGTACTTCAATGACGCCGAGCGCCAGGCGACCAAGGAAGCCGGTGAGATCGCGGGCCTCAACGTCCTGCGTATCGTCAACGAGCCTACTGCCGCCGCGCTCGCCTACGGGCTGGAGAAGGACGACCAGACCATCCTGGTCTTCGACCTCGGTGGCGGCACCTTCGACGTCTCGCTGCTGGAGATCGGCGACGGCGTGGTGGAGGTCAAGGCCACCAACGGTGACAACCACCTCGGTGGTGACGACTGGGACCAGCGCGTCGTCGACTACCTGGTGAAGCAGTTCAACAACGCCAACGGCGTGGACCTGTCCAAGGACAAGATGGCTCTCCAGCGCCTCCGCGAGGCCGCTGAGAAGGCGAAGATCGAGCTGTCCAGCTCGACCGAGACCACCATCAACCTGCCCTACATCACGGCCTCCGCCGAGGGCCCGCTGCACCTGGACGAGAAGCTCAGCCGCTCGCAGTTCCAGCAGCTGACCTCGGACCTGCTGGAGCGCTGCAAGACCCCGTTCCACAACGTCATCAAGGACGCGGGCATCTCGCTGTCCGAGATCGACCACGTGGTCCTGGTCGGCGGCTCGACCCGGATGCCCGCCGTCGCCGAGCTCGTCAAGGAGCTGACCGGCGGCAAGGACGCCAACAAGGGCGTCAACCCGGACGAGGTCGTCGCCATCGGCGCGTCCCTCCAGGCCGGTGTCCTCAAGGGTGAGGTCAAGGACGTCCTGCTGCTGGACGTCACCCCGCTGTCCCTCGGTATCGAGACCAAGGGCGGCATCATGACCAAGCTGATCGAGCGCAACACGACCATTCCGACCAAGCGCTCGGAGATCTTCACGACGGCCGAGGACAACCAGCCGTCCGTGCAGATCCAGGTCTACCAGGGCGAGCGCGAGATCGCCGCGTACAACAAGAAGCTCGGGATGTTCGAGCTGACCGGCCTGCCGCCGGCCCCGCGCGGGGTGCCGCAGATCGAGGTCACCTTCGACATCGACGCGAACGGCATCATGCACGTCGCGGCGAAGGACCTCGGCACCGGCAAGGAGCAGAAGATGACCGTCACCGGCGGCTCCGCGCTGCCGAAGGACGACATCGACCGCATGATGCGCGAGGCCGAGCAGTACGCGGAGGAGGACCACAAGCGCCGCGAGGCCGCCGAGACCCGCAACCAGGCCGAGCAGCTCGTCTACCAGACCGAGAAGTTCCTCAAGGACAACGAGGACAAGGTCCCGGGCGAGGTCAAGACCGAGGTCGAGGAAGCGGTCACCGACCTCAAGGAGAAGCTCAAGGGCGAGGACACCGCCGAGATCCGCACCGCGACCGAGAAGGTCGCCGCGGTGAGCCAGAAGCTCGGCCAGGCCATGTACGCCAACACCGGCGCCGAGGGCGCGGGCGAGGCCGGTGCCGCCGGTGCGGACGGTGCCGAGGGCGCCCAGGCCAAGGCCGACGACGACGTGGTGGACGCCGAGATCGTCGACGACGAGAAGGCCGACAAGGGCCAGGGTGGTGCCGCGTGACGGAGGAGACCCCGGGCTTCGAGGAGCAGCCCGACGTCCCCTCCGAAGCCGCGCAGACCCCCGACGACGCGGCGAAGGGCGCCGGGTCCGCCGACAAGGCGGGCCCGGGCGCCCCGGCCGGGGACCTCGAGCAGGTAGCCATTCAGGCGCAGCTGGACCAGGTGCGGACCGCTCTCAACGAGCGGACGGCCGACCTCCAGCGACTTCAGGCCGAGTACCAGAACTACCGACGCCGGGTCGAGCGGGACCGGGTGCAGGTCAAGGAGGTCGCGGTCGCGAACCTCCTGTCCGAGCTGCTGCCCGTGCTCGACGACATCGGCCGGGCGCGTGAGCACGGCGAGCTCGTCGGCGGCTTCAAGTCCGTCGCCGAATCGCTGGAGACGGTGGCGGCGAAGCTGGGCCTCCAGCAGTTCGGCAAGGAGGGCGAGCCCTTCGACCCGCTGGTGCACGAGGCGCTCATGCACTCGTACGCGCCGGACGTCACCGAGACGACGTGCGTGCAGATTCTCCAGCCGGGGTATCGAATCGGCGAACGAACGATCCGCCCGGCGCGGGTCGCGGTCGCCGAGCCCCAGCCGGGTGCCTCGCCCAAGGGCCCGGGCGAAGGCGACGGCACGGCACCGGACGAGGAGAGCGGTGGCCCGGAAGAGGGCTGACGCGACGGTGACGGCGGGAACAGCAGGAATATCAGGAGAGGAGGGACGTCGGGGATGAGCACCAAGGACTTCGTCGAGAAGGACTACTACAAGGTTCTCGGCGTCCCCAAGGACGCGACCGAGGCAGAGATCAAGAAGGCGTACCGGAAGCTCGCCCGCGAGTACCACCCGGACGCCAACAAGGGCGACACCAAGGCCGAGGAGCGCTTCAAGGAGATCTCCGAGGCGAACGACATCCTCGGCGACCCCAAGCGGCGCAAGGAGTACGACGAGGCCCGCTCCCTGTTCGGCAACGGGGGCTTCCGCCCCGGGCCGGGCGGGGCGGGCTCCACCGGGAGCTTCAACTTCGACCTGGGTGACCTCTTCGGCGGCGCCCAGGGCGGCCCCGGTGGCGCGGGCGGCTTCGGCGGCGGGCTCGGCGACGTGTTCGGCGGTCTCTTCAACCGCGGCGGGCCCACCCGGACCCAGCCGCGGCGCGGCCAGGACATCGAGTCCGAGGTGACGCTCAGCTTCACCGAGGCCGTCGAAGGGGCCACCGTTCCGCTGCGGATGTCCAGCCAGGCCCCGTGCAAGACGTGCTCCGGCACCGGCGACAAGAACGGCACCCCGCGGGTCTGCCCGACCTGCGTCGGCACCGGACAGGTCAGCCGCGGCGGCGGGGGCGGCTTCTCGCTCACCGACCCGTGCGTGGAGTGCCGGGGCCGCGGCCTGATCGCACAGGACCCGTGCGAGACCTGCAAGGGCAGCGGACGGGCCCGTTCCGCCCGCACCATGCAGGTCCGCATCCCCGCGGGCGTCAGCGACGGCCAGCGCATCCGGCTGCGCGGCAAGGGCGCCCCGGGCGAGACCGGCGGTCCGGCCGGTGACCTCTACGTCATCGTCCACGTGGACCCGCATCCGGTCTTCGGCCGCCGCGGCGACAACCTGACCGTCACCGTCCCCGTCACCCTTCCGGAGGCGGCACTCGGCGGCGAGATCAAGGTCCCGACGCTGGGCGGTCCGCCGGTCACCCTGAAGCTGCCGGCCGGCACCCCCAACGGCCGGACGATGCGCGCCCGCGGCAAGGGCGCGGTGCGCAAGGACGGCACCCGCGGCGACCTGCTGGTCACCGTCGAGGTCACGGTGCCGAAGGACCTCAGCGACGGGGCTCGCGAGGCGCTGGAGTCCTACCGGGAGGCGACCGCGGGCGAGGACCCGCGGGCGGAGCTGTTCCAGGCCGCGAAGGGAGCATGACCCAATGGAGACGCACGGCCGAGGGGGCCTCGGAGGCAGGGGACCCGGCCGGTCCCGCAATCCGTACGAGCTGACCGACGAATCGCCGGTGTACGTCATCTCGGTCGCCGCTCAGCTCTCCGGCCTGCATCCGCAGACCTTGCGTCAGTACGACCGTCTCGGCCTGGTCTCCCCGGACCGTACGCCCGGCCGCGGCCGGCGCTACTCCGCGCGCGACATCGAGCTGCTGCGCCAGGTGCAGCAGCTGTCGCAGGACGAGGGCATCAACCTCGCCGGGATCAAGCGCATCATCGAGCTGGAGAACCAGGTCGCCGCGCTCCAGTCGCGCGTCGCCGAGCTCCAGTCGGCCGTCGAGGGCGCGGCCGCCGCGATGCAGCAGCGCGAGGCCCAGGTCCACGCCTCGTACCGCCGTGACCTGGTCCCCTACCAGGACGTCCACCAGGGCAGCGCGCTGGTCGTGTGGCGTCCCAAGCCCAAGCGCAGGGACTAGCGTCTCCCTTGATGCGAGCGACAGGCCCGGCGACCGACCTCGGTCACCGGGCCTGTCGCATGGCGAGGTCTTCGATGCTCCCGTCCGAGGACTCATCCGTTCGAGTGGCACGCCACCCGAACCCGGGCCGTCAGGCCACTCGTCTCCCTAGCGTGAGGCCGTTGCCTGTGCCGCAAGGGCACGCTTGGCCCACACTTGAGGAGGAGGTGCTGCGCCGTGACCGCACTCGCCCATGAGGCGCCTACGACGTCGGAGGTGCCCGAGACCATGTCCCCGATCTCGCTCGATGAGGCCCTGTGGCAGGCGTGGAAGTCCCTGGAACTCCCCGAGGGCTTTCGCGCGGAGATTGTCGAGGGGTTCATCGAGGTGTCGCCGACCGGACGTTCCAGCCATGGTTTGATCATTCACCGCATGTACCGCGCGATGGCGCACTGCCTGGATGACTCTGATTGGGCTGCGTATCGCGACCTGAACGTCATCCACGGAATGAAGGTGTGGGTCCCTGACATCTTCGTCGCGCCGGAGGAACCCGAAGAGCACCTCACCGAGGACGGCCTCGGCTTCTCCGCATCCGCCGTGAAGCTCGTCGTTGAAGTGGTCTCTCCCGGGCATGAGAACCAGCAGCGCGATCGGGTGCGCAAGCGCCGCGCCTACGCCGGGGCCGGAATTCCCGTCTACGTCATGATCGACGACCACGATCAGCATGGCACGGTCACCGTGCTGACCTCGCCCTCTCCGGACGAGCAGACGTACGCGGCCGAGACTCGTGTCCCGTACGGCACGGTGGTGGAGATTCCGGAGGGCCCGGCGAAGGGTTTCGCGATCACGGAGGAGATCACCGGCCCGCGCCAGGAGTGACCGGGGTGCGATGAGTTCCGGGCCGCTGGACTGTCCTACCTGCTGAAAGGAGCATTCCACCGCAGGAGACCCCCATGCACGCAGTCCTCGTCACTCTCACGATCGACCCGGCCCAGGCCCCCGCGGCGGCCGCCGCGCTCATGAACGACATCCTGCCGAAGCTCATCGCCGCACCGGGTTTCGTCTCCGGCCAGTGGCTGGAGCCCGTGGACGGCCGGGGCATGTCGATCCTGACGTTCGCGGACGGGGAGCGGGCCCGCGCGGCCGTCCCGCTGCTCGGCGCCTCGGCCCCCGGCGTCACCGTCGAGTCCGTCGAACTCCGCCGCGTCGCCCTCACGGCGCCCTGACCGCACGACCTACGCCCACGCGGCGGGCGGCTTCCGGCTGATCTCGCACCAGACGACCTTGGACGCGGGCCCCCACCGCTCGCCCGTCAGCGGGTAGTGGCTCCACCGGTCGGCGAGCAGCCGCAGCAGGTGCAGCCCGCGCCCGCTCTCGCTGCCCGCCGTGAGCGGGCGGAGGCCGGGTGGGGCCACGCTGGAGTCCCAGACGGTCATCCGCAACGTCTCGGCGGACCACTTCAGCCGCAGATCGGCCTCACCGCCCGCGTGCACGAGGGCGTTGGTGAGCATCTCGCTCGCCAACAGCTCGGCGCGCTCGACCAGTTCGGGCAGCTCATGGGCGGTGAGCGCGGTACGGAGGGAGGCTCTGGCCACGCCGACGGCCCGGGGGTCGTGCGGGATGTGGAGGCAGTACTCGAACGGGGCGACGGGTGGCGTGACGAGGGGCATACGGGCCTCCTGCTGGCGCGATGGGACGGGCCGACCGGTGTCAGTGCCGCCGTGCCGCGTTTGCGGGCATGACGGTGCGCTTCCGGCTGGCCGGTTGCTTCGCTGGGTGAGCGATGCGCTACGTAACGTATGGTGCTACCTAGTAACGGTGCAACCTAGTCCGGCAAGTTCGCCCGAATGGGTCGAGTCGTGGCATCGTGGCGCCGCAGATGTCGAGTCACAGGGAGTACATGCATGCCGCCGAGGAGTAATCCCACCGCTCGACAGGAACGCCTTGGTGCAGAGCTGCGAAAGATGCGGGAGCGTGCGGGTATGACCGCGCGGGAGGCTGCTGGGCGCCTCGGCGTGAGCCCCATGCAGATGAGTCACATGGAGGTCGGCCGTATCGGCGTCAGTGCGGAGCGGCTGCGCACGCTGGCTGATCACTACTGCTGTGCGGACCGCGCGTTGGTGGATGCGCTGGCCGCAATGGCGACGGAGCGGGTCCGTGGCTGGTGGGAGGATTACCGCGGCACGCTTGCTTCGATGTCTCTGGACCTCGCGGCAATGGAGTGGCACTCCCGGCGTATGCGAAGCCTGCAAGTGGTGCACATTCCGGGCTTGCTCCAAGTGGAGTCGTACATGCGGGCTCTGTTCACCTACGCGCGTTCGAACCACGCTTCTGATCACCTTGAGGCGGTCATCGACTTCCGCTTGAGGCGCCGGAATGTGCTTGAGCGAGACGACCCGCCGGAGTTCACGGCGATCATCCACGAGGCCGCGCTGCTGATGAGGGTCGGTGACCGGAAGGCGGCCCGTGAACAGCTGGAGCACATTCTGGTGACTTCCGAACTCCCGGGCGTCACCGTATGTGTGGTTCCCTTCTCTGCCGAAGGGTTCGCGGGTATGGGGTACGCAATGACGTACGCGGCAGGTCCGGTGCCTCAGCTGGACACGGCGCAGATCGATCACTTCCACGGCATCGACTTCCTTCACGCCGAGGCGCAACTGGAGCACTACCGGGCCCTTCTGCGTACCGTCGAGTCGTCTGCGATGAGGGCCGAGGAGTCGCGAGCCTTCATCCATCGCATCGCACGAGAGCTGTAAGGGGTCATGAGAATGGACCGAACCGGTTGGCGGAAGTCTTCCTTCTCGGGGACAGGGCCGGACAACAACTGCGTCGAACTTGCCGCCACCCCAAGCGCCATACATCTGCGCGAGAGCGACGCCCCACAAGCCGTCCTCGCCACCACCCCACCCTCCCTCGCGGCCTTCATACGGGCCGCCAAGGCGGGGGAGTTCGACCGGTTGAGTTGACTCCCGGACAGCGGTACGCCGAGGGATCGGCGTACCGCTGTCCGTGAGCCGCCTCAACCACGTTATCCACAGGCCCGAGCGCCGACGAAGGATCGACGGCACTCTGGGGGGATGGCGGAAACGGGGGACGCGGTCTCGCTGACCGAGCTGGCCAGGGCCCACGGCGGGGTCCTGCTGACAACCCAGGCCATGGCCTGCGGATGGCCGCAGCGGAGGCTGAACCGGCGTCTGGTGAGCGACGGGTGGACGCGCATCCGTACTGGGGCTTGGCTTGAGCCGGGGCGGGCGCTGGACGGGATGGTGCTGTTGCACGCCAACCAAGTGGGGCGTCCACATCTGGTGGTGAGCCATACCGCCGCAGCGGTGCTGCATGACATCGAAACCCGTACACAGCGTGTGGAGTTCACCGCCCCACGCGGGGTCAGCGCGACCGTCCACGGTGGGGTGCTGCACAAAATGCGGCTCGGCCCGGAGGAAACCAACACGGTGGGCGGACTGAGGGTGACCACGGTGCCGCGCACCATGGCAGACCTCTTACGGGCCGGGCCGCGGGACGACGCGTTGGTGGCGGTGGAGTCGGCGGTGAGCAGGCGGCCCAGCCGTTACGGGGGTGGGAAGCGGCGCAGGGGGCCGCTGACCACGCTGGGGGAAGTCGCCGAGGCCCTTGAGAGGAGGCCCACCCTGCGCGGTACGGCCACCGCACGGGAGTGGTTGGCGCTGGCGGACCCCAGGGCGGGGTCACCGGCGGAGACGATCGCCCGCCTGCGGATGCACGACGCGGGGCTGCACCCCGCCTCGCAGGTGCTGCTCACGACCCCCTCGGGTCGGCGGGCGTATCCGGACTTCTTCTTCCGGGCGCAGGGGCTGGTGGTGGAGATCGAGGGCTACCGGTGGCACGGGAGCAGGGCACAGCACCAGCGGGATACCGCTCGCTTCAACGACCTGATGTCGTGCGGGGAAGTGCGCCGGATTCTGCGGTTCACGGCGAGCGATGTGTACCGGCGCCCCGGAGCGATGATCCGCGACATCCGGGGCGCCCTGGCACAGCTCGCCGGCGTTCAGCCTGCTTCGTAGCTCGCGCGGAGGTCACTCATCGGCGATGCCCGCCTCGTTGCCTCCTCGGGCCTGCTGGAGGGATTCGGCGATGGCGGCGAACTCGCTGAGCGCGGCCTGGAGGTCCTCGACGATCTCGGCGGCGAGGACTTCGGGAGCGGGGAGCGAGTCGGCGTCGTCGAGGCTGGGGTCCCGGAGCCAGAGGATGTCGAGGTTCGCCTTGTCGCGGGCGGCCAGCTCTTCGTAGGTGAAGGACTTGAAGCGTTCCGTTTCGACGCGCTCGCTGCGGTCCTCGTCGTCCGGCCGGTAGCACTGGACGAAGTCCTCAAGGGAGGCCCGGGTGAGGGGGTTCTGCTTGAGGGTGAAGTGCTGGGCGGTACGGAAGTCGTAGACCCAGAGCTTCTCGGTCCAGGGCTTCTCGGGGCGGGCGGGCTTGCGCTCGAAGAACAGGACGTTCGCCTTCACGCCGCCCGCGTAGAAGATGCCGGTGGGCAGGCGGAGGAGGGTGTGGACGTCGTACTCCTTGAGGAGGCGGCGCCGGATGGTCTCGCCCGCGCCTCCCTCGAAGAGGACGTTGTCCGGGACGACGACGGCGGCGCGGCCGTGGATTTCGAGCAGCGAGGCGATGTGCTGGACGAAGTTCAGCTGCTTGTTGGTCGTGGTGACCCAGAAGTCCCGGCGCTCGTACGCGATGGACTCGCGGGCCGCCTTGCCGTCGTCGCCGTAGACGGTGATCGAGGACTTCTTGCCGAAGGGCGGGTTGGCGAGGACGAGGCTGGCGCGCTGGTCGGGCGGGTTGGCGAGCGCGTCCTTGGCGCGGATGAGCGCGTTGCCGGTGGGGTGGCCGATGCCGTGGAGGAAGAGGTTCATCGCGGCGAGGCGCGCGGTGTTGCGGACCAGCTCGTTGCCCCAGATGCCGCCCGAGCTGAGGTGCTGGCGCTGCTCGGGGGTGAGGGCGGAGCCGTACTCCTTGAAGATGTGCTCGGCCGCGGCGAGGAGGAAGCCGCCGGTTCCGCAGGCCGGGTCCGTGATCGTGTCCTCGGGGGTTGGCTTGACGCAGTCGATGATGGCCTGGATCAGCGGGCGCGGGGTGAAGTACTGACCGGCGCCGGACTTGATGTCCTCGGCTCCGCGGGCCAGGAGTTCTTCGTAGGCATCGCCCTTGATGTCCGTCTTCTGGCCCGACCAGCTCTCCTTGTCGATGAGGTCGCTGATCAGGCGCTTGAGCTTGGCGGGGTCGTGGACCCGGTTGCGGGCACCGTTGAAGATGAGGTGGAAGGTGGTGTTGGTGCGCTGGTTGCCGAGGTCTTCGAGGAGGTTGGTGTAGGCGACTTCGAGGGGTGCGCCGCTCTTCTTGAGGAGTTCGGGCCAGCCCCGGCCCTCCCACTCGGGCCCCTCGGGCATGATCTGCTCGCGGAACACCGGGGGGCGGGACTGCGCCTCGTGCGCCATCTTGAGGAAGACGAGCAGGGTGAGCTGCTCGACGTAGTCGATGGTGGAGACGCCGTCGTCGCGAAGGACGTGGCAGTAGCTCCAGAGCTTGTCGACGAGACGGCGGGCCTCGGTGGTGTTGCCGGTGGTGTTCGTCGTCGGGGCCGTCGTCACGAGGGGAACTCCAGGTCGAGGGTGGGCTGTTCGCCGGTGAGGGGTGTGGTGGCGGTGGCTGCGGGCGCGGGTGGAGGCTCGTCGTGGGTGGCCTTACGCTGCGCCGGTGCCCGGCGGGTGCGCCGCTTCTTGGGTGCGGCGGCCTCGCGCTCCGCGCGGATGCGGGCGAGGAGTTCGTCGGCGGGCTCGTCGTCGGGGTCCTGGGGGGCCAGGCGCCCGGCGAAGGCCTCGGCGAGGAGGGAGCGGCGGAGGGCGGCGGACTTGCCCTCGCTGGACTCGGCGACGCTGACGGCGCGTTGCACTTGCTCGACAGTGTGGGCCACGTCCTTGACGACTCTTCGCTGAGTTTCAATATCGGGAAGCGGTAGGGGCGTGTTCAGGATGGTTTCCTGGTCGATCTTTGGCATCGAACCGGCCAGGCCTTTAGCGGACGCGCGAAAATACTGCCGAGTCTGAGGGGCGGACAGCACGAGTTGAGCGAACCGGGAGTCCAAGCGTTCATCAGTCCTGACTCGGATCAGCAAGTCCGGGTAAATAGCCCAATTGCTGGGGCCATCGTAGAGCGCGGACGTGCCGACCAGGTCTGGAGTGTTCGATCGCTGAATGAAAATGTCGCCAGGTTCGAGCCAGAGGTTGGAAACGCGGTGAGGATCGGGTGCGGTTAGCTTGGTATGAGTCTCGTCGAACTTTCCTTGCGTAACGGCCGTAAGTGTCAGCGTTCTGACCGTCCCGTCGGTGGCTGCCCTGGCAGAGTGGCCGTTGCGTAGCGGTTCGCGAAGGACATCACCAAGGCGTGCTCGGGGCGAGGAAAGAGACAGACCCGAAACGGTCTTTCTCTTGACAGTGTCAATTAGAGCAAACCCGGACCGCACCGCTTTGGCGACACTCTGCGTGGCGGCATCCAACCGAGACAGTTGCTGTTCGAGCGCAGTGACGATGCGCAGCTGCTCGCTCAGCGGAGGTAGCGGAATGTTCACCTGCTTAATCTTGAAGGTACTCAGCGTATGTAGACCGCTTGTAGAAGCTGCAACCCGCCGAATCTGCTCAGAGATAACAGGTGAGTTCCAAAGTAGTTCAAGAAAGCGGTCCGAGATAGCTGAAGTGGGGCGCACTCGGATCAAGTGGTTTTGGTGCACGCAGGCTTCGATCTCGCCTCGCCATCGGGCAGCGCGACCGAGTTGCGAAATGCTCCCATTTCCTTCGACTACCAGGAGATCGCCCGTACGCAGCGCGAACCTTTCGATCTCTCCTTCGAAGAGCTCAATCTCGTGCACATCGCTCAGCTCAAGCCCCGCGCTCGTCACATTCGCGACTCGAAGGAATGGATACTTGTTTGCGATCGGTCGCCGCTTCTGCTGCTTCTGGATACCGCCTTGGACATCAGCGATTTCATCGAGCCGGACCCAAACCCAACCCTTGGGAAGCTCCCCACCAACCCCACTCACGCGCCCAGCTCCCGTCCCAGCTCATCCAACAACTCGGCCCCACGGTCGGCACCAAAGGCCCTCAAGAACCCATCAACCCCACCATGCTCGTTGAAGGGTACGTCCTTCAGGTGTTCCGGGCTGATCGCCGCATCCGTCGCTATCACGTCCACCATCCGGTCCAGCCACCACTCCTGCTCCTCGTCGAACACCGCACCCGCCTGCGCCTGCCGGGCACGCCACGCCGCGTACCGCTCCTCCACCAGCGCCCGGTACGGGCGGACCTCCTCGTCCAGGCCCAGCTCGTACCGCAGCAGGCCGATGAGATCCACCGCACCGGCCTTGCCGCTCGGGCGCTCGGTCGCCTTCCCGAGCTGCACGTACGCGTCGTATAGCTTCGTGGGCGTCCACTGGAACGGGGGACGTTCGATCTTGCGCGCCAAGTCGCGGACCTTGCGGTAGACCTCCCTCGGCTCGCGCCGCTCGCGGAAGGCGACGTTGAAGGCGGCGATCTCGTCGCGGTGCGTCTCCAGGTACTGCTTCCAGGACGTCACCCGCCTCATCGCCAGCTCGTCCGCCGTGATGCCGCGCGCTTCCCGCACGCTGTCCACGCTCACCTCGTCGATGACGATGTCATGGGCGCGGCGTATCGACATCAGCCGTTCCCGCAGCTCCTTGTTGGACGCGATCGGCTTGAGCGCCTGCACCAGGTTCTCCCGGACCTTCTCCCGGCCGCCCTCCTGCTGCGCCTTCTCCTGCTCGTCCGGGTCGACCGCCTTGACCAGGCCGCCCACGATCTCGCTCAGCGGCTGACCGGCCAGCTCCTCGATCTCCTCGCGCTCCTCATCCGTGATCTGCCGGTCCAGCCGGGCAAGGCGGCCCGCCAGCGTGGCGACCTCGTCCTCGGTCATCGCCAGGCCCGCCGTCTTGTCCATGAGCCGCTGGAGCGGGATCTGCTTCTCGGACGCTCGGTTCAGGGGGCGGGCGTCCACGCGCGGGGAGTCCGTCACGCCCACCGCGTCGACGATGACGAACCGCTCCTTCACCTCCGCGTCCGGCGTGACCGCCTGGAACTCGGCCGGGTCGATGGTCCGCGACCCCCGGCCCTTCATCTGCTCGAAGTACGCCCAGCTCTTCACGTCGCGCAGGAAGAACACGCACTCCAGCGGCGGGATGTCCGTCCCCGTGGCGATCATGTCGACGGTCACGGCGACGCGCAGCTCGGGGCTGTTGCGGAACGCCTTGATCAGGCGGGCCGGATTCTTCGCCGCGTGCGTGATCTTCGTACAGAAGTCGTCGCCCTCGCCGAAGACCTGGCGGACCGTCTGCACGATCTCATCGGCATGGTTGTCGTCCACGGCGAAGATCAGGGTCTTGGGCACATGGGTCCGCGCCCGCTGGTCCTCGCCGTCGCCCATCGGCGGGAAGATGTCGGTGAACAGGTGGTTGCGGAAGGTCTCGATCACCAGCTTCAGCTGCCCCTTGCTGATGATCTGCCGTCCGAGCTGGGACGCCTTCCACTCCAGGTCGGACTCCAGCTCCTGGTACCGCTCGCGCCGGGTCTTCCGCTCCCGTACCGGAACGACCGTCTCGGCGGGGATGGTGCTGCCCTGCTCACCCAGCTCGGTACGGATGCGGAAGACGTCGAAGTCGACGTTGACGCCGTCGGCGACGGCCTGCTCGTACGGGTATTCGCTGACGAGGTTCTGGAAGAAGAAGCCGAAGGTCTGGGCGACGGGGGTCGCGGTGAGGCCGACCAGGTGGGCGTCGAAGTACTCCAGCACCGCGCGCCACTTGCCGTAGATGGAGCGGTGGCATTCGTCGACGACGATCAGGTCGAAGGACTCGGGCGGCAGTGAGGCGTTGTAGCCGACCTCGGCCGGGGTGTCGATCAGGTCGTAGCGGTCGAGGGCGGCGTCGTCCACGTCCGCGTCCGGGACCTCGCGACCGGTCAGGGCCATCCACAAGCGCTGCACCGTGGAGACGACGACATCCGCCGAGCCCAGCACGGTGTCGCCCGCCAGCCGCTGCACCACGTACAGCTCGGTGAACTTCCGGCCGTCGTCCGGGGTGTCGAAGTTCTCGAACTCCGTGGCGGCCTGGCTGCCCAGGTTGTTGCGGTCGACCAAGAACAGGATCCGCTTGGCATCGGCGTGCTTGAGCAGCCGGTAGCTTTCGCTCACCACCGTGAACGTCTTGCCCGCGCCCGTGGCCATCTGGATGAGGGCCCGCGGATCGTCCTTCGCCAGGGAGCGTTCCAGCCCCTCGATCGCCGACACCTGAGCCGGGCGCAGCGGCTCCCGGTCGAGGAACACCTCCGGCAGGCGGCGCATCCGGGCGCGCAGGGTGGGCGCCTGCGGGTCGGCCTCGGCCTCGTCGATCCAGCGGGCGACGGTGTCGGGCCGGTGGACAGAGAAGACCTCCCGGGTCCGGGGCACCGGATCGAGAGCGTTGTGGAAGCGGACGGTGTTGCCGTCGGCGACGTAACGGAAGGGCAGGCTGGCCCGCCAGGCGCTGAGCTGCTGGCTGCGGGTGAGCCCGGTGGCGTACCGCGCGGCCTGCTGCATGGCGCCTTCCAGGTCGGCGCCCTCGCGCTTGGCCTCGACCACACCCACCAGCTGCTGTTTTACGTAGAGCAGGTAGTCGGCGCGACCCACGGCGGTGGTGACCTCGCGCACGGCGACGCCGGCGACTCCGGGGACGCCCTCCTCGTAGAGGTTCATGGCGTTGGCGTCCTGGACCACCCAGCCCGCCTGTTCCAGCACGCGGTCCAGCTCCGCGCGTACCTGCGCCTCGCTCATGGGAGGCAGGGCCGCCTTCTGGGCGTGGGAGATGAACGCGTCGCGTTCCGAGGTGTTCTTGAGCGGCTTGGGCGCGATGGAGACGTCGGCCAGGTCGGCGTCGGACTCTTCGATCTGTGCGCTGAGCTGCTCGACCAATGCGCTGAGCGCGGCACGGTCCGCTTCGGCACGGGCCAGTTCGGCTTCGGCCTGCTCGCGTGCGGCCTTCTCCCGCTCCAAGCGGTCCTGCTTGCCGTCGAAGCGCATCCGGGCCTCGGCGAGCTTGGCCCGGTAGTCGTCCAGCTCGGTGCGGAGCTGTTCCAGCTCCTCCAGGTCGGCGGGGGTGGCCGGGGTGGGGCTGTCGTCGGGTGTGGCCGGGGCGAGGAAGACACGGTGGGTGGTGTCGTTCTGGTTGCGGGCCCGGTGCAGCCAGTCGCCGAGCTTGAAGCAGGTCTCGACCATCTGGAGCGCGGTGCGGACGTTCGCGTAGTAGCCGTGGGCGGCCTTGTTCCCCGTATCGCGCAGGAAGTCGAACCAGTCGTAGGTCTGCTCTTTCAGGATCCCGGCCTGGGACAGCGCCTTGATGCGGTGGAACTGCTTGTTGCTGTTGACCTGGAGGCCGAGGAGGTGCAGCAGATAGCGGGCCATCACCTCGCCGAACAGGCGGGCCTTGAACATGGCGGCGTGCGAGTCGGTGTGGACATACGACTCGGCGGAGCAGCCGATGGTGACGAGCAAGGGCTCGTGTTCCAGCAGATGACCGAAGTTGGACGATCCGGCTGCCAGCTGAGCGACCTGCGGGTCGTGCTGGTTTCCGCCCTGGCCGGTCGGCGACGTCGGCATGGTGTTCCCCCCAAGAACCGTATCCGTGCGTGAGCAAAGCCTTGCAGGATGCCACTGGGGCGCCGTGCCGCACAAGGGCTTTGCGAGAACGACGAGGCTCTTGGCGGGCCCGAGGCGCACCATGGAGGTGTGGGAGGAGGTACACACCATGATGGAGATCAAGACGCTGGACAAGCCGGATGAGCGGCGGGACTTCCCCGGTGGTCATCTGGAGACCCTGCACCTGACGGGGCTCGACTTCGCCGTCGGTACCTTCGAGCCCGGATGGCGCTGGCGGGAGTCGGTCCGGCCGCTGGCCGGGACCGAGAGCTGCCAGGTCCGCCACACCGGAGTCGTGGTGAAGGGGCGGATGCGGCTGCGCATGGACGACGGCGCCGAGGCCGAGGTGGGGCCCGGCGATGTGTTCGCGATACCGCCCGGCCACGACGCGTGGGTGGTCGGCGACGAGCAGGTGGTGGTGTACGACACCGGTGGTGAGATGGCCGAGGTGTACGCACGCGCGGAGCGGGGCGAAGCCTGATCCGACGGGGTGCGAGCCCGGTCCGCGGGGTTTCGTCCGGTGGGTGCCGGTTACGCGTAGCAGCCCGGATCCGTCGTCAGGGATGAGATGAGCACCGGCTCCACACCACCGCACAAGGGCGGCCGCCCGGCCAGAGGCGGCGGCAGCGAACGCACCGACCGCATGGTGCGGACGCTGCTCCGCCGCCGCAAGAAGTCGCTCGCTTACGGGGATGTCACCGTCGTCGACCGGCCGCGGCTGCGGCGCGCGGTGACGGCGACCGCGGTCGGCAACACCATGGAGTGGTTCGACTTCGGCGTCTACGCGTACGTCGCGGTCACCCTCGGCAAGGTCTTCTTTCCGTCCAGTTCCCCGGCCGCGCAGGTGGTGTCGACGTTCGCCACCTTCGCGGTCGCCTTTCTGGTGCGGCCGCTCGGCGGGCTGGTCTTCGGGCCGCTGGGGGACCGCATCGGGCGGCGACGGGTGCTGTCCACCACCATGATCATGATGGCGGTCAGCACCTTCGCGGTGGGGCTGCTGCCGGGCTACGGCTCGATCGGCTTCGCCGCGCCGCTGTTGCTGCTGGCGTGCCGGGTGGTGCAGGGCTTCTCGACCGGCGGTGAGTACGCGGGGGCGACCACGTACATCGCGGAGTTCGCGCCCGACCGGCGGCGCGGCTTCCTGGGCAGTTGGCTCGACTTCGGCACGTTCGTCGGCTATTCGCTGGGTTCCGGGCTGGTCACGGTGCTCACTGCCGTGCTCGGGGACGACGGCATGGTGGACGGGGGCTGGCGGATTCCGTTCCTGGTCGCCGGGCCGCTCGGGATGATCGGCCTGTACATGCGGCTGCGGCTGGAGGAGAGCCCGGCGTTCCAGCAGGAGGCCGAACGGGCGGCGGAGGCGGCGAAGGCCGCGGCGGCCCACGGCGACACCGCGCCGGTGGAGGAGGCGCGGCAGTCCGGCAAGGGGCGGCTGAAGGAGATCTTCACCCGGCACTGGCAGGCCGTGCTGATCTGCATGGGCCTGGTCCTGCTGTACAACGTCACCAACTACATGGTGACGTCCTATCTGCCGACGTACATGACCTCCACGCTCGGCGAGGACGCCACCACCGCCCAGCTGCTGGTGCTCGCCACCATGGTGGTCGTGGCGCTGACGATCACCGTGGTCGGGCGGTCCTCCGACCGCTGGGGGCGGCGGCCGATGTTCATGGCCGGGAGCGGGGCCATGATCGTGCTGGCGATCCCGGCGTTCCTGCTGATCCAGATGGGCGACATCCTGCTGCCCGCGATCGGCTGTCTGGTGCTGGGGCTGCTGCTGGTCACGTTCGCGGGCACGAGCGCCGCGACGCTTCCGGCGCTGTTCCCGACCCGGCTGCGCTACGGCGCGCTGTCGATCTCGTTCAACCTCTCCGTGTCGCTGTTCGGCGGGACGACGCCGCTGATCGCGTCGTCGCTGGTGGAGTCGACGGGCGATCCGCTGGTGCCCGCGTACTACCTGATGGCGGCCGGTGTGGTGGGCCTGATCTCGGCCCTGTTCCTGTACGAGACGGCCGGGAAGCCGCTGCGCGGCTCGGGCCCGATGGTGGAGACCGAGGAGGAGGCCCGTACCGCGGTGGCGGAGAGCCGCACCGAGGCCGGGCGCAGGGCGCGCGACATCTGGATCAGGGTGCGTCATCCCTGGGGACACCACCAGCAGTGAGCCTCGCGCTCCTCAGCCGCGGCCCATCGCACGGGTGATCATGATCTCGATCAGCACGCGGTGCGGGTTGGGGCGGGGCTCGTGCTCGTAGCGTTCGGCGTAGCGGCGTTCGGCGTCGGCGATCAGCTCGGGTTCGGTGCGCACCCGCGCGGTCCCCTCCAGCGTGGCCCACCGCTTGCCCGCCATCTGGCAGACGGCGACCCGCGCGCCCTCCGCCGACCGGCTCGCCGCCCGGACGTGGGCGACCTTGCGGCTGTGGCCGCTCGCGATGACGCGGGCGAGCCCGGCGTCGGGGTCGTAGGTGACGCCGACCGGGACGACGTGCGGGGTGCCGTCGGGACGGAGGGTGGTGAGGGTGCACACGTGGCGTTCGCGCCAGAAGGCGAGGTACGCGGGGTCCGGGTTGCGAGGATCGAGGGCCATGTACGGGAACCTATGGCCAGAACGCTGGCGGAGACACAGTTGAGTGGAATAGACTCAACTTTACGCATGTTGTGCAGGGCAGGATTGTGGGCCGCCGCCGCGCGATGAGGAGGAGCACAGGACGTGGACGCCGAGCTGACCAACAAGAGCCGGGCGGCGCTGAGCGCAGCCAACGACCGGGCGGTGTCCGCCGGGCACGCCGATCTGACCCCGGCCCATCTGCTGCTCGCCCTGCTCCAGGGGCAGGACAACGAGAACGTCATGGATCTGCTGGTCGCCGTCGACACCGACGCGGCCCTCGTACGGAACGGGGCCGAGCGGCTGCTCGCCGCCCTGCCCAGCGTGCAGGGCTCCACCGTGGCCCCGCCGCAGGCCAACCGCGATCTTCAGGCCGTCCTGGTGGACGCCGCGCAGCGCGCCAAGGACCTCGGCGACGATTACATCTCCACCGAGCACCTTCTGATCGGCATCGCCGCCAAGGGCGGTCAGGCCGGGGAGCTGCTCGACCAGCAGGGGGCGAGCGCCAAGGCGCTGCTCGCCGCGTTCGAGAAGGCCAGGGGTGGACAGCGGGTGACGACTCCCGATCCGGAGGGCACGTACAAGGCGCTGGAGAAGTTCGGCACGGACTTCACCGCCGCCGCGCGCGAGGGCAAGCTCGACCCGGTCATCGGCCGGGACCAGGAGATCCGGCGCGTGGTGCAGGTGCTCTCGCGGCGTACGAAGAACAACCCGGTGCTGATCGGCGACCCGGGCGTCGGCAAGACCGCCGTGGTGGAGGGGCTCGCCCAGCGCATCGTCAAGGGCGATGTGCCGGAGAGCCTGCGCGACAAGCGGCTGGTCGCGCTCGACCTCGGCGCGATGGTCGCGGGCGCGAAGTACCGGGGCGAGTTCGAGGAGCGGCTGAAGACCGTCCTCGCCGAGATCAAGTCCAGCGACGGCCAGATCATCACCTTCATCGACGAGCTGCACACCGTGGTCGGCGCGGGCGCCGGCGGCGACTCGTCCATGGACGCGGGCAACATGCTCAAGCCGATGCTGGCCCGCGGCGAGCTGCGCATGGTCGGCGCCACCACGCTGGACGAGTACCGCGAGCGGATCGAGAAGGACGCCGCGCTGGAGCGCCGCTTCCAGCAGGTGCTGGTCGCCGAGCCGACCGTCGAGGACACGGTCGCCATCCTGCGCGGGCTCAAGGGCCGGTACGAGGCGCACCACAAGGTGCAGATCGCGGACGGCGCGCTGGTGGCCGCCGCGACCCTCTCCGACCGGTACATCACCTCCCGCTTCCTGCCCGACAAGGCCATCGACCTGGTGGACGAGGCCGCCTCCCGGCTCCGCATGGAGATCGACTCCTCACCCGTGGAGATCGACGAGCTCCAGCGCTCCGTCGACCGGATGAAGATGGAGGAGATGGCGCTCGCCAAGGAGACCGACGAGGCCAGCAAGCTGCGGCTGGAGAAGCTGCGCCGCGACCTCGCCGACAAGGAGGAGGAGCTGCGCGGCCTGACGGCCCGCTGGGAGAAGGAGAAGCAGGGCCTCAACCGGGTCGGTGAGCTGAAGGAGAAGCTGGACGAGCTGCGCGGCCAGGCCGAGCGCGCCCAGCGCGACGGCGACTTCGGTACCGCCTCCAAGCTGCTGTACGGGGAGATCCCGGCCCTGGAGCGGGAGCTGGCCGAGGCCTCGGAGGCCGAGGAGGAGGTGCAGCGGGAGGACCGCGGCACCATGGTCAAGGAGGAGGTCGGCCCGGACGACGTGGCCGATGTGGTCGCCTCCTGGACCGGCATCCCGGCCGGACGACTGCTGGAGGGCGAGACCCAGAAGCTGCTGCGCATGGAGGACGAGCTGGGCAAGCGGCTGATCGGCCAGACCGAGGCCGTCCGGGCCGTCTCCGACGCCGTGCGCAGGACCCGGGCCGGGATCGCCGACCCGGACCGGCCGACCGGCTCGTTCCTCTTCCTCGGCCCCACCGGCGTCGGCAAGACCGAGCTGGCCAAGGCGCTCGCCGACTTCCTCTTCGACGACGAGCGGGCCATGGTCCGCATCGACATGAGCGAGTACGGCGAGAAGCACAGCGTCGCCCGGCTGGTCGGCGCCCCGCCCGGCTACGTCGGCTACGAGGAGGGCGGCCAGCTCACCGAGGCGGTGCGCCGCCGCCCGTACAGCGTGGTGCTGCTGGACGAGGTGGAGAAGGCCCACCCCGAGGTCTTCGACATCCTGCTCCAGGTGCTGGACGACGGACGGCTCACCGACGGCCAGGGCCGGACGGTGGACTTCCGCAACACCATCCTGGTCCTCACCTCCAACCTCGGCAGCCAGTACCTGATGGACCCGCTGCTCGGCGAGGAGGAGAAGAAGCAGAGCGTGCTGGAGACGGTGCGAAGCTCCTTCAAGCCGGAGTTCCTGAACCGGCTGGACGACCTGGTGGTCTTCTCCGCGCTCAGCCAGGACGAGCTGGCCCGCATCGCCGAGCTCCAGATCGCCGCGCTCGCCCGGCGCCTCGCCGAGCGGCGGCTGACCCTGGAGGTCACCCCGGAGGCGCTGGCCTGGCTCGCCGAGGAGGGAAACGACCCGGCGTACGGGGCGCGCCCGCTGCGCCGCCTGGTGCAGACCGCGATCGGCGACCGGCTGGCCCGGGAGATCCTCTCCGGCGAGGTGCGGGACGGCGACACGGTCCGGGTCGACCGGGCCGGGGGCGGCCTTCTGGTGGGCCCGGCGCGCTGAGCCGCCCGGCTCCGTCTTGATCGCGCAAAGGCCGGGCCGGGGTTGCACGGCGGGGGCCGATGTGAGGGAGGATGGCGGTATCCATACGAAGGGAAATCCACGGTGAGCATCGACCCGTCCTCGATTCCGAATTTCGGGGGCCAGCCCGAGCCCGAACCGGCGGGTCCGAGCGGCCCCGTGCTGCCCGACCAGGACCTGGTCAAGCAGCTGCTGGAGCAGATGGAGCTGAAGTACGTCGTCGACGAGGAGGGGGACCTCGCGGCGCCGTGGGAGCAGTTCCGCACCTACTTCATGTTCCGTGGTGAGGAGGAGCAGCAGGTCTTCTCCGTCCGGACGTTCTACGACCGGCCGCATGGCATCGAAGTGAAGCCGCAGCTGCTCGAGGTGATCGACGACTGGAACCGCCGCACCCTGTGGCCCAAGGTCTACAGCCACACCAACGACGACGGCACGGTCCGGTTGATCGGTGAAGCGCAGATGCTGATCGGCACCGGCGTCAGCCTGGAGCACTTCGTATCCAGCACGGTCAGCTGGGTACGGGCTTCGATCGAGTTCGACCGCTGGCTGGTCGAACAGCTCGGCCTGGAGACCGACATCGAGTCCGGCGACGACGAGAAGCCGGGCGACGACGAGGCCTGAGCACAAGCACAGATCACGAGCCCGGTCGACGCGCCGCCCCCGAGGGCGACGGCGCGCGGCCGGGCTCTTGCCATCTCCCGGTTCGTCAGGGCGCCAGGCTCTTCAACCGGGCCGCCGCGTCCTTCAGGACGTCCTCGCGCTTGCAGAAGGCGAAGCGCACGAAGGGCGCGCCCTGGGCCTGGTGGTCGTAGAAGACGGCGTTCGGGACGGCCACCACGCCGCAGCGCTCGGGCAGGGAGCGGCAGAAGGCGAAGCCGTCGCTCTCGCCGAGGGGGCGGATGTCGGTGGTGATGAAGTACGTGCCCGAGGGGCGGAAGACCGTGAAGCCCGCGTTGGTGAGGCCGTCGGCCAGCAGGTCGCGCTTGGTGCGCAGATCCTCGCGGAGGGTGTCGAAGTAGGCGCCCGGCAGGCGGAGGGCCTCGGCGACCGCGTACTGGAACGGGCCCGCGGAGACGTAGGTGAGGTACTGCTTGGCGGAGCGGACGGCGGTGATCAGCTCCGGGGTGGCGGTGATCCACCCGACCTTCCAGCCGGTGTACGAAAACGTCTTGCCCGCGCTGCTGATGGTGACGGTGCGCTCGCGCATGCCGGGGAAGCCCGCGAGCGGGGTGTGGGCGTCGCCGAAGACGAGGTGTTCGTAGACCTCGTCCGTGATCACCAGCAGATCGCGCTCGACGGCGAGGGCGGCGACGGCGGCCAGCTCGTCGTGGGTGAGGACGGTGCCGGTGGGGTTGTGCGGGGTGTTGAGCAGGATGAGGCGGGTGCGGTCGGTGACCGCGGCGCGCAGCTCGTCCAGGTCGAGGCGGAAGGCGCCCTCGTGGGGGCGGAGGGTGACCGGGACGCGGGTGCCGTCCGCCATCGCGATGCACGCCGCGTACGAGTCGTAGTACGGCTCCAGGGCGATCACCTCGTCGCCCGGCTCCAGCAGGGCCAGCAGTGAGGCGGCGATGGCCTCGGTGGCGCCCGCGGTGACCAGCACCTCGGTGTCGGGGTCGTAGGTCAGGCCGTAGAAGCGCCCCTGGTGCTCGGCGACGGCCGTGCGCAGCTCGGGGATGCCGGGTCCGGGCGGGTACTGGTTGCCGCGGCCGTCGCGCAGGGCGCGCACCGCGGCCTCGCGCACCTCTTCGGGGCCGTCGGTGTCGGGAAAGCCCTGGCCCAGGTTGATGGCACCGGTGCGCACGGCGAGGGCCGACATCTCGGCGAAGATCGTCGTGCCGAATGCGGCCAGCCGGCGGTTGAGCAGCGGTCGTCCCATGGGCCCATCCTCCGTCGAACCTCTGGACTTCCTCAACTCCGCTTTTGAGGGGGTGCAAGCCGGGCAGGAGCCGGACAGACACGACAGAGCGGTACCTCGCTACGGGGGGCTCGCTACGGGGGATGGGAAGGAGTGAGGACCCATGGGTTTTGTCATCGTGTTCGTCGTCGTGGTCTTCGCGGTCGCGGCGGTCGCGGCACTGAGCGCCGGTAAGGCCAGGAAGCGGTACGGGGGTCGCCGGGGGGCGTACGGGGCCGGGTCGTCCGGCGGAGCGGTCGGCGGTGGCTGGTGGCTCGGCAGTGGCGGTTCGAGCGGCGGCGGCTGCGGCGGTGGCGGGGGCCACCACGGCGGCAGCAGCTGCGGTGGCAGCAGCGGCTGCGGCGGCGGAGGGGGCTGCGGTGGCGGTGGCGGTGGCGGCGGCGGTGGCTGCGGGGGAGGCGCCTGAGCCGCCCACCGGGGGAACCGGCCGACCATGCGCCCGGCGCGCCAACGTGCGCCGGGCGCACGTGTGTTGAACACTTGAACTGGGGACCGCCCTAGGGGGTGGAAACCCGGCGAAGGTGGGTAAAAACGATGTGGCGTCGACCATTTCATGATTCCGTATACCACCGCCCTACGGACCCCACGTGGGCACGAGCCGGCGTATCCGCATACCCCTGGACCACCGCGGGGCGAGCCGGCCCACCTTTCCCCTGCGTGCTTGCGGAGCCGACCCATGCTCACGACCCTCAAGACTGCCTACACCGACACCCGCGCCGACGACCTGGCCTGGGCCCTGGGGCGGGAACCGCTTCCGGCCCTGGCCGTGCTCGACCTCCGACTTCACGGTTTCGCAGTGCAGTTGAGGCTTCTTGGCGCCTCGCACCAGGTCCTCCTCGAAGCGGAGGACGGGCGCTGTTCGGAGACCGTGGCCTGTATGTCCGGCAGTCGCACCCCGCTTCCGCTGGGGGTTTCCACCCTCGTCGACGGCCGTGAGTACGAATTCGCGGCGCGCGTCGAGGAGTTGTCGAAAGGATCGTTCGCCGGGCGGGCCCAGGAGTTACTCGCCCTGGTCGCCGATCATCCGCACGGCCTGGCCGGGACGTTCCCCGGCAGCCCGCACGCGTTCACCGCGCTGCTCGCGCAGTGGAACGAGGGCACGGTGGGGTGGCGCACCTGGCACGCCTATCCGCAGGAGGGCCGGTTGGTGACGACCCGTACCTGTCTGGGGGTGGCGTCCATACCGATGTCGCTCCGCCCTCCCGCCGATCCGGTGTCCTCCCGCTGAAATCTGGTCTGCGGATGATGCGGTGTACGGATGAGCGGCCGTCAGTGCACCCTTGTGGGTGACCAGACATGGGTGATTTGTAACGTAGCGTTCCGTTCGTGACCGAATCCCCGAAGCCCGCGCCGGAGCCCGAGAATCCGGTGCGGCTGCCCGTACGGGCCGGGTTCGGCCGCTTCCTCATCCTCGTCACCGTCTTCGTCTGCGCCGCCTGCGGACTGGTCTACGAACTCGAACTCGTCGCCCTCGCCTCCTACTTGGTGGGCGACTCGGTCACCCAGGCGTCCGTCGTCCTGTCGGTGATGGTCTTCGCCATGGGCGTCGGCTCCCTGCTCGCGAAGCGGCTGCGCTGCCGCGCCGCGGTCGGCTTCGGCGCCGTCGAGGCGGTGCTCGCGCTCCTCGGCGGCTGCTCGGCGATGGCCCTGTACGCGTCCTTCGCGTGGTGCGGGCAGTCGCGCCCCGCGCTGGTCGGCTTCTCGATCGCGATCGGCGTGCTCATCGGCGCCGAGGTGCCGCTGCTGATGACGCTCATCCAGCGGGTGCGGCGGCAGGACCCGGGCGGCGCGGTCGCCGATCTGTTCGCCGCCGACTACGTGGGCGCGCTGGTCGGCGGGCTCGCCTTCCCGTTCCTGCTGCTGCCCGCGTTCGGCCAGCTGACCGGCGCCCTGGTGACCGGCGCGGTCAACGCGGTGGCGGGCGGGGCGCTCGTGCTGTGGCTGTTCCGCCGCGATCTGAGCGCACGGTCCCGGTGGGCGCTGATCGTCACCAACGCCCTGGTGCTCGCCCTGCTGGCCGCGGGCGCCGTCCTCACCCCCTCCTTCGAACGGGCCGCCCGGCAGGCCGTGTACGGGCCGGAGGTGCGCGTCGCGGTGCGCACCGGCGTCCAGGAGGTGGTGCTCACCGGCGGCCGGACCCGCGGGCGCCCGCTGTCGCTGTTCCTCGACGGGCGGCTCCAGGTCAGCGGGCACGACGAGCTGCGCTACCACGAGGCGCTGATCCACCCCGCGATGGCGGCCGGACCGCACCGCCGGGTCCTGGTGCTGGGCGGCGGCGACGGGCTAGCGGCCCGCGAGGTGCTGCGGTACGGCGGGGTCCGGTCGGTGACCGTCGTCGAGCGCGACCCCGGGGTGGTGCGGCTCGCCCGCCGCGACCCCGCGCTCTCCGCCCTCAACGCGGGCGCCTACCGCGATCCACGGGTGCGGGTGGTCACCGCGGACGCCTTCGACTGGCTGCGGCGCAGCGCGGCGTACGACGTCGTGGTGTGCGATCTGCCCGACCCCGGTCTCACCCCGAGCACCAAGCTGTACTCCCAGGAGTTCTACGGCCTGGCGGAACGGGTGCTGGCCCCCGGCGGCCGGCTCGCCGTGCACGCGGGGGAGGCGGGCCCGCGGCCCCGCGCGTACTGGACGGTGGACGCGACGATGCGATCGGTGGGGCTGCGCACGGTGCCGTACGTGGTGACGGTGCCCCCGGCGCCCGGCGGACCCATGGCCGACGGGCCGACGGGGGACGGACCGCGCGACTGGGGGTTCCTGCTCGCGGCCCGCGGACCGGTCCGGCTGGGCCTCGCCCCCCACGGCCCCCGCCCCCGTTCGCTCACCCCGGCCGGTCTGGACGCGGCGCGGCGCGCGGCGGAACGGAGCCGGGAACCGCATCTGCCGCCGTCGACCCTGATGCACCCGCGCTACGACTGATACCTCGGGGGCGAAAGTTGCGTGGGAACGGGTCTCAGCGAACGCGCGGTGGGTAGTGTCTTGAGCTATGGAGCATGAGGTGTTCGTTCCGTTTCCCGTCGACACCGTCCGGCAGGCGCTCTCGGAGCCCGACCGCATCGCCCGTTGCGTCCCCGGGCTCCAGCAGGATGCCGATGAGGACGCGGGTCCGCTCGCCGGGCGGCTGCGGCTGCGCATCGGCGGATCCACCATCACCTACCGCGGCTCGCTGCGCCTCACCGAGCGCGGCGGTGGCGTGGAGGTCGAGGGCGAGGGCACCGAGGCGCGGGGCGGCGGCTCGGTGAAGCTCGCGCTGACCCTGACGCCACGGGCCGTGGAGGGCGGCGGTACGGGGCTGCTCTGCTCCGGCACCGTGCGCAGCGAGGGGCGGCTGGCCGAGTTCGACGCGCACGCGACCGAGACGGTGGCCCGCCGGCTGCTGGACCGCTTCGGGTCGGCGCTGGCGTCCGGTCTCGAGGCGGCCCCGATCAGCCCGCCCGCGGAGCACGACCCGCTCACCGAGGCGGACCTGCCGCTGCGCGCCGAGGACGCCGCCCGGGCCGAGGCCGCCGAGGAGGCCGAGGACGTCGACGTGGACGACATCGGCGACCTCGACGACGTCGACCAGGTGGAGGACGTCGGCGCCCTCGCCGAGCTGGGCGGGCTCGACGAGGACGAGCCCCCGGCCGAGGCCGCGCACGCCCGCCGCACCATGATCGGCCGCTCGACCGAGGAGGTCGACCACGCCCCGCCCCGCGGCCGCTACGCCCCCGTACCGGCGCCCGAGGCCGGTTCGACCGGTGCCACGCTGCGCTGGGCCGCGCCCGCCGCGGCCGTGGTGATCGCGTCGGCCGTCGTCGTCGGACGGCGCGTCCTGCGCCGCCGCCGGTGAGCCGCTGGTGAGCTGGTGATTCCTCGCCGTCGCCGAGCGGCTGCGCATAGGGTCGGGGCGTGACCGAAGAGACAACGGAGACCAAGGGCGTCCGGCTGGCCGCCGGGGACGCCGAGCTGACCGTTTCGCCCGACAACGGCTGCCGCATCGGCTCGCTGCGCCTCGGTGGCACGGAGCTGCTGCGGCAGGGCCCCCGGTACGGGTCCTTCCCGATGGTGCCCTGGTGCGGCCGGGTCGAGCTGGGACGGTTCCGCGACGGCGGCCGGAGCCATCAGCTGCCCGTCAACTCCCCGCCGCACGCGATCCACGGCACCGGCCGGGACCTCGCCTGGCGCACGGTCCGCACCGGGCCGGACAGCGCGGCCTTCACCTACGACCTCGCCGACCCCTGGCCGTACGAGGGCCGGGTCACCCAGAGCTTCGAGCTGGCCGCGGACGCGCTGACCGTCACCCTGAGCGTGGAGACGGAGGGCGACTCCTTCCCGGCGCAGGCCGGGTGGCACCCGTGGTTCCTGCGCAACCTGGGCGAGGGCGGCGCCGACGTCGAGCTGTCCTTCGCCGCGGAGTGGCAGGAGGAGCGCGGCGAGAACCACCTCCCCACCGGCCACCGCATCCCGCCGCGCCCCGGCCCGTGGGACGACTGCTTCGGCATGCCGGACGGCGTGGACGTCACGCTGACCTGGCCGGAGCGGCTCGAACTCAAGGTCACCAGCCGCAGCGAATGGGTCGTGGTCTACGACGAGCAGGCGGAGGCGGTGTGCGTCGAGCCGCAGTCCGGGCCGCCGAACGGTCTGAACACCCTTCCCCGCCTGGTCACGCCCATCGACCCGCTGGAGATCTCCATGACGTGGAGCTGGCGCGACCTGAGGTAGGCGCCCCTGGGGGCCCGTGGGGGTGGGTACGGACACCGCCTAAGCTCATGCGCATGAGCGAAGCGCGTGACGCCCTGCTACAGCAGATCAAGGACAAGGCCGTGGTCCACGGCAAGGTGACCCTCTCCTCCGGCAAGGAGGCCGATTACTACATCGACCTGCGCCGGATCACCCTGGACGCCGAGGCCGCGCCCCTGGTCGGGCAGGTCATGCTGGACGCCACGGCCGACCTGGACTTCGATGCGGTGGGCGGCCTGACCCTGGGCGCCGACCCGGTGGCCACGTCCATGCTGCACGCGGCCGCCGCGCGGGGCCGCGGGCTCGACGCCTTCGTCGTCCGCAAGGCGCAGAAGACCCACGGTCTCCAGCGCCGGATCGAGGGCCCGGACATCACGGGCCGGCGGGTGCTGGTGGTCGAGGACACCTCCACCACCGGCGGCTCGCCGCTGACCGCCGTCGAGGCGGCGCGTGAGGCGGGTGCCGAGGTCGTCGCGGTCGCCACGATCGTCGAGCGCGGGGCCGCGCCCGCGATCGCGGACGCCGGGCTGCGTTACGTACCGGCGTACTCGCTCGCCGACCTCGGCCTGAGCTGACCCGAGCCGAAGCCGAGCCGACCGCCGAAGCCGAGCCGAAGCCGAGCCGACCGCCGACCCGAGCCGACCCCCGACCCGAGCCGACCGCCGACCGCCGACCCGAGCCGACCAGCTGAGCTGACCTGAGGTAATCGCGTGGGTGGTTTCACGTGAAACCACCCACCCCCGTCCGTGTGGTCCCCGCGTGCGCCGTGTGGAGCAATCGGCGGAGTCTGGGAAGATGGCCACGACGATGACGTCGCCGCAGGACTCCCCCTAGGTCAGGGCCAAGAACCTCACCCGCACATCACAAGGAGCGGACAGATGCCCATCGCATCCCCTGAGATCTACAACGAGATGCTCGACCGGGCGAAGGCAGGCAAGTTCGCCTACCCGGCGATCAACGTGACCTCGACGCAGACGCTGCACGCTGCGCTGCGGGGCTTCGCCGAGGCGGAAAGCGACGGCATCGTCCAGATCTCCACCGGTGGTGCCGAGTTCCTGGGTGGCCAGTACGACAAGGACATGGTGTCCGGCGCGGTCGCGCTCGCCGAGTTCGCGCACGTCGTCGCCAAGAAGTACCCGGTCAACATCGCGCTGCACACCGACCACTGCCCGAAGGACAAGCTGGACGGCTATGTGCGTCCGCTGCTCGCGGTCTCCCAGGAGCGCGTCGCGAGCGGCCAGAACCCGCTGTTCCAGTCCCACATGTGGGACGGCTCCGCCGAGACGCTGGACGACAACCTGCGCATCGCGCAGGAGCTGCTGGCCGAGGCGGTCAAGGCCAAGATCATCCTTGAGGTCGAGATCACCCCGACCGGCGGCGAGGAGGACGGCGTCTCGCACGAGATCAACGACGAGCTGTACACCACCGTCGCCGACGTCGAGCGCACGGCCGAGGCACTGGGCCTGGGCGAGAAGGGCCGCTACCTGCTGGCCGCCTCCTTCGGTAACGTCCACGGCGTCTACAAGCCGGGCAACGTCGTGCTGCGCCCGGAGCTGCTGCGCCAGCTCCAGGACGGCATCGCCGCGAAGTCCGGCAAGACCGACCCGTTCGACTTCGTCTTCCACGGCGGCTCCGGCTCCACCGAGCAGGAGATCCTGACCGCGCTGGAGAACGGCGTGGTGAAGATGAACCTCGACACCGACACCCAGTACGCCTTCACCCGGCCGATCGCGGACCACATGTTCCGCAACTACGACGGCGTGCTGAAGGTCGACGGCGAGGTCGGCAACAAGAAGACCTACGACCCGCGCAGCTGGGGCAAGGTCGCCGAGAAGAGCATGGCCGAGCGCGTCACCCAGGCCTGCGCGAACCTGCGCTCCACCGGCACCAAGCTGAAGTAATCCGCCCGGCGCGCCGGGTGCGGGGCCCGGCCCCGCACCCGCCGCGCGGCGCCCGTCCACGGGCCCGGGCCCGCCCTCACGGCGGACCCGGGCCCGCGGGCTGTCCGGGGCCGTCGCCCGCTGCCTCGCCGCAGGGGCACCGGCCGGGTCACGCCGCGGGCGGGTCCCGTGGGCCGCCCGCCGAACGCCTCGCGTCCGCGGGCTGGCCGCTTCCGGCGGCTGCGGGGATGATCCAGGTATGAGCGATGCCTCGCCCCGGCGGCCCGGGCGGGCGTGGAGGCGCGCGGCCGGGCCGCCGGGCGCCCCGGCCCCCACCGCGGTGCGGCTCTCCAGTGCCTCCGGGCGGTGGGTCGTGCTCACCACCGTGCTGGGCTCCGCGATGGCGCTCCTCGACAGCACCGTCGTCAACGTGGCCCTGCCCCGCATCGGCCTCGACCTCGGCGCCGATCTCGCCGTCCTCCAGTGGACCGTCAACGCGTACATGCTCACCCTCGCCGGGCTCATCCTCCTCGGCGGGGCGCTCGGTGACCGCTTCGGGCGGCGGCGGGTGTTCATCGTCGGCGTCGTGTGGTTCGCGCTCGCGTCCCTGCTGTGCGGGATGGCGCCGAACGCCGGGGTGCTCATCGGCGCCCGCGCGCTCCAGGGCATCGGCGGGGCGCTGCTCACCCCCGGCTCGCTGGCGCTGATCCAGTCGGTCATCCACCCCGACGACCGGGCCCGGGCGGTCGGGCTGTGGTCCGGGTTCGGCGGGGTGGGGGCGGCGATCGGGCCGTTCCTCGGGGGCTGGCTGGTGGACGGTCCGGGCTGGCGCTGGGTGTTCTTCCTCAATGTGCCGCTGGCGGCGGTGTGCGTCCCCGTCGCGCTGCGGCACGTACCGGAGTCCCGGGATCCGCGGGCGCACGGCCGGTTCGACGTCCTGGGCGCGGTGCTCGGCGCGCTCGCGCTGGGCCTGGTGACGTACGCGCTGATCGCCGCGCCGCAGCGGGGCGCGTCGCTCTCCGTGGTGCTGCCCGCCGTGGCCGGGCTGCTGGCGGGGGTGGCCTTCGTGTACGCGGAGCGGGTCCGCCCCGAGCCGATGCTGCCGCTCTCCCTGTTCTCGTCGCGCCAGTTCACCGCCGTGAACGCGGTGACGCTGTGCGTGTACGCGGCCTTCGGCGGGTTCTTCTTCCTGGTCGTGCTGAACCTCCAGGTGGTCGTCGGCTACTCCGCGCTGGTAGCGGGGACCGCGCTGCTGCCGACGACCCTGCTGATGCTGCTGCTGTCGGCCCGCTCCGGTGAGCTGGGGAAGCGCATCGGCCCGCGGATCCCGCTGACCGTCGGCCCGCTGCTGTGCGCGGCCGGGATGCTGCTGATGACCCGGGCCGGGGTGGGGGCCGTCTACTGGCGGGACGTGCTGCCCGCACTGGTGGTGATGGGACTGGGCATGGTCGTGCTCGTCGCCCCGCTCACCGCGACCGTCCTGGCGTCGGTGGACGTCGGACGCGCGGGCCTGGCCAGCGGCATCAACAACGCGGCGGCGCGGGCGGCGGGCCTGGTCGCGGTGGCGGCGCTGCCGCTGCTGGCGGGCATGGGCCCGGAGGCGTACCGGTCGGCGGACCGGTTCTCGGAGTCCTTCCGGCGGGCGATGCCGATCTGCGCGGTGGTGCTGGTGGTGGGCGCGTTCATCGCCTGGCGGTCGGTACGGGCGGACGCGCTGGAGCGGGCCGGGGGCGCGGAGCCCGGGGCACCCAAGGAGGAGGGGGCGCGGGCGGCGGAGGAGCGCCCCTGCCGTCCCGAGTGCGCGTACCACTGCGGGGTGGGCGCCCCGCCCCTGGACCCGGGCGAGCGGCCCCGCCGCCGCGCCGGTCCCGGCCACCCCGGCGGTCCACCCGCCTGACCTGCCACGGCCCAGCGGGGGCGGCCGGGACCGGGTGTGGGGCGGCGGGCGGGGCGGGTGGTCCGGCAGACTGGAACCCATGGCCATTCACGAGAACCTGCTCGGGGGACCGCCCCCGACCCATCTGCCCGACGACCCCGAGCCCCGGGAACTGCTCGCGTCCGGCGCGGCTCCCTCCGAGGTCGCCGCGAAGTACCCGGCCTCCTCGCTCGCCTGGGCCCAGCTCGCCGACGAGGCGTTCGAGAACGGCCGGGTGGTCGAGTCGTACGCGTACGCCCGCACCGGCTACCACCGCGGGCTGGACGCCCTGCGCCGCAGCGGCTGGAAGGGCCACGGTCCCGTGCCCTTCGAGCACGAGCCCAACCGCGGCTTCCTGCGCGCCCTGCACGCGCTCGCCCGCGCCGCGCAGTCCATCGGTGAGCAGGAGGAGTACGAGCGCTGCTCGACGTTCCTGCGCGACAGCTCCCCGACCGCGGCGGACACGCTCTCCTGACCTGTCGCGAGGCGTGGGCCTGCCGGGGCGATTCGCACCGGCAGGCCCTTTTCGCGCCGTCGGATACGTGCCACACGCACTTGCGAGCGGCGCGCCCGGCACGCATGATGCGGGCAGGGACCACGGATGTGGCCCCTGAGGGGACCGGGGCTCCGAGACCGAAGGGATGGGGCGGACCGCTACCCGGTAGCGCGTATTCAGGAGATGCGATGTCGCAGCAGCCTGCCCCGAAAACCGCCCCCGCGCCCGAGGAAGCCGTCCCGTCCGACGGCGAACCGGAAGCGCCCCACCTGGACTTCCAGGGCACGACCCCGTACGAGGACTACGTCCGGGCGTCCGTCCTCACCCACCTCCAGCACCCGCTCTCCGACGACCCCGGCGAGATGGTCTTCCTGGTGACCACCCAGGTCATGGAGCTGTGGTTCACCGTCATCGTCCACGAGTGGCACACCGCCGCGCAGGCGCTGCGCGAGGACGACGTGCCCACCGCGCTGGAGGCGCTGCGGCGCTCCACGTACGAACTGGAGTCGCTGAACGCGTCCTGGAAGCCGCTCGCGCACCTCACGCCCGGCCAGTTCAACGCGTACCGCTCCGCGCTCGGCGACGGCTCCGGCTTCCAGTCCGCGATGTACCGGCGGCTGGAGTTCCTGCTCGGCGAGAAGTCGGCGTCCATGCTGGTCCCGCACCGGGGCGCGCCGCGCGAGTACGCGGAGCTGGAGAAGGCGCTGACCGAACCCAGCCTCTACGACGAGGTGCTGCGCTTCCTGGCCCGCCGCGGCCACGCCGTACCCGCCGCCGTGCTGGACCGCGACCCGGCCCGCCGGTACGAACCGGACCCCGCGGTGGAGCGGGTGTGGCAGGAGATCTACTCCGGCCCGCGCGAGGGCGAGCTGATCCGGCTCGGCGAGGCGCTGACCGAGGTCGCCGAGCTGGTGTGGCGCTGGCGCAACGACCATCTGGTGGCCACCCGGCGGGCGATGGGCGCCAAGACCGGAACGGGCGGCTCCGCCGGGGTCGCCTGGCTGGAGAAGCGCGCCACGAAGAACGTCTTCCCCGAGCTGTGGACGGCCCGTAGCCATGTCTGACGCGACGATCCCCACGGACGCCTCGGACCTGACCGACGAGGCCGCCGCGCTCGACGCGGCCGATGAACTCCGCGCCAAGCGCGACGCCTTCGCCCTCGACGACGAGACGGGCGCCGACACCGTCTACCTCGACGGCAACTCCCTCGGCGCGCTGCCCCGCGCCGTCCCCGCCCGGCTGGCCGACGTCGTGGCCCGCGAATGGGGACAGCTGCGCATCCGCTCCTGGGAGGAGAGCGGCTGGTGGACCGCCCCCGAGCGCATCGGCGACCGCGTGGGGCGGATCGTCGGCGCCGCCCCGGGACAGGTGGTGGTCGGCGACTCGACCAGCGTGAACGTCTTCAAGGCGGTCGTCGCCGCGGTACGCATCGCCCAGGAGCGCGGCGCCCACCGCGACCAGATCGTGGTGGACGAGGCCACCTTCCCCACCGACGGCTACATCGCCGAGTCCGCCGCCCGCATGACCGGCTGCACCGTGCGGGCCGTGGCGGCGCGCGACGTGCCGACCGCGGTCGGGCCGCGCACCGCCGTCGCGCTCGTCAACCACGTCGACTACCGGACCGGCCGCCTCCACGACCTGCCCGGTACGACGGCCGCCGTGCACGCGGCCGGGGCCCTCGCCGTATGGGACCTGTGCCACAGCGCGGGCGCGCTCCCGGTGGGGCTCGACGCGCACGGGGTCGACCTCGCCGTCGGCTGTACGTACAAGTACCTCAACGGCGGGCCCGGCGCGCCCGCCTACCTGTACGTGGCGCGGGAGCACCAGCCGCGCTTCGACTCCCCGCTGCCCGGCTGGAACTCCCACGCCGACCCCTTCGGCATGGACGCCGCGTACACCCCCGCCGACGGCGCGGTACGCGGCCGCGTCGGCACCCCCGACATCCTCTCCATGCTGGCGCTCGAAGCCGCGCTGGAGGTGTGGGACGACGTCCCCGTAGAGGCCGTACGGGCGAAGAGCCTGGCCCTGACGGACTTCTTCCTGCGGTGCGTCGAACGGTACGTACCGGCCGGGCGCGTCCGGTCCGTCACCCCGGCCGCCCACGCGGAACGCGGCAGCCAGGTCGCGCTGCGCTGCGCGGACGCGGGCCCGGCGATGGCCGAACTGGTCCGCCGCGGCGTCGTCGGCGACTTCCGCCGCCCCGACGTGCTGCGCTTCGGCTTCACCCCGCTGTACACCGGCTTCGCCGAGGTGGAGCGGGCGGCGCGGGTGCTGGCCGACGTGCTGGACGAGGTGGGCTGACCGATGCCACGCGACGCGGCCGCCGAGGAGGCGTCCCTGTTCGGCCACGCCCCGGTGGCGCCGGACGCGACGGCCGCGTACGGCGAACACCCGGACCAGGTGGTGGACTTCCACCTCCCCCACGCCCCGGCGGCCCCCGCCCCGCTGGTGATCCTCTTCCACGGCGGCGCCTGGCGCGCCCCCTACGACCGCCACCACCTCTCGCCCTTCGCCGCCTACCTGGCGGAACGCGGCCTGGCGGTGGCCCTGCCGGAGTACCGCCGCGGCGCGGCTGCGGGCGGCGACGGCGGGGCCGCGCCCCGCGGGCCGCACGACGCCGAAGACCCAGGCCAGGCCCCGCAGGGCACGGACGGCGGCCCCGCGGCGGGCGGCGACGGCGGACCGGCGGCTCCCGGCGGCCGCGACGCCGGGGCGGCGCCCGTCGGGCCCTACGCCGAAGACCCCGGCCAGGGCCCGCAGGGCGCGGCCCGCGGCGGCCCCGCGGCGGGCGGCGACGGCGGATCGGTGGCTTCCGGTGGCGGCGATGCCGGGGCGGTGCCGCTCGGGCCGCATGACGCCGAGGGCATTGGCCAACGCCTGCCCGGCGCGGGCTGTGGGCGGGACGGCGCGGGGGCGGTGGCCGCCGGGCGCGGCGGCGCCGAGGGCCCGCGTTCCGCGCAGGGGCAGACCGGCGCAGGCGGCAGCGGCGCTGCCCGCGCCCACGACCGGGAGGCCGCGCCCGGTGGCCATGCCGGGCCGGATCGCGCCACGCCGGACGGTGAGCCGCACCGTGAACACCCGCCAGGGGCGCAGCACCTGGCGGGCCGGTGGCCGGAGACCTTCGACGACATCGCCGCCGTCGTGGACCGGGTGCCGCGGCTGGTGGGGGAGTTGGGGCTCGGCGGGGTGGACGCCGAGCGCGTCGTGCTCGCCGGGCACTCGGCGGGCGGGCACGCCGCGCTGTGGGCGGCGGCCCGGCACCGGCTGCCGCCGCAGGCCCGGTGGCATCTGCCCGCGCCGCCCCCGCTCCGCGGCGTGGTCGCGCTCGCGCCGATCGCGGATCTCACCGCCGCCCGCGCGCTGCGGGTGTGCTCGGACGCCGTCGACCAACTGCTCGGTGACCGGCTCGCGGCGCGGCTGCCGCTCGCCGACCCCGCCGCGCTGCTGCCCACCGGCGTGCCCACGGTCCTCGTGCAGGGCGGCACGGACGTCGACGTTCCGCCGCAGGTCGCGGATTCCTTCGCCGCGGCCGGGGCGGTCGCCGGGGAGCCGCCGAGGGTGGTGCGCATCGCCGCCGTCGGGCACTTTCCGCTGATCGACCCGGCCACCGACGCCGCCCGCACGGTCGCCGACGAGATCGCCGGGCTCGCCGAGTAGTACGCGTAGTACTTGAGAGGGACGCCGGACAATCACCATTGCTGGGGACGACGCGGGCCCGCCCGCTGCCTACGGTATGAGGCGTGACCCAGACCCTTCCGCGGACCGAACTCCGCATCGCCCGCAGCGCGTTGTCCGGCCTGCGGCAGGACTTGATCGACGACGCGTTCGCCATCCGCCCGCTGCCGCCGCTGAGTTCCGGGCATCCGCTGATGCGCCGGGCCCCGGAGCGGGCCCGGCGCTATGTGGGCTGGCTGCCGCATGCCGCGCTCTCGGCCTGCGCGTTCTACGTCATGGCCATGTCGGTCTTCCTGGTGGACGACGACATGAGCCTGGTCCTGGCCCTGCTGTGCGGGGTGCCGCTGCTGCTGACGCTGTTCCGGCCGGTCGGCGCCTGGTGGCTGTCGTTCGGGGCGAGCGCCGTGACGGGGCTGGGGCTGCTGGGTCTGGATCAGACGGTGGGCTGGCCGTGGCCCATTCCGCTGGCCATCTCGCACGTCCTGGTGATGGTGGTGACGGCGGCCCGGACGCGTCCCCGGGCGGCCGCCGAGATATGGCTGCTCACGGCCCTTCTCGCGGCTGTCGCCGCGTACGTCGACACCGACAGCCGGTACACCTCGGACTCCCTCCAGATGCTGGCCGACAGCCAGCTCACCTCGGACTCCTTCCAGGTGCTGTTCGTCTCCGGGCTGCTGCTCTGCGCCGTCGTGACCGCGCGCAGCCTGCGCGAGAGCAAGCGGCGGATAGCGGTGCAGGAGTCGGTGACCGTCGAGGAGCGTTCCCGCCGCACCACCCTGGAGGAGCGCGCGACCATCGCGCGGGAGCTGCATGACGTCGTCGCGCACCACATGTCCGTCATCGCCATCCAGGCGGAGGCCGCCCCGTACCGGGTGGAGAACCCGCCCGAGGAGCTGACCAGGAGCTTCGCGACCATCCGGGAGAACGCGGTGATCGCCCTCACCGAGCTGCGCCGGGTCCTCGGGGTGGTGCGGGCCGACGACATCGATACGGACGCCGACCCCGAGGCGCCCCAACCCACGCTGGCCGCGCTCGACGGCCTCCTCGCGGGGGTGCGGGCGGCGGGACTGGCGGTCGACCACGTCACGACGGGCGCGGTGCGCCCGCTGCCGCAGGGCGTGGAGCTGTCCGCGTACCGCATCGTTCAGGAGGCGCTGAGCAACGCGCTGCGCCATGCCCCGGGTTCCACGGCGCGCGTCGAGGTGTCGTATGTGCTGGGCGGCCTCGGGCTGCGCGTCGTCAACGGCCCGCCCACCAAGGCGGTGCCGCCCTCGCCGGGCATGGGCCACGGGCTGCTCGGCATGCGGGAGCGGGTCGCGATGCTGGACGGGGAGATACGGGCCGGGGCGCGGGAGGAGGACGGCGGCTATGAGGTCACCGTCTTCATCCCGGCCCCGGAGACGGCGGTGACGGAGCCATCGGTGATGGAGACGGCTGTCCCGGAGACGGCGGCGGAGCCGGAGGCATGACGACCATCCGCGTGCTGATCGTGGACGACCAGATGATGGTCCGCGAGGGCTTCTCCGTGCTGCTGGGCGCCCAGCCGGACATCGAGGTCGTCGGTGAGGCGGTCGACGGCCGCGAGGCGATCGCCCAGGTCGCGGCGCTGCGCCCGGATGTGGTCCTGATGGACATCCGGATGCCGGTGCTGAACGGGCTGGAGGCGACGCGGGAGATCGTGGCGGCGGACGCCGACGCCAAGGTCCTGGTGCTGACCACCTTCGACCTGGACGAGTACGTCTACCAGGCGCTGCGCGCCGGGGCGAGCGGCTTTCTGCTCAAGGACGCCTCGGCCCATCAGCTCGGCGAGGCGGTGCGGGTGGTGGCGGCGGGGGAGGCGCTGCTGGCGCCGACGGTCACCAAGCGGCTCATCGCGACGTTCTCGCAGGCCGGTGGCGGCGCGCTGGCCGGGGCGGCGCGGCCGGGCCCGCAGACGCGGCTGGACGAGCTGACCGAGCGGGAGAACGAGGTGCTGGTGCTGGTCGCGCAGGGCCGGTCCAACGCGGAGATCGCGCAGCATCTGGTGGTGGCCGAGTCGACGGTGAAGACCCATGTGAGCCGGATCCTGGTGAAGCTCGGCCTGCGGGACCGCACCCAGGCCGCGGTCTTCGCGTACGAGGCGCGGCTCGTGACCCCGGGAGGCTGACGGCCGAGCCGGCTACGCGAGCCGACCGCACGAGCCGATCACGCGAGCCGACCGCCGACGCCACCCGAAGCGCTCTGGAGGACGGGCCGGTCCGGCGATACGGTCCGGTCATGACCAGCCCAGCCCCTGCCTTCGATCCGTGGCAGCCGTCGTTCGTCGCCGACCCCTACCCGGCCTACGCGAGCTTGCGTGAGCAAGGCAGGGCGCACTGGTTCGCGCCCTCCCGCCAGTGGCTGATCCCGCACTTCGAGGACGTGCGCGCTCTGCTGACCGACCGGCGGCTGGGCCGTACGTATCTGCACCGCTTCACCCACGAGGAGTTCGGCCGCACCGCCCCGCCGCCCGAGCACGAGCCGTTCCACACCCTCAACGGCAACGGCATGCTGGACCTGGAGGCGCCGGACCACACCCGGCTGCGGCGGCTGGTCTCCAAGGCGTTCACCCCGCGCACGGTCCAGGGGCTGGTGCCGACGATCCGGCGGCTGGCGGCCGGGCTGGCGGAGTCGTTCGCCGCCTCCGGCGGTGGCGACCTCATCGCGGCGGTCGCCGAACCGCTGCCGGTCGAGGTCATTGCCGAGATGCTGGGCATTCCGCATGCCGACCGCCCGGCGCTGCGCCCTTGGTCGGCGGACATCTGCGGGATGTTCGAGCTGAACCCGGGCGAGGAGACGGCGCGCCGCGCGGTGCGGGCGTCGGAGGAGTTCTCGGCGTATCTGCGGGGGCTGATCGCCGCCCGCCGCAAGGACCCGGGCGAGGATCTGATCAGCGCGCTGATCGCCGCGCACGACGAGGGGGACCGGCTCTCCGAGCAGGAGATGGTGTCCACGTGTGTGCTGCTGCTGAACGCGGGCCACGAGGCCACCGTCAACACCACCGGCAACGGCTGGTGGACCCTCTTCCGCCACCCCGACCAGCTGGCCCGGCTGCGGGACGCCCCGGACGCGCTGTTGTCCACCGCTGTGGACGAGCTGCTGCGCTACGACACCCCGCTCCAGCTGTTCGAGCGCTGGGTCCTGGAGGACATCCGGGTCGGCGACACCCTCATCCCGCGCGGCAGCGAGGTCGCCCTGCTCTTCGGCTCGGCCAACCGCGACCCGGCCCGCTTCGAGCGGCCCGACACCCTCGACCTCGCCCGCGCCGACAATCCCCACCTCAGCTTCGGCGCCGGTATCCACTACTGCCTGGGCGCCCCGCTGGCCCGTATCGAACTCGCCGCGTCCTTCGGCGCGCTGCTGCGCGCCGCGCCGGGGCTGCGGCTGGTCCGGGAGCCGGAGTGGCGGCCCGGCTATGTGATCCGCGGGCTGACGGAGCTACTGGTGGAGATCTGAGGTCTGAGGTCTGAGGACTGGTCGACAGCCCGACCAGCACCGCACCTGCCCCCGCACACGACTCGGCGCCGGGCCCGCCACAGGGGGAGTGCGGGCCCGGCGCCGAGAGGCATGCCGGGGATGGGGCTGACGGAAGGGTCAGCCGATGTCGCGGCGGCGCAGGGCCACCAGTCCTCCGGCGGTCAGGACGGCCGACAGCAGCACCATCCACAGATACGGCGCCGCGGTGACGTGCTCACCGGGCAGCTTCGGCAGATGGCTGAACGGCGAGGTGTTCATGACGGACTGCGACACCTTGAGCGCCGGGCCCATCCAGCCGAGGGCGACGACCCAGCCGACCAGGCCCCAGGCGGCGGACGAGTACTTCGGGAGCGCCCCGATGAGCAGCACCGTCAGGCTGGTGACCAGCCACACCGCGGGCACCTGGGAGATCGCGGCGCCCAGGACGCGCGGCAGCGAGCCGCCCACGTCGCCCGACGCCATCCCGTAGCCGAGGCCGAGCGCCAGCCCGCCGACGGCGAGCACGGCGACCGGGCCGAGGTAGGAGATGACCAGGTGGCTGGCGGCCCAGCGCAGCCGGCTGACGGCGTTGGACAGCAGCGGTTCGGCCCGCTGGTCGGTCTCCTCGCTGCGCAGCCGCAGCACGGAGCTCGCGGAGTAGACGGTGAGGATGGTGCCGAGGATGCCGACCATGGAGGCCAGGAAGGCGTCGTTGAGCCCCTGGGCGCCGCCCATGCGCTCGATGATCTCCCGGGTCTGGTCGCTGTCGCCGAGGAAGTCGTCGGCGCCGTCCGAGATGGCGCCGAAGATGGCGCCCGCGAAGACGAACCCGGCGACCCATCCGGCCAGGGCGCCGCGCTGGAGGCGCCAGCCCAGGCCGAAGACGCCCTTCAGGAACGGCCCCGCGGCGCGCGGCCCGGGGCGGGTCGCGTAGAAGCTGGCGCCGACGTCGCGCCGCCCGGCCAAGGAGTACGCGACGGAGATGGACGCGGCGGCCAGCACCGCGATCAGCAGCAGCGGCCACCAGCGCTCGGCCGCGAACGGCCGCGCGTACTCGGCCCAGCCCAGCGGCGAGAGCCAGGTCAGGACATGACCGGAGCCCTTGGAGCCGTCCTCGGCGGCGTCGCCCGCCATGCGCAGCACGAACGCCACGCCGACGGCGGCCGCGGACAGCCCCCGGGCGAGCCGCGCGCTCTCGGTGAGCTGGGCGGCGACGGCGGCCAGACCGCCGAAGGCCATCCCGGACAGCCCGACGGCCAGCCCCAAGGCGACCGCTCCGCTGCCGCCCTGGGCCGCGAGACCGCCCGCGACGAGCAGCGTGACGGCGCCGTTGGCGATGGCCACGGTGAGCAGGGCCGCGGTGAGGCCCGCGCGGCGGCCGACGACACAGGAGGACAGCGCCTCCTGGCGGCCGGTCTCCTCCTCCTCACGGGTGTGCCGGATGACGATGAGCAGGCTCATGATCGCGGCGAACACGGTGAGGAAGGCGCCCACCCGCCAGACCGTCAGCGCGCCGAGCGAGTCGCCGAAGGCGGTGCCGAACAGCGCGCGGGTCGCCCCGTTCCCGTTCATGTCCTGGACGAGCTGGGTGCGCTGGGCGGGGGTCTCGTAGGCGCTGTCGAGGCGGCCGACCGTGCTGGAGGCGGTCAGCCCCAGGCACAGCACCCATACCGGCATCATGATCCGGTCGCGGCGCAGCGCGAGCCGCAGCAGGGTGCCGGTGCCGGTCAGATCGCGGGACGATCCGCGGGCCCGGCCGGTGACCCGGGCGTCGGCTACGGCGGTCATCGGGCGACCGCCTCTTCGGTGCCGGTGCCGGTGCCGGTGCCCGCGCCCGTGCCCGCGCCCGTCTCGGTGCCGGTGCGGCCGATGTCCTCCTGGTAGTGGCGCAGGAACAGCTCTTCCAGGGTGGGCGGGGTGGAGGTGAGGCTGTGCACGCCCGCCTCGGTGAGTCGGCGCAGCACGGCGTCCAGCTTGTCGCTGTCGACCTGGAGCTTGACCTGCCGGTCCTGGACGTCGAGGCCGTGGACCCCGGGCAGCCCGGACAGCCCGGTGGGCGCGGCGGCCAGCTCGGCGGTCACCGACGTACGGGTCAGATGGCGCAGCTCGGCGAGCGTGCCGGACTCGACCCGCCTGCCCTTGCGGATGATGCTGACCCGGCCGCACAGCGCCTCGACCTCGCTGAGGATGTGGCTGGAGAGCAGCACGGTGCGCCCGCGATCGCGCTCCTCGGCCACGCACTCGCGGAAGATCTCCTCCATCAGCGGGTCGAGCCCGGAGGTCGGCTCGTCCAGGATCAGCAGGTCGACCTCGGAGGCGAAGGCGGCGACCAGCGCGACCTTCTGGCGGTTGCCCTTGGAGTAGGTGTGGCCCTTCTTGGTCGGGTCCAGCTCGAACCGCTCCAGCAGCTGGGCGCGCCGGGTCTGGTCGAGACCGCCGCGGAGCCGCCCGTACAGGTCGATGACCTCGCCACCGCTCAGGCTGCGCCACAGGGTGACGTCTCCGGGGACGTACGCGATGTGCTGATGGAGGTCGACCGCATCGTGCCAGGGGTCCTTGCCGAGGAGCTGGACCGCACCGGAGTCGGCGCGCAGCAGTCCGAGCAGGACCCGGATGCTGGTGGACTTCCCGGCGCCGTTGGGGCCGAGGAAGCCGTGGACCTCACCTGCCTCGACTTCGAGGTCGAGGCCGTCCAACGCGTGGGTCCGGCCGAAGGACTTGTGCAGGCCGGACACGGAGATTGCCGTCTTCATGATTTCGAAGCTACGCTACTTTCACAAATTTGTGAAGTTAAGGAACCGTATAAACTTATGATGATGTGACGAAGAGGGGAGATGATGAGCCGGTGAGGGAGATGATCGAATCGGACCGCGCGCACGACGCGGCCCAGGGCGCGGCACCAGAAGACGCAGCGCAGGACACAGCACACGACGTACGTGACGACGAGGCGGTCTCCCGGTTCGTCGAGCGGTTCGCCGCCGACCTCGTCGAGGCCGGGATGCAGCGGATGGGCGCCCGCGTCTTCGCCGCGCTGCTCGTCTCCGACTCCGGCGCGCTCACCTCCGCCGAACTCGCCGAGCAGCTCCAGATCAGCCCGGCCGCGGTCTCCGGTGCGATCCGCTACCTCGCCCAGGTCGACCTGGTCGCGCGGGAGCGCGAACCGGGCTCCCGCCGCGAGCGCTACCGGCTCTACAACGAGGTCTGGTACGAGACGATGACCCGCCGCGACCAGGTGCTCACGCGCTGGGAGTCCACCATGCGGGACGGCGCGAAGATCCTCGGTCCCGGCACCGCGGCCGGACAGCGGGCCTCCGAGACCGCCGAGTTCTTCGAGTTCATGCAGCACGAGCTGCGCACCATGCTGGAGCGCTGGCGCGCCCACCAGGCGGCCCGCGCCGACCGGGCAGAGGAGCGCTGAGCGGTCAGCGGAGGTGCGGCAGGGTGAGGCTCCACGCCCCGGCCAGCACCGTCCACGTCCGGCTGCGCACCGGGCCGCGGACCAGCGCGTCCGAGTGGTAGCGGAAGTCCTGGCCGGAGACGGTCACGGCGCGGGCCCGCGCCCGCACCGGCCCCTCGGCGCCGTCGTCCGCGTGCGGATGCACCACCACCTCGGCCAGCCCGCCGCCCGGCGCGGCCGTCGACACCGAGACGCCCTCGACCTGCCGGTCCAGATCGGTCAGCAGCACCCCGTCCGCCTCGACCCGCAGCCGCTGCGGCGGCGGCTGCGCCCGGCGCCCGCGGCCGCCCCCGCCGAGCCCCATGACCGGCAGCGACAGCAGCGTCAGCGCCGTCCGCGCGGTGCGCGCCGCCGGGGTCCACCAGGGGTGGTGGCCGCCGTCGGCGCAGCCGCCCGGGTGCCGTGGCCCCGCCGCGCCGCCGGGCCCGGCCCCGGGCCCCGGCCCGGCCGCGGCGGGGTCCTCGGCGTACGGATCGCAGCCGCAGTCGCAGCCGCCCGCCGCACCCCCGCCCGGGGCGCCGGTCACGCCGCCGTCCGCGGTGCCGGGACCGGTGCGGGAGGGCCCGGCCGGGCCCGGTGGCGCCGTACCGCCCGCGCCGTCCCCGCCGGGGATGCGCAGGCCGCCGAGGACCACCCCGCCGCTCTCGTCCACCAGCAGGTCACGCGGGCGGGCGGCCCCGTCGAGCACGGTGCGCGCCGCCGCGACCGCGTCCGTCGGCACGCCGAGCGCATGGGCGAGGGCGACCGTGGCCGCCCCGCCCACGGGCACGACCGACAGCGCCGCGTCCGCCAGCTCGCGCTGCCGGTGGAGGAGCTCCACGACCCGCAGCAGGGCCCGGTCGTCGCCCACCACGACGGGCCGTCGGCCGCCGCGCCGGGCCAGTGCCCGCTCGACTTCCTCCGGGCCGTCCGGCAGGCAGATTTTCGTTTGCGCGCCCGCACACAGCACATCTTTCGCGATGCGCACCGACTCCCCGTCCGTTCGCCGGGCGTTGGGGTCGATGACCATGAGCAGGCGGCGCCCCCGGACGGTGTCCGGCGGAGAGTGCCAGGGATCTGGAGCCGACACCTCGGTCCTTCCTCAGGTAATCTCTCGGTGCAAGAGCCCCTGTCGCTGTTGCGCCAGGGGCTTCGTCTATCCGGGGCACCGGTTCGACGGCTCTTGTGGTGACGCACGCCACCACGCACGTTGGACATGCCCCGCCCGGAAGGGGTGTACGCCTGTGCCCGCACTTGTGCTGCTCGGTGCTCAGTGGGGTGACGAGGGCAAGGGAAAGGCCACCGACCTGCTCGGTGGCTCGGTTGACTACGTGGTCCGCTACCAGGGCGGCAACAACGCTGGCCACACGGTGGTGGTCGGCGACCAGAAGTACGCCCTGCACCTGCTCCCGTCCGGCATCCTCTCGCCCGGATGTACCCCCGTCATCGGGAACGGCGTCGTCGTCGACCCCGCGGTCCTGCTCTCCGAGCTGAGCGGGCTGAACGAGCGCGGCGTCGACACGTCCAAGCTGCTGATCAGCGGTAACGCCCACCTGATCACGCCGTATCACACCACGATCGACAAGGTGACGGAACGCTTCCTCGGGAAGCGGAAGATCGGCACCACCGGCCGTGGCATCGGCCCGTCCTACGCCGACAAGATCAACCGCGTCGGCATCCGGGTCCAGGACATCTTCGACGAGTCCATCCTGCGGCAGAAGGTCGAGGCCGCGCTCGACTTCAAGAACCAGGTGCTCGCCAAGCTCTACAACCGCCGCGCCATCGCCGCGGACCAGGTGGTCGAGGAGCTGCTCGGCTACGCGGACCAGCTCCGCGGCTACGTCGCCGACACCACCCTGATCCTCAACAACGCCGTCGACCAGGGCCAGGTCGTGCTCTTCGAGGGCGGCCAGGGCACCCTGCTCGACGTCGACCACGGCACGTACCCCTTCGTCACCTCCTCCAACCCGACCGCGGGCGGCGCCTGCACCGGTACCGGCGTCGGGCCGACGAAGATCAACCGGGTGATCGGGATCCTGAAGGCCTACACCACGCGCGTCGGCGCGGGCCCCTTCCCGACCGAGCTGCTGGACGAGGACGGCGAGAAGCTGCGCACCATCGGCGGCGAGCGCGGCGTGACCACCGGCCGCGACCGGCGCTGCGGCTGGTTCGACGCGGTCATCGCGCGCTACGCGACCCGGGTCAACGGGCTCACCGACTTCTTCCTCACCAAGCTCGACGTGCTCACCGGCTGGGAGCGGATCCCGGTGTGCGTGGCGTACGAGATCGACGGGAAGCGCGTCGAGGAACTCCCGTACAGCCAGACCGACTTCCACCACGCCAAGCCGATCTACGAGACGCTGCCGGGCTGGTCGGAGGACATCACCCAGGCCAAGACCTTCGACGACCTGCCGAAGAACGCCCAGCGGTACGTGCAGGCGCTGGAGGAGATGTCCGGCGCGCCCATCTCGGCGATCGGCGTCGGCCCGGGCCGCGACGAGACGATCCAGATCAACTCGTTCCTCTGAGCCACGGCTCACGGATTGCGGCACGGCCCGCACGACGGCGTCCATCGCGCCGCGTGCGGGCCGTCGTCGTCGGCGGGCCGTCGCCGCGTCAGGTCACGGGCGGGCCGAAGACCCCGGCGGGCACGGGCGTTTGCTGCTGCTGCCGCTGCGCCGCCCGCCGCCGCTCCTGCATCCCGGTCAGCTTCACCACCACGGTGATCGCCAGCACCGCGGTCAGCAGCGAGATGCCGTCGTCAGCGATATGACCGGCGACCCCGACCCGCTCGTCCAGGCTCCTGCTGCCGTCGGCGGCCACTTCCAGGATCCCGGCGGACGGGGCGGAGAAGCACATCAGCACGAACCCCGTCCACCACCAGTGCAGCGCCGCGCGGGGCACCCGTCCGGGGCCCGGGCGAGCGCTGGCGGTCCAGATGTCGTTCGCGATCTGCTTGGGGATCCACAGCAGGGCGATCGGGATGAACCACGCCCCGACGGCGTAGCCGCTGCCGAACCGCAACCGGCCGGGGGACAGGGCCGTGGCGTTGACGTACGTACGCCGGAACCACACCAGCCACAGGATGACCAGCGTCACCACGCACATGCCCAGGGCGCCGTCCAGCGAGGCGACCGCCTCCGCCCTGCGGTCGACCGCGGCGGCGCTGCCCTCGTCTTCGGCCAGGTCGCGGAGCGCGCCGAACTGCGACATCCGCAGATACAGATCGCTGATCGTCAGCAGCATCCACAGGACGAACACGGTCACCAGGGAGTTCCCCAGCGCGCGCACCGAGCGCACCTTCCGGCCCTGGTCCGGCGGGCCTGCCGGGGGCTGGTACCCGCCGCCCTGCTGCGGCCACGCCCCACCCACCGGGTACCCGTACGCCGCGGGGGCGCTCGGCACGCCGTACGCCGACGGGGGGTTGGGGGTGGCGGGCCCGCCCGCCGCGGCGGGCCCGCCCGCGCTCGGGGTGGCGTAGCCGCTCTGCGGCGGGGTGGGCGCCGGGGCCGGCGCCTGCTGATGCGGGTTCTCGGCCTCCAGCAGCTGGAGCGCGTCCCGGCCGAGCCGGGCCAGTAGCCCGCCCGGCAGCCAGGGCTCGGCGGGGTCGGGCGCGGCCGCCTCGGTGTACGCGATCAGGTCCGGCACGGACGGACGCTGCGCCGGGTCCTTGCTCAGACAGGCGGTGACCAGGCCCAGCAGCCCCTCGGGCAGCCCCTCCAGATCGGGCTCCTCCTGGGCTATTCGGTACATCAGCGCGTGGATGCCGCTGTCCACCCGGCCGAACGGCTGCCGCCCGGTGGCCGCGAACGCGAGCACCGACCCCAGGCAGAACACATCGCTCGCCGTGGTCACCGTCTCGCCGCGCACCTGCTCCGGCGACATGAAGCCCGGCGAGCCGACGACCGCACCCGTCGCGGTCAGATTGCTGTTGCCGCCGCCCACCGCGTCCAGGGCGCGGGCGATGCCGAAGTCGATGACCCGCGGGCCGTCGATCGTGATGAGGATGTTGGACGGTTTGAAGTCGCGGTGGATCAGCCCCGCGCCGTGGATGTCGCGCAGCGCCAGCGACAGTCCGTGCGCCAGCACCCGCACCGACTGCTCGGGCAGCGCCCCGAAGTCCTCGGCCACCACCTCGTGCAGGGACGGTCCCCCGATGTACCCCGTGGCCACCCAGGGCACGGCGGCCTCGGTGTCGGCGTCGAGCACGGGCGCGGTCCACTGGCCGCCCACCCGTCTCGCCGCCTCCACCTCACGCTTGAAGCGGCCCCGGAAATCCGATTGCCGGGCGAGTTCGGCCTGCACCAGCTTCACGGCGACGGTGCGGCCACGGGAGGAACGGGCGAGGTACACCTTGCCCATTCCTCCCTCGCCGAGCCTGCCGAGCAGTTGGTACTCGCCGATCCACCGCGGGTCCTGGGCCCCGAGGTTTTCCATCGCGGTGTGGCTCCTGTCCGTGTGCCGATGGTCCCCGTACGCCGATCGGCCGATCAGTTGAGACGGGTGAAGGTCTGGGTCATGGTCTCATCGCTGAAGCTGTCCGGGTCTTCATACACGACGCGGAGCTCGTCCTTTCCAGACGCGGTGAAGGCGAGTGGGGTTCCCGCCTCGCGCAGATCCTCCGGTGTGGCCTTCGTGACGCGGTGTCGGGGACGCCCCGACACTCTGCCGGGTCGGGGCGCCGAAGCCGTACACCTTGGCGGTGTGCGGCCGGTCCGGGGGCTCCGTACGCTGGGGGCTGCCCCAGACCCGCGAGCGATCAGAGGTAGCGAACGTGTCCGTGCAGCCCACGCACCCCAGCCCCGATCCTGCCGCCGGCGCCGCCGTCAAGGCTGCCGACCGCGCACACGTCTTCCATTCCTGGTCCGCGCAGGGGCTCATCGACCCGCTCGCGATCGCGGGCGCCGACGGCTCGTACTTCTGGGACTACGACGGCAACCGGTACCTCGACTTCAGCTGTCAGCTGGTCAACACCAACATCGGCCACCAGCACCCCAAGGTCGTCGCCGCCATCCAGGAGCAGGCGGCGAAGATGTGCACGATCGCGCCCGGCTTCGCCGTGGACGCGCGGTCCGAGGCGGCGCGGCTGGTCGCCGAGCGCACCCCCGGCGACCTCGACAAGATCTTCTTCACCAACGGCGGCGCCGAGGCGGTCGAGAACGCGGTCCGCATGGCCCGGCTGCACACCGGCCGCTCCAAGGTGCTCTCCGCCTACCGCTCGTACCACGGCGCCACCGCCGCCGCGATCAACCTGACCGGTGACCCGCGCCGCTGGCCCTCCGACACGGCCTCGGCCGGTGTCGTCCACTTCTGGGCGCCGTTCCTCTACCGCTCGCCGTTCCACGCCGAGAACGAGGCGCAGGAGTGCGAGCGCGCGCTGCGCCACCTGGAAGACACCATCGCCTACGAGGGCCCGGCGGGCATCGCCGCGATCATCCTGGAGACCATCCCCGGCACCGCCGGGATCATGGTGCCGCCGCCCGGCTATCTGGCCGGGGTCCGGGAGATCTGCGACCGGTACGGGATCGTCTTCATCCTGGACGAGGTCATGGCGGGCTTCGGCCGCACCGGCCACTGGTTCGCGGCCGACCACTTCGGCGTCACGCCGGACCTCCTGACCTTCGCCAAGGGCGTCAACTCCGGCTATGTGCCGCTCGGCGGCGTCGCCATCTCGGCCGAGATCGCCGCCACCTTCGACCAGCGGCCCTACCCGGGCGGCCTCACCTACTCCGGCCACCCGCTGGCCTGCGCGTCCGCCGTCGCCACCATCAACGCGATGGCGGAGGAGGGCATCGTGGAGAACGCGGCCGCGATCGGCGAGAACGTGATCGGCCCGGCCCTGAAGGAGATCGCCGAGCGCCACCCTTCCGTCGGCGAGGTGCGCGGTCTGGGCGTCTTCTGGGCGCTCGATCTGGTCAAGAACAAGGAGACGCGCGAACCGCTCGTCCCGTACAACGCGAGCGGCCCCGCGGGCCGGCCCATGGCCGACTTCGCGGCCGCCTGCAAGCGCGGCGGGCTGTGGCCGTTCGTGAACATGAACCGTACGCACGTGGTGCCGCCCTGCACGGTCACCGAGTCCGAGGCCAAGGAGGGGCTGGCCATCCTGGACGAGGCGCTGGGCGCGGCGGACGCCCACACCGTGTAGTCACACCCTCACCGAGGCGTCACGTCCTCTTCACGCCCCATAGCCACATATAGCCGTCCGGTGTAGACCACCACCTGACTCTGCGTACTTTGCGCAACGGCCCTCGCATATCGTGATGCGAGGGCCGTCCGCTTCCGGATGACATGACACGACGGCCGCGGAAGGAGACGGTCCTCGATGCCCGTGCCCGGCACCAGCCCGGTCAAGCGGAACACCCTGCGGCAGCAGATCGCCGACGCGCTGTGTGACGAGGTGCTCGCGGGCAGACTGCCGGCGGGGCGGCAGTTCACCGTCAAGGAGATGGCCGACCACTACGGCGTCTCCGCCACCCCGGTCCGCGAGGCCCTGCTCGACCTGTGCTCCCAGGGGCTGCTGGACGTCGAGGAACACCGTGGCTTCAAGGTCCACGAGTTCACCATCAAGGACTTCCGGCACATGGTCGACGCCCGCAGCATGGTCGTCGAAGGGCTGTTCCGGCACGCCGTCGAGCAGACGCTGAACACCTTGAACCCGCAGTCCCTGGCCTCGGTGCGGCGCCGGGCCGAGGCCGCCGAGCGGGCCGCACGCGGCGGCGACCTCGACATCCTCATCGGCTACGACCTGCGGTTCTGGCGCGAGATATGCGGGCTGGTCGGCAACCCCTACATCACCGACTTCCTCCAGCGGCTGCGGATGCAGACCTGGGTGTTCACCGTGCCCTATCTGCGCCGGGTCCCCGATCTGCGCGGCGAGCTGTGGGCGGGCCACTGCGAGCTGACCGCGGCCGTCACCCGCGGTGACCCCAAGACCTCCGAGCGGCTCATAGCGGCGTACAACGCGCACTTCCGTGCGCTGATCGAGCGGTTGGTGACCGACGCGCCCTGACGGCACCCGGGAGGGGACAGCTGCCGTCAGCGCTCTTCGCGCCGCGTACCCGGGGCACTACGCTGAAGCGACCAGCGACCATACGGATACGAGAGTGAGATCGCGTGGCCTGTGACCTCTGGCTGGTCCCCCTTGTCGACGTGCTGTGCCACAGCCCCGACAATCCCTTCGCCGACGAGATCGCAACCTACGACAAGGCACTCGGAGAGGCCGGTCTGCCGCCGGTGCCCGTCCTCGGCTACATGCCGGGCCTGTCCGGGGACGTCGCCCCGGTAGCCGGATTCGACTACGACGCACTCCACTTCCTCCGCCGCGCCTACCTCCTCCAGCTGTGCGGGCTCGCGGTCACGCCGGTCGACGAACTCGGCGGGGACTACGAGCAGTTGCTGGAGATGTTCGAGCCCACGGCCAAGCAGTCGCACCTGGTGTGGCACTACGACCACGCGGGCGCCTACGTCCCCGTCGACTTCCCCGGCCCGCTCGCCAACGACGAACTCATGGAGGGCGGCGGCCCCCTGGGCTCCAGCCACGGGCTGCTGCGCGAACTGGAGGCGGTCGCCCCGGCGCTCGGCATCGACCCGTCCAACCCCCCGGCCGCCCCCACGCCCCCCACCCGGCCGACCAGCCTGGAGGAGCCGGCCGTGCCCGGGCCGTACGAGGACAGCCCGTTCGCCCGGGAACGCCATGTCTGGCTGGGGCTGCACGCGGCCGCGACCCGCAGCCTGAGCCAGGGATCGATGATCCTCTTCAGCTGACCCCCGGCCCTAGCCGCGCCCCGCGGGTCAGCGGGGCGGCTCGGGAGGACGCTGCCGCGGCATATTGGGCCGGGCGCTGCCCGGCGGCAGCGGAAAGCGGTGCGCGGGGCTCCCGCCGTCCGGGCGGGAGCCCTGGGCCACCAGGGACTGCGTGAACAGCGCATGGGTGAACAGCGGCGCCGACCCCGAGGCGAAGTCCACCATCCAGCCCGCGGTCTCCGTCCGCACCAGCTCCGACACGTCCTCGCAGAACCGCCGCAGCACCGCGAGGCACCGCTCCACGGCCTCGGACGCGGTGCCCTCGGTCGGGCCCAGCACCTCCCGGACGCTCTCCGACGCCCAGTCGAACTGGAGCGACTCCAGCCGCCGCTGCACCGCCTGCGCCGTGGCCACGTCCCGCATCCAGCCGGACGTCAGCCCGAAATACCGGTCGCAGCCCACGCACGCGACGGCCAGCAGCAGCGCCAGCGCGCCCCACCCGGCGCCGCCGCCCAGCGCCCCGGTCAGCTCAAGCAGCGGCAGCACGGCCCCGGCCACCGCCCCCACCGCGGCCCCGGCGCGCAGCGCCCGGGCGGCCCGCCGCTTCCACAGCCGGTCGGCCAGGTACCAGGCGCCCACCCGCAGCGCACCCTCCTCGACCCACCGGTACAGCTCGTCGAGCCGCTCGGCGGGCTCCCCCCAGTCGCCGTGCGGGAACGTCCGGCCGAGCAGGTCCTCCCGTGCCCTCGCCCCCTCCTGCCGAGGGAGTTCCTCGGGCTGCATCTCCGGCTGACTCACCCGTGCACTCCCTCTGCGGCGGTGTATCTCCTGGCGCGCGGCTGATGCGCAACGACCATTCCTACCGCCGAACGGCTGGCCACGAGGCCACGATCACGGGTATTCCGTCCATAAGTGGTGGACATCGGATATAGGGCCCCATCCCCGCTCACCCGAAAGAGTGCCCGCCCGCCCGGGACCACGGCCCGCCCCCGCCCTGTCCGGCGTCACGGGGCGCGACGGGGGCGCGGGGCCGGCCGGACGGGGGAGGCCGTAGGGTGCCTACCGTGAAGGTCCTCGTCATCGGCGGCGGCGCCCGCGAACACGCCCTGTGCCGCTCCCTCTCCCTCGATCCCGACGTCACCGCACTGCACTGCGCGCCCGGCAACGCCGGTATCGCGGAGGTCGCCGAGCTGCACGCCGTCGACGTCCTCGACGGCACCGCCGTCGCCGACCTGGCCGCCGCGCTGGGGGCCGACCTGGTCGTCGTCGGCCCGGAGGCGCCGCTCGTCGCGGGCGTCGCCGACGCCGTGCGCGCCCGCGGCATCCCGGCCTTCGGGCCGTCCGCGGAGGCGGCGCAGCTGGAGGGGTCGAAGGCGTTCGCGAAGGACGTCATGGCCGCGGCGAACGTGCCCACCGCCCGCGCCTACGTCTGCACCACCCCCGCCGAGGTCGACGAGGCCCTCGACGCCTTCGGCCCGCCGTACGTGGTCAAGGACGACGGCCTGGCCGCGGGCAAGGGCGTCGTGGTGACCGGCGACCTGGCGGCGGCCCGCGAGCACGCGCTGGCCTGCGGCCGCGTGGTGATCGAGGAGTTCCTCGACGGCCCCGAGGTGTCGCTGTTCGCCGTGACCGACGGCGAGACCGTGGTGCCGCTCCAGCCCGCCCAGGACTTCAAGCGGGCGTACGACGGCGACGAGGGCCCGAACACCGGCGGCATGGGCGCCTACTCCCCGCTGCCCTGGGCCGACCCGGCCCTGGTGGACGAGATCGTGGCCACGGTCTGCCAGCCCACCGTCGACGAGCTGCGCCGCCGCGGTACGCCCTTCTCCGGGCTGCTGTACGCGGGCCTCGCGATCACCTCGCGCGGGGTGCGGGTCATCGAGTTCAACGCGCGCTTCGGCGACCCGGAGACCCAGGTCGTGCTGGCCCGGCTGAAGACCCCCCTGGCGGGTCTGCTGAAGGCCGCAGCGACCGGGGCGCTGGCCGCCGAGCCGCCGCTGCGCTGGAGCGACGGCGCCGCGGTGACCGTCGTGATCGCCTCGCACAACTACCCCGGCACCCCGCGCACCGGCGACCCGATCACCGGGCTGGACGAGGTGGCCGCCGAGGACGGGCCCAAGGCGTACGTGCTGCACGCGGGCACCAAGCGGGACGGCGCGTCCGGCGACGTGCTGAGCGCGGGCGGCCGGGTGCTGTCCGTCACCGCGTCCGGCTCGGACCTGGCCAAGGCCCGGGAGCGGGTGTACCGGGCGGTGTCCCGGATCGGGCTCGACGGCTCCCACCACCGCACCGACATCGCGGCGAAGGCGGCCACGGACAGCACAGGCGGTGCGGACAGCGCCGACGGCGCCTGAGGCCGCGGGGCCGCGGAGTTCCCGGTTCTCCCCAAGGCCATTCCATCGGGTGAGGGCTTCCGCATCCTGCTGACGCACGCCCGGGCTCCAACTACTGTGCCGCTCAGGCGAGGTGCGGCAACTGGCCCATCGGCATTGCGGAGCGGGCGGCCGGTGCCACAGTGGGGGGATAGACAACGCCGCCGTCGTCCGCTGTTCAACCACCGGCCGGACAGTAGGGGGTGATGAGAACCGTGGCAGGTCCGGAAGCAGGAGCACTGGCGGCACGCGCCCGTGCCCTCGCCGTACTGCGCATCCGGGGCGCCGCGCTCGCGGTCGCCCTCCTTCCGGCCGCGGTGGCGGTCGTACTGCTGGCGGGCAGCGCCACCGGGCGCATCGGCGGCGGTTCGCACGACGAGGGCTGGACCGCGCTGCGCTGGGCGGTGATCGGCGGTGCCCTGCTGGTCCTGCTGCTGGCGGCGGGGGTGGCCGCCGTGGTCGTCCGGGCGAAACCGGCGCTGACCCCCACGGTGCCCATCGCCGAGGAGACGGCCCCTGACCTGTACCGGCTGGTCCGCGACCTGGCGGAGCGGCTGGAGGTGCCCGCGCCGTCCGCGATAGCGCTCACCCCGGACTGCGACAGCTGGCTGGAGGACCGTGCCCATGCGGTGCGCGGCGGCGGTGGCGGCAAGGACCGGCATCCGCCCGAGGAGTCCCGCGCGGAGCACACCGCGGGGCCGCCGGGCGCGGACCGTAAGGAGCGCCGTGCCCCCAGGCCCCCGGTCCTGGTGATCGGATCGCCGTTCCTGTGGTGGATGCGGGTCGCCGAGCTGCGCGCGCTGCTCGCGCCCGTGGTGGCGGGCACCGGCCCCTCCGTCCATCCGGACATAGCCGCCGCCCGCCGCTTCGTGCGCGGGCTGGACGCCGCCGTGGCGGTCGCGGCGTCCCGCGACGACGACCCCGTGAGCGGCGGCGGCACCGGCTCCCCGCTCGGCCGGGCCGTCCGCCGCCCCGCCCTCGGCTTCGTCGGCTGGATCGCCCGGCTGCTGCTGCGCGGCTGCCGCGACCACGCCGCCCAGATGGAGCGCGCGGTCGCCGCGGCCGCCTCCGAGCGCGCCCAGGCCGTCGACTACGGGCTGCGGATCGTCGCCCAGGAGCAGGTGGGCCTGGCGTACGCGGGCTGGGACCGGCTGCTGACCCGGGTCGCGCTGCCCGCCTGGCGGATGGGCCGCTGGCCGTCCCGGCTGGACGCGGGCGTGGTGGCGGCGCTGACCGAGCTGTCCCGCCGGGACCGGCTCGCCGAGGGGTTCGCCTCCCGGCTCAGCGAGCGGCCCGCCTGCGATCTGCTGGAGGAGCCCGGCCTGATCGACGAGGCCACATCGCTGCTGGCGGCGCGGCTCTTCCACGGCGGCCCGCCGGAGCCGGGCCCGGACTGGTCCCCGGTCGACTGGGGGCAATATCCGGAGGAGGTCGTGGACCGCAAGTGGCGCCAGGAGGCGGCCCGCCTCCACCGGGTCCTCGACGAGCGCACGGACCCCTCAGGCCCGCCGCCGACCCCCGCGAGCACCCCCACCCCGCCGACCCTGGCCCGGGTCATGGACCGGCTCACCGCCACCGCCCCCGCAGGCGCCGACGCCGACGGCACCGCCACCGGAGGCGACGGGCTCGGCGAGGACCTGGCGGCCCGGCTCACCGTGGAGCTGGCCCGCGAGGAGGCCGCCGCCCACCGGGCCACAGCACAGGCCCGTCAGGCGCGTACGGCGGAGGGCGCGGGCGGCGACCCCTGGATCGACGGGTTCGCGCCGCTGCTCCCGCTCCAGCCGCCCCGTACGGGCCGTGAGCTGCTCGCCGACCATGTGACGGCGATGGTCTGCTGCGCCGCCGTGGACACCGCGGGCGCGGCCCCCGGCCTCGACTGGCTCGACGGTCCGGCGCTCCTGGTGGCCGGCCGCCGCCGCGCCGATCTGTCCCAACCGGTGCTGACCCTGGTGGAGGACGGGGACGCGGCCCCGCTGCGCAGCTGGCTCGCCGAGGTCGGCGTCCGCCCCGAGAAGCCGGTGCGGCTCGTCTGATTCGTCCGCCCCGGCACGGAATCAGGGCTTGCGAATAGTTTTCGGTTGAAGAATTCACGACGATCGGTGACGGAGCGGGTGCGTAATGTGATGTGCTGGGACCGGTCGCTGCCACCCGGCCCAGCGGACCGGGCCACCAGCCCGGTTCACCGACCGGACCCGCGGACCCGGACCCACAAGGTCCGGACCGGCGGGACGGGAACGCACGGCAGCGAGGCGACGGGACGCCGCCGGGGCAGGCAGGGAGGGGAACGAGGATGGGGACGGACCAGATCCGGCGCTGGGAGTCCGGGGCGCTGGCCCACGCGGTGACGGATCCTTTCGGCCAGGGCCCGTTGCCCTGGCTGCGCACCAGCGAGAACTACTTCGACGACACGGGCCATGTGGTCCCCTGGTACGTGGACCATGCCCACGCCCCCGGGACCGCGGTCAGGATCCCCGGCCCGCGCACCGCCGACGACGTGCGCCGCCAGATCAAGGGCTTCACCTCGACCTCCGCCGCCGCCCCCGGCGAGGCCATCGACTTCCGCATCACGGTCGACCCGCCGCAGCAGTTCGGCGTGGACATCTACCGCATCGGCCACTACGGCGGCGACGGTGCGGCGAAGATCACCACCAGTCCGCGGCTGTCCGGCATCGTGCAGCCGCCGCCGCTCACCGCCGACCGCACCGTCTCCTGCCACCACTGGTGGCTGTCCTGGCGGCTCCAGATCCCCTCGTACTGGAAGCTCGGGGCGTACGTGGCCGTGCTCACCACCGTGGACGGCTACCGCAGCCACATCCCGTTCACGGTCCGCGACACCCGCCCCGCCGATCTGCTCCTGGTCCTCCCCGACTTCACCTGGCAGGCGTACAACCTCTACCCGGAGGACGGCCGCACCGGCGCCAGCCTCTACCACGCCTGGGACGAGCAGGGGCGGCTGCTCGGGGAGTCCGAGGCGGCCGTCACGGTCTCCTTCGACCGGCCGTACGCGGGCGCGGGGCTGCCGCTGCACGTGGGCCACGCGTACGACGTCATCCGCTGGGCCGAGCGCTACGGGTACGACCTCGCCTACGCCGAGACCCGCGATCTGCACGCCGGCGGCGTCGACCCCACCCGCTACCGCGGCCTGGTCTTCCCCGGCCACGACGAGTACTGGTCGGCCGCGTTGCGGCGCACCGTCGAGCGGGCCCGGGACAGCGGCACCTCGCTGGTCTTCCTCTCCGCGAACACCATGTACTGGCAGGTCGAGCTGGCCCCCTCGCCCTCCGGCCCGGACCGGCTGCTGACCTGCCGCAAGCGGCGTGGCCCCGGCCGTGCCGCGCTGTGGCGCGAGTCGGCGCCCGAGCAGCAGCTGATCGGCATCCAGTACGCGGGCCGGGTGCCCGAACCGCGCCCGCTGATCGTGCGCAACGGCGGCCACTGGCTGTGGGAGGCCACCGGGGCGGCCGAGGGCGACGAGCTGCCCGGCCTGGTCGCGGGCGAGGCCGACCGCTACTTCCCGCGCACCCCGCTGCCCGAGCACCTGCGCCGGATCCTGCTCGCCCACTCCCCGTACGAGGACGGCGAGGGCACCACCCGCCACCAGGACACCTCCCTCTACCGCGCCCCCAGCGGCGCCCTGGTGTTCGCCTCGGGCACCTTCGCCTGGTCTCCGGCGCTGGATCGGCCGGGTCATACGGACGAGCGGGTGCAGCGGGCCACGGCGAACCTCCTGGACCGCATCTGCAAGCGGGGCTGACGGCACCGCCGGGATGACGTGGGGCAGAATCGTGGTGGCTTGGACAGAACCACCAGGAGGAAGCGTGTCCGGATTCGTCGAAAAGCCCGAACCGGTCGAGGTTCCGGGCCTTGAGCACCTGCACACCGGCAAGGTGCGCGACCTCTACCGGACCGAACAGGGCGATCTCGTCATGGTCGCCAGCGACCGGATCTCCGCGTACGACTGGGTGCTGCCCACCGAGATCCCCGACAAGGGCCGGGTCCTCACCCAGCTCTCGCTGTGGTGGTTCGACCTGCTCTCCGACCTGGTCCCGCACCACGTGCTGTCCACCGAGCTGCCCCCCGGCGCCCCCGCCGACTGGCAGGGCCGCACCCTGGTGTGCCGCTCGCTGCGGATGATCCCGGTCGAGGCCGTGGCCCGCGGCTACCTCACCGGCTCGGGCCTCGCCGAGTACGAGCGCAGCCGCACGGTCTGCGGTCTCGCCCTGCCCGAGGGGCTGACCGACGGCTCCGAGCTGCCCGCCCCGATCTTCACCCCGGCGACCAAGGCCGAGGTCGGCGAGCACGACGAGAACGTGTCGTACGAGGAGGTCGCCCGCCGGATCGGCGCCGAGCCCGCCGCCAACCTGCGCCAGACCACCCTCGCGGTGTACGCGCGGGCCCGCGACATCGCCCGGGAGCGGGGGATCATCCTCGCCGACACCAAGTTCGAGTTCGGCTACGCGGCGGCGACCGCGGACACCGAGGGCGCCGAGCTGGTCCTCGCCGACGAGGTGCTGACCCCCGACTCGTCCCGCTTCTGGCCCGCCGACACCTGGCAGCCGGGCCGCGCCCAGCCGTCCTTCGACAAGCAGTTCGTGCGCGACTGGCTGACCTCCCCGGCCTCCGGCTGGGACCGCCACGGCGAGCAGCCCCCGCCGCCGCTCCCGGCGGAGGTCGTGGAGCAGACGCGGGCGAAGTACGTGGAGGCGTACGAGCGGCTGACCGGCATCAGCTGGTAGGCGGCACACGCCGAGGGCCCCGGTCGCATCGACCGGGGCCCTCGATCCGGAGCGGACGACGAGGCTCGAACTCGCGACCTCAACCTTGGCAAGGTTGCGCTCTACCAACTGAGCTACGTCCGCCTGCGCCGCTCGGTTTCCCGTCCGGCGCGCCTCTACTATAACCAAACCTCCGGCCGTCGCCACCACCACCGGGAACGAACCCCCACGAACCGTGCTACAGCCAGCCCCGCTCGCGGGCCCGGCGCACCGCCGCGTGGCGGTTCTCGGCGTGCAGCTTCGCCGCCGCCGCGGACAGATAGTTCCGTACCGTCCCCGGGGACAGCGCCGCCCGCCGGGCGATCTCCGCGACGGACGCCCCGTCCGCCGCCAGGTCCAGCAGCTCCGTCTCGCGCGCGGTGAGCGGGGAGTCGCCCGCGCTGATCGCGTCCGCGGCCAGGTCGGGGTCCACGTACCGGCTGCCGCCGTGCACCGCCCGGATGATCTCGGCGAGCTGCTGCGCCGATGCGGTCTTCGGTACGAACCCCCGCGCCCCCGCCTCCAGCGCCCGTTTGAGGTGGCCCGGCTTGCCGTGGCTGGTCACGATCATGGTGCGGCAGTCCGGCAGCTCGGACCGCAGCGCCGCCGCGACCCCGACCCCGTCCGTGCCCGGCATCTGGAGGTCCAGCACCGCCACATCGGGCCGGTGCGCCCGCGCCATGGCCAGCGCCTCCGGGCCGGAGGCGGCCTCGGCGACCACCAGCAGGTCGTCCTCCAGGGACAGCAGGGCGGCGAGCGCGCCGCGGATCAGATGCTCGTCGTCGGCGAGCAGCACCCGGATCACCCCGGCGTCGTTCATACGGTGCCCTCCAGCGGGAGTTCGGCACGCAGCCGGTACGTCCCGACGCCGTCGCCGGGACCGGACTCCAGCGTGCCGCCGAGCGCCGCGAGCCTCTCCCGCAGTCCCTTGAGCCCGCTGCCCTCTTCTGTTCCGGTCCCGGCTCCGTCCCCGGTACCGGCCCCCGTACCGGTCCGGAGTTCCGTGGGCACCCCGTCGTTCTCCATCTCCAGCACCGCCGTCCCCGCCTGTACCCGGACCCGGACGGCGCACCGTCCGGCGTCCGCGTGCCGCAGCACGTTCGTCGTCCCCTCCCGGACCACCCAGCCCAGCGCGGACCGCACCGCCTCGGGCAGCGGCGCCCCGCCGTCGTCCTCGGCCGGGAAGTCCACGCGGCAGTCGACCCGGGCGGCGCGCAGCACCGAACGCGCCCCGGCCAGCTCCACCTGGAGGTCCGCTTCCCGGTAGCCGCGCACCACGCCCCGGACCTCCATCTGGGTCTCGTGCGCGATCCGCTGCACCTCCACCATCTGCGTCACGGCCTCGGGCCGCTCCCGCCGGGCCAGCTGCACCGCCAGCTCGCTCTTGAGGGCGATCACCGCCAGGTTCCGTCCCATCACATCGTGCAGATCGCGGCCGAACCGCAGCCGTTCCTCCGCGACCGCCAGCCGCGCCTGCACCTCCCGGTTGGCGTCCACCTCGTACATCACCTGGAGCATCCATCCCGAGCAGCGGATCGAGAACAGGCACAGCGCACTGGTGCCGAGGACCGCGATGAACGTCCACACCGAGGCCGCGGCCCCCGGATGGACCGCCGCCTCCGCCACGGCCAGCACCGCCCCGAGCCCCGTGTGGAGGGCGAAGAAGGTACGGACCGGCACCAGCAGCGCGTACACCATGGCGAACGGCGACACGGTGAGCACGGCGGCCCGGACGGCCGTCCCCGTCCCGTACGGCCCGCCGATCCCCTGGAGCACGATCCCGGCGGCCAGCCCCGCCACCGCCAGCGCGGTGGCGAGCGCGGGCAGCCGACGGCCCGTCGGGCGGCCGCGCAGATAGAGGTCGAGCCCCCGCCACAACAGCGGGATGGCGACCACGTTCTGGGCGACGGTCAGCCCGAACAGCGACCACACCAGCGCGGTTGGTGCGTTCCGCAGCCCCAGGGTCAGCTCGCCGACCACCGAGATGGTCACGAACCACGGCACCGCGTACAGCGTCCACCGGCTGAACAGTTCCACCCGCGTCAGCCGCGCCGCCCCGCGCCATCGCCGTATCACGGTCCCGTACCCCCTCGTCCGGTCAGCGCCGCGGTTCCCAGGGGAACCGCTTGCGCACGGCCCACCATGCCAGCACCGTCCAGGCCAGCGCCGTCGCCAGGGTGCCCAGGGCGTCGACCGCGCTCATGTCCCCGGTCCAGCCGGCCCGTACGAGGTCGACCACCGGGGTCAGCGGCAACAGCCCGCACACCGAGGCGACCTGGTCCGGCATCACCTCCAGCGGCACGAACAGACCGGAGCCCACCATCGAGATCATCATCATCGGCACCGGGGTCAGCTGCGCGGACTCCGAGGTCTTGGTGAACGCGGCGGTCGCGGCCGCCAGCATCACCATCTGCACCACGCCGACCGCGAACCCGACGACGGCCAGGTACGGGGCTTCCGGCGCGGACACGTCGAGCGCGAGGCTCACTCCCGCCACCAGCAGCACGCATTGCGCGAGCCCGAGCAGGACGGCGGGGAGCGCGGCCCCGGACAGGATCTCCGGATCGGTCAGCTCCCCGGCGCGCAGCCGCTTGAGGACCAGGTCCTCACGGCGGATCACATAGACGCCGACGAGGTTCATGTAGACGGCCAGCACCAGCGCCATGCCGATCGAACCGGGCAGCAGCAGGGTGCCCAGGTCCAGCCCGGTCCCCTTCAGATCGACGCCCTCGACCGCCGTCTTCATGCTGTACGTGAGCATGCCGGGCAGCAGCAGCGCGTACGTCAGCGCGGCCTTGTTACGGGCCAGCAGGGTCAGTTCGGCGCGCGCCAGGGCCAACACCCGCCCCCGTGCGGCGGTGGTCGGCGCCGTGGTGGCCGGTGCCGTGGTGGTCGTCGTGCTCACCGTGTCTCCCCCTGTGCCGTGCCGATGTGTGGCGTGCCGACCTGTGCCGTGTCGACGGTGCTCGCGATGTGCAGGAACGCCTCCTCCAGCGAGGCCGACCGGGCGTCGAGCCCCTCGAGCCCGATCCGCCGCTCCCGCGCCCACAGCAGTACCTCGGTCGCGGTGTGCTGGAGGTGGCGGGTGCGCAGCCGTACGGTCTGGCCCAGCGAGTCCCGTTCGAGGGCGCCCAGTGCGGCGGGCGGGGGCAGGTCGTCGGCGGAGACGCCGTCGGGCAGGGTGAAGGAGAGGTTCGAGGGGCGCGCTGCGACGATGTCCGCGACCCGGCCGGAGGTGGCGATCCGCCCCGCGTGCATGATCGCGAGCCGGTCGGCCAGCGCCTCGGCCTCCTCCAGGTAGTGGGTGGTCAGCAGGACCGTGGTGCCCTGGTCGCGCAGCGCCCGCACCAGCTCCCAGGTGTCCCGCCGTCCCTCGGCGTCCAGACCGGTCGTCGGCTCGTCGAGGAACAGCACCTCGGGGCGGCCGAGCAGGGCGAGCGCCAGGTCCAGCCGGCGCCGCTCGCCGCCGGAGAGCATCTTGACCCGTACGTCCGCCCGTCCGGCCAGCCCCACCAGGCCCAGGCTCTCCCGGACGGGCATGGCGCCGCTGGTGCACCCCGCCCACATCCGCGCGGTTTCGGCGACCGTCAGCTCGGGCGGGAGGCCGCCTTCCTGGAGCATCATCCCGATCCGCGGCCGCACCTCGCCCCGCTCCTTGTACGGGTCGTGGCCGAGGACCCGCACCGCGCCGCCGGTCGGGGCGGCGAGCCCCTCCAGCAGTTCGACGGTGGAGGTCTTGCCCGCGCCGTTCGTGCCCAGCAGCGCGAACAGCTCGCCGCGCGCCACCGAGAACGAGATGCCCCGTACCGCGTCGTACCCCCGGCTCCCGCTCGGCCCGTATCTCCGCCGCAGCCCGTCGACCGCGATCGCGCTCTCTTTCAGATCCATGGCTCCAGGCTTTCGCCGCCCGGGGGAGCCTTGTAGTGCGCGCTGTCATGAGCCCCGATGACAAATGTCATCGGGGCGGCGGGTCGGACACCGAAAAGGCTTGAGGCGCCGGTCGATTCGACCGGCGCCTCAAGCCTCTGTGGAGCGGACGACGAGGCTCGAACTCGCGACCTCAACCTTGGCAAGGTTGCGCTCTACCAACTGAGCTACGTCCGCATGCCTCCGACCGGCTTTCACCGATCGGCGCGCGCATCACTCTACCGGATCGCCCGAAGGTGAATGGGGAGTGATGAGAGCGGGTGACAGGGATCGCACACTGCGCCTCCCCCTTGGAAAGGGGGCGCTCTACTACTGAGCTACACCCGCATGGTGTGTTCCTCGGGGTTTTGGCCTTCTCGCCTCGCCCCTCGGCGTGCTCCAGACTCTAGCGGACCACCCGGGGTGTTGTGCAACTCGGCTGAACGCCGCCTGAACGAGGGGTTCAGCGCGACTCGTTGAAGGCCTCGTAGACCTTCTTGGGGATGCGCCCGCGCGGCGGCACCTCCATGCCGTGCGACCGGGCCCAGGCGCGCACCGCGGCCGGGTCCGGGGCCACGGAGGTGCGGCGGTAGGTCTTGCCGGAGCGGGCGCGCTTGCGGCCCGCCTCGACATACGGGGCGAGGGCGTCGCGAAGTTTCGATGCATTGGAGGCGGTGAGGTCGATCTCGTACGACTTGCCGTCCAGACCGAACGTGACCGTCTCCTCGGCCGCCCCTCCGTCGAGGTCGTCGGAGAGCGTGACTACTACGCGCTGTGCCACGGATATCGGTCCTTTCGGGCTGCATCGTTGCGTTGACGTGCAAAGATGTCAGCTGTCCAGTTGTTAGCGAACAATGCTTTTTCATTTGTACAGCGACCGGCATTGCATTGTGAAGCCCCGGTAATTCCGTCAGCGTGTCACATCACAATCCGGACCATGCGTTTTTGCTGGATCTTTCCCTGGTGGTTGTCGCGGATGAGTCGCGGATGATGCGCGCGCGTGCCCTCGAAGAGATATCTACTCGCGTAGATTTTTGCTCGGGGTAGGCTTGGGCCACCGCCTTACGCACCAGCACCACACCATCGGGAGTGCCAGTGGCACGCGTCGTAGTCGACGTCATGCTCAAGCCGGAGATCCTCGACCCCCAGGGCCAGGCGGTGCAGCGCGCACTGCCCCGTCTTGGTTTCGAGGGCATCGCCGACGTCCGTCAGGGCAAGCGCTTTGAACTCGAAGTGGAGGGCCCCGTCGACGACGCCGCCCTCGCCCGTATCCACGAGATCGCCGAAACCTTCCTCGCGAACACCGTGATCGAGGACTTCGATGTGAAGGTCGAGGCCGCCGAGGCCGACGCCGCCGCAAAGGCGGAGTCGTGACCGCACGCGTCGGAGTCGTCACTTTCCCGGGAACCCTCGACGACCGCGACACCCAGCGCGCGGTCCGTACCGCCGGTCTCGAAGCCGTACCGCTGTGGCACCGCGACAAGGACCTCAAGCAGGTCGACGCGGTGATCCTGCCGGGCGGCTTCTCCTACGGCGACTATCTGCGAGCCGGAGCGATCTCCCGCTTCTCCCCGGTAATGGAGACCGTCATCGCCCAGGCGAAGGCGGGTATGCCGGTGCTTGGCATCTGCAATGGGTTCCAGGTTCTCACCGAGACCCATCTGCTCCCCGGTGCGATGCTGCGCAACAACCATCTGCACTTCATCTGCCGCGACCAGAAGTTGCGAGTGGAAAACGCGGAGACGGCCTGGACCCGCTCGTACGAGCAGGGCCAGGAGATCAGCATCCCGCTGAAGAACATCGACGGCCGCTATGTCGCCGACGAGCGCGTCCTCGATGAACTCGAGGCCGAGGGGCGCGTCGTCTTCCGCTATCAGGAGCTGAACCCCAACGGCTCCCTGCGCGACATCGCCGGGATCTCCAATGCGGAGGGCAATGTCGTCGGCCTCATGCCGCACCCCGAGCACGCCGTCGAGCCGCTGATCGGCACCGGTCGCACCGATGGGCTCGGCTTCTTCACCTCGATCCTCAAGAGGCTGGTCAGCGCATGACCCTGGACACCACGAAGCACGCCGCCCAGACCCCGGACACCGCGCAGCCCTGGGCCGAGCTGGGACTGAAGCAGGACGAGTACGAGCGCATCCGCGCCATCCTGGGCCGCCGGCCCACCGGCGCCGAGCTGGCCATGTACTCCGTCATGTGGTCCGAGCACTGCTCGTACAAGTCGAGCAAGGTCCATCTGCGGCAGTTCGGCGAGAAGGCCCCGGAGACCGACGCCCTGCTCGTCGGCATAGGCGAGAACGCGGGCGTGGTCGACGTCGGCCAGGGGTACGCGGTCACCTTCAAGGTCGAGTCGCACAACCACCCGTCGTACGTCGAGCCCTACCAGGGCGCGGCCACCGGCGTCGGCGGCATCGTCCGCGACATCCTCGCGATGGGCGCCCGCCCGGTCGCCGTCATGGACCCGCTGCGCTTCGGCGCCGCCGACCACCCCGACACCAAGCGGGTGCTGCCCGGTGTCGTCGCGGGCATCGGCGGCTACGGCAACTGCCTGGGCCTGCCCAACATCGGCGGCGAGGTCGTCTTCGACGCCTGCTACCAGGGGAACCCGCTGGTCAACGCCCTGTGCGTGGGCGTCATGAAGCACGAGGACATCCACCTGGCCAAGGCGTCCGGCACGGGCAACAAGGTCATCCTCTACGGCGCCCGCACCGGCGGCGACGGCATCGGCGGCGTCTCCGTGCTCGCCTCCGAGACGTTCGATGACTCGAAGCCCGCGAAGCGCCCCGCCGTCCAGGTCGGCGACCCGTTCCAGGAGAAGCTGCTCATCGAGTGCACCCTGGAGATCTTCAAGGAAGACCTGGTCGAGGGCATCCAGGACCTCGGCGGCGCCGGTCTTTCCTGCGCCACCAGCGAGCTGGCCAGCGCCGGCTCCGGCGGTATGCGCGTCGAACTCGACACCGTGCCGCTGCGCGACTCCTCGCTCTCCCCCGAGGAGATCCTGATGAGCGAGTCGCAGGAGCGCATGTGCGCGATCGTGACGCCGGAGAAGGCCGACCGCTTCCTGGAGATCTGCGAGAAGTGGGACGTCATCGCCACCGTGATCGGTGAGGTCACCGACGGGGAGCGGCTGGAGATCTTCTGGCACGGCGAGCAGATCGTGGACGTGCCGCCGCGCACCGTCGCCCATGAGGGCCCGGTGTACGAGCGCCCCTACGCCCGCCCCGACTGGCAGGACACCCTCCAGGCCGACGACGCGGGCAAGCTGCCCCGTCCGGCCACCGCGGACGAGCTGCGCGAGCAGGTGCTGCGCGTGATCTCCGCCCCGAACCAGGCGTCCAAGTCCTGGGTCACCGACCAGTACGACCGCTTCGTGCAGGGCAACACGGTCCTCGCCCAGCCCGAGGACTCCGGCATGGTGCGGGTCGACGAGGAGACCGGGCTCGGCGTCGCCGTCGCCACCGACGGCAACGGCCGCTACGCCAAGCTCGACCCGTACGCGGGCGCGCAGCTCGCCCTCGCCGAGTCGTACCGCAACGTCGCCGCGTCCGGCGCCAAGCCGCTCGCGATCTCCAACTGCCTCAACTTCGGCTCGCCGGAGGACCCCGCGGTCATGTGGCAGTTCGCGGAGGCCACCCGCGGCCTGGCCGACGGCTGCCAGACCCTGGGCACCCCGGTGACCGGCGGCAATGTCTCCCTCTACAACCAGACCGGGGAGACCGCCATCCACCCGACGCCCGTCGTCGCCGTGCTCGGCGTGATCGACGACGTCGCGCGGCGCACGCCGATGGCGTTCGCCGAGGAGGGCCAGCTGCTGTACCTGCTCGGCGACACCGCCGAGGAACTGGGCGGCTCGGCCTGGTCGCAGGTCGTCCACGACCACCTGGGCGGGCTGCCGCCCAAGGTGGACCTGGAGCGTGAGCGGCTGCTCGCCGAGATCCTGATCTCGGCCTCCCGCGACGGCATGGTGGACGCGGCCCACGACCTGTCCGACGGCGGCCTGATCCAGGCCGTGACGGAGTCGTGCCTGCGCGGCGGCAAGGGCGCCCGGATCGTCGTCCCCGACGGCACGGACCCCTTCGTGCTGCTGTTCTCCGAGTCCGCCGGCCGGGCCGTGGTGTCCGTCCCGCGCAGCGAGGAGATCCGCTTCAACGACATGTGCGGGGCGCGCGGGCTTCCCGCGACCCGGATCGGTGTCGTGGACGGCGAGACGATCGACGTCCAGGGCCAGTTCTCGATCCCGCTGGCGGAGCTGCGGGAGTCCTACGAGGCGACCATCCCGGGCCTGCTGGCCTGAGCGCACGTCGCGTGGCCCCGCCCCGGTGGGCGGGGCCACGCGCATGCTCCGGGGTCACTTCCCCCAGAAGGCGTCGGCGGCGTCGATGTCCTCGACGCACTGGTCGATGTCGGTGATCTTCCCGCCGACGATGGTGAAGAACAGCCCGGTCTTCATGTCCATCGTGCGGTTGCCGCGCTCGGCACGGCAGCGGTGACCGGAGATCACATGCCCGCGCCCGTCGGGCATCACCGACTCCACATCGACCCGCAGCGTGCCGCCGGTCTCCTCGTACTCGGTGCGGTACAGCTGCATACACGCGTCCCGGCCCTTGTGGTGTCCGGAGAGCATGTTGTCACCGGGCACATGCTGGACGACGTCCGCCGTCAGCAGCGTGGCGAGGGTGTCCAGGTCACCTTGCTGGAACGCGGTGCACGCACGGCGCACCACGGCGGCATCGGGGTGCTCGCCCATGGTCATTCACACCTTTCGTGCCAATAGATAACTCTCTATCCTCTTTCTCCCATCCTCCGTCCAGCCCGTCCGGCTGTCGATAGGCTCGGCGCCATGCCGCCCCGTGCCCGCGCCCGTCGTTACGACCCCGCCAAGACCCGCGCCGCCGTGACCGCGCAGCAGCGGCACGTCCAGGAGGCGGTGCGAGGGCTGGACGAGGAGCGGCTCGGGGCGCCCACCCGGGTCGGCGGCCGGTCGGTCCGCGAGCTGATCGCGCAGCTGCCGACCGCGGCCGACGAGGACGACGTCCTGGTCACCCGCTGCGTCGAGCTGGTCGTCCACAGCGACGATCTGGCGGCGGCCACGGGAGTGGCCGTGCCGTACGACCGCCAGGCGCTGGCCACCGCCGTCCGGTCGCTGGCCGACGGGCTCGCGGCGAAGGCGCCCGGCGGGTCGGTCGAGCTGCGCATCCCGCCGTTCGCCGTCGTGCAGTGCGTGGAGGGGCCGCGGCACACCCGCGGCACGCCGCCGAACGTCGTCGAGACGGACCCGCTGACCTGGGTCCGGCTGGCCACCGGACGGATCGGCTGGGCCGAGGCGCTGGAGGCCGGTGAGGTGACGGCGAGCGGCGAGCGCGCCGACCTCGCCGCGCACCTCCCCGTGCTCGGCGGGAGCCGTGGCGACACGGCGCTGCGCCAGGTGTGATCCATGCCCCAGCCATGCATGTCCATGACTGGCCGGAAGTCGCCGTACGCAGGCCGGATCCGGGATCGGGGGCGGCCGGGAGCGGGCGTCGCGAGATGTGACATACGCCCCCCATCGGGTCCCTCGTTCGGACGCACCGCGGAACTGGCCTAGACTCGATGCCGTGCCACGTGGTGACGGACGACTCAGCCACGACCTGCTCCCCGGCGAGAAGGGCCCCCAGGACGCTTGTGGCGTCTTCGGAGTCTGGGCGCCGGGCGAAGAGGTCGCCAAACTCACCTATTTCGGGCTGTACGCGCTGCAGCACCGCGGTCAGGAATCCGCGGGCATCGCAGTGAGCAACGGCTCCCAGATCCTCGTCTTCAAGGACATGGGCCTGGTCTCACAAGTCTTCGACGAGACCTCCCTCGGCTCCCTGCTGGGCCACATCGCGGTCGGTCATGCCCGCTACTCCACCACCGGAGCCTCGGTGTGGGAGAACGCGCAGCCGACCTTCCGGGCGACCGCCCATGGCTCGATCGCGCTGGGCCACAACGGGAACCTGGTCAACACCGCCGAGCTGGCGGAGCTGGTCGAGGCCCTGCCCAGGGACAAGGGCCGCGCCACCCAGGTCGCGGCGACCAACGACACCGACCTGATCACCGCCCTCCTCGCGGGGCAGGTCGACGAGGACGGCAAGCCGCTGACCGTCGAGCAGGCCGCTCCGATCGTGCTGCCGAAGGTCAAGGGCGCTTTCAGCCTCTGCTTCATGGACGAGCACACGCTGTACGCCGCCCGGGACCCCCAGGGCGTCCGCCCGCTGGTGCTCGGCCGCCTGGAGCGCGGCTGGGTGGTGGCGTCGGAGACGGCGGCCCTCGACATCGTGGGCGCGTCCTTCATCCGGGAGATCGAGCCCGGCGAGATGGTCGCGATCGACGAGAACGGCCTGCGGTCCACGACGTTCGCCGCCGCCCGGCCCAAGGGCTGCGTCTTCGAGTACGTGTACCTGGCGCGCCCCGACACCGACATCGCGGGCCGCAACGTCTACCTCTCCCGCGTCGAGATGGGCCGCCGGCTGGCCAAGGAGTCCCCGGCCGACGCCGACCTCGTCATAGCGACACCGGAGTCCGGCACCCCGGCCGCCGTCGGGTACGCCGAGGCGAGCGGGATCCCGTACGGCTCCGGGCTGGTCAAGAACAGCTACGTCGGCCGGACCTTCATCCAGCCCTCGCAGACCATCCGGCAGCTCGGCATCCGGCTCAAGCTGAACCCCCTCAAGGAGGTCATCCGGGGCAAGCGGCTGGTGGTCGTGGACGACTCGATCGTCCGCGGCAACACCCAGCGGGCCCTGGTGCGGATGCTCCGCGAGGCCGGTGCGCTCGAGGTGCACATCCGGATCAGCAGCCCGCCCATCAAGTGGCCCTGCTTCTTCGGCATCGACTTCGCGACCCGCGCCGAGCTGATCGCCAACGGGCTGTCGACCGAGGAGATCGGCAAGTCGCTGGGCGCCGACTCCCTGGCGTACATCTCCACGGACGGCATGATCGAGGCGACCACGATCGCCAAGCCGAATCTGTGCCGCGCCTGCTTCGACGGCGAGTACCCGATGGACCTGCCGGACCCGGAGCTGCTGGGCAAGCATCTGCTGGAGTCGGAGACGCAGGCCCCGAGCAGTGCCGACGCCGACGGCGTGCGGACGCTGACCGCCGGTGTCGGCGGCGCGGACGCGCTCCGCCGCCCGTAGGCCCGTAGCCCCCGGGGCACCCGGCCCTCGTACGCGCTACCCGAAACGAAAGAACTCAAGGTCATGTCTGAGTCCACTGGTGCCAGCTACGCCGCCGCGGGCGTCGACATCGAGGCGGGCGACCGCGCCGTCGAGCTGATGAAGGAGTGGGTCAAGAAGGCGTCCCGCCCCGAGGTCGTGGGCGGCCTCGGCGGTTTCGCGGGCCTCTTCGACGCCTCCGCGCTCGCCCGCTACCGGCGCCCGCTGCTGGCGTCCGCGACCGACGGCGTGGGCACCAAGGTGGACATCGCCCGGCGGATGGGCGTGTACGACACGGTCGGCCACGACCTGGTCGGCATGGTCGTGGACGACCTGGTGGTGTGCGGCGCCGAGCCGCTGTTCATGACCGACTACATCTGCGTCGGCAAGGTCCACCCGGAGCGGGTCGCCGCCCTCGTCAAGGGCATCGCCGAGGGCTGTTCCCTCGCGGGCTGCGCGCTGGTCGGCGGCGAGACCGCCGAGCACCCGGGCCTGCTGGGCGCCGATGACTTCGACGTCGCCGGGGCCGGTACGGGCGTGGTCGAGGCGGACCAGGTGCTGGGCGCGGACCGCATCCGTACGGGGGACGCGGTGATCGCCATGGCCTCGTCCGGACTTCACTCGAACGGGTACTCGCTCGTCCGCCATGTGCTCTTCGACCGGGCCGGCTGGGCGCTGGACCGCGAGGTGCCGGAGCTGGGCCGGACGGTGGGGGAGGAGCTGCTGGAGCCGACCCGGATCTACTCGCTGGACTGCCTCGCGCTCACCCGGACGACCGAGGTGCACGCCTTCTCGCACATCACCGGCGGCGGGCTCGCCAACAACCTGGCCCGGGTCGTCCCGGAGGACTTGCGGGCGGTGGTGGACCGCTCGACCTGGACCCCCGGCGCGATCTTCGACCTGGTGGGGAAGCTCGGCTCGGTCGAGCGGCTGGAGCTGGAGAAGACCCTCAACATGGGCGTCGGCATGATGGCCGTCGTGCCGGGCGAGTCGGTGGACGCCGCCCTCACGACCCTGGCGGACCGCGGGGTGCACGCCTGGGTCAGCGGTGAGATCACCGACGTCAAGGCAGGTGACACGGAAGCGGTGACGCTGACCGGTGACTACGCGAGCTGAGTCGGCCGCGCCCGGCGCGCGGACAGCACAGAAGCCGGTCCGAGGCGGGTGCCCCGGACCGGCAGAGGTGCGGCGATTGCCGAGCGCCTTGAACGGGTCGTTCAGGCGCGGCGACGCTGCGCGGACGGATCGGACCGGTCGTCGTCCTCGTCGTCATCGTCGTTGTACAGATCCGCGTACTGTGCGTACGGGTCATCGTCCAGCTCATCGTCCTCGAACGGCTCGCCATTCGGCGGCTGGCTCGATGTCGATGCGCCCAGCTCCTCGGCCAGGCGTGAGAGGTCCGTCCCACCGCTGTTGTACTTCAGCTGGCGGGCGACCTTCGTCTGCTTGGCCTTGGCCCGGCCGCGCCCCATGGCTCGACCCCCTCAACGACGGGGCTCGACGGCCCCAGAGTCTTGACACGCGTTCACGTTCATGAATCGGAGCGGACTCCCCAAAGAGAACCCGGTCCGTAGGGCTTCAACGGTACCTGCTTCTGTGGCCATACGGTACGTCGCCCACACGACGTGCCACGAGGCAGAACCCGCGGGGCGCCCCGTCCCCGCTGGTCAGCTGCGATTTTAACCTGTCTCAGGGGCCGACCCGCCGACGGGCCGTGAGGGATCTCTCGCCGAGGTGCCCCTCACCGGCCGGTACGGCCCGCTCCGAAGGGGATTTGCGGCCCCCGAACGGCCTGTCGCGGGGGCTCTCCGCGTCGATCCGGGGTCGGTCCGGCGCCGTTCCGGCATCGGACGAGCGTCGCCCGGGCGGCGCCCGAGCGACGCCCGGGTGTCCCCCGGGCGGCGCTCAGGCAGTGCTCAGGCGGCACTCAGATGACACTCATGCGGCGTCGTGACCCTCCGCCATCCGGTGTTCGGCGAGCCGGTCGGCGGCGGCCGCGGGCGGAATGCCATCGGTCCGTGCCCGATCAAAAATGGCCAAGGTCGTGTCAAAGATCTTTGACGCCTTGGCCTTGGCCCGCTCGAAGTCGAACCCGTGCAGTTCGTCCGCGACCTGGATCACTCCGCCCGCGTTCACCACGTAGTCCGGCGCGTAGAGGATCCCGCGGTCGGCGAGGTCCTTCTCGACGCCCGGGTGGGCGAGCTGGTTGTTGGCCGCGCCGCACACCACCTTCGCGGTGAGGGCGGGCACCGTGTCGTCGTCCAGCGCGCCGCCGAGCGCGCACGGCGCGTACACGTCGAGGTCCGCGCGGATCAGCGCACCGGTGTCCCGGACCGCCTCGATCCGGGGGTGGCGGGCGAGCACCCGGTCGACCGACTCGGCGCGCACATCGGTGACGACGACCTCGGCGCCGTCCTCCAGCAGGTGCTCCACCAGGTGGTGGCCGACCTTGCCGACGCCCGCGATGCCGACCCGGCGGCCGCGCAGCGTGGGCGCGCCCCAGGAGGCCTGGGCGCTGGCCCGCATGCCCTGGAAGACTCCGTAGGCGGTCAGCACCGAGGAGTCGCCGGCGCCGCCGTTCTCGGGGGAGCGGCCGGTGGTCCAGGGGCACTCGCGGGCGACCACGTCCATGTCGGCGACGTAGGTGCCCACGTCGCAGGCGGTGACGTAGCGGCCGCCCAGGGAGGCCACGAAACGGCCGTAGGCGAGCAGCAGCGCTTCGGTCTTGATCTCTTCGGGATCGCCGAGGATCACGGCCTTGCCGCCGCCGTGGTCGAGCCCGGCCAGCGCGTTCTTGTAGGACATGCCGCGGGCGAGGTTGAGCGCGTCGAGGACCGCCGCTTCCTCGGGGTGCTCCTCGGCGCTGTAGGCGTGGAAACGGGTGCCGCCGAGCGCGGGGCCCAGGGCGGTCGAGTGGATCGCGATGACGGCCTTCAGGCCGCTCTCCCGGTCCTGGCACAGCAGGACCTGCTCATGGCCGCCCAGATCGGTGCGGAACAGTATCGAGAGGGGTGAGAGAGGGTTCGGCACGCGACTCTCCGTCGGACCGTCGACGCTGACGGTGTGACGTACGTCGGTCACGGTGGTGACTCCCATAGGTCGGGTAAGGCGCCCTCCGTGCTGGTGGGGAGGGCCGGTGGGCACGAGCGTAAGCCCTGGGAGGGCGCGGGAGCGGCCATGTCCCCGCCGAGTCCGCATGGTGGTCGTGGGACGATGCCGTGAGCAGGGGGTAGGCAACTCCTGGCGGTGGTTTCGGCCTTGAGGGAGCGCGTGTGACCTTGGCGTCTTCGGTGATTGTCCCATATACGGCGTATCTCCGCGTCTATGAGCCTCTGGCCGCTTTTCCCGAGCCGGAGCGCACGCACTGGGCGACCTATGCCAAGCGCGACGACCTCCCCAGCGCCCAGGACGAGCTGCGGCGCTCCCTGGCCGACCTGCTGCCGGTGCCGCCGGTGCCGGTTCCGGTGCACGAGAGCGCGGACGCCTTTGTGGCGGTCGTGGACGGCGTCACGTGCGTCTGTCCGTGGCGGACGCGGCTGCGCGGCTGGTTGGCCCTGGAAGAGCTGCCCGAGAGCCTTCCCGGCCCTCTCCTGGACGCCGCGCTGCCCCCCGTGGTGCGCCGGCAGGCCGCCTCGGACTACGAGCAGTGGCTGGAGCGCAACCCGGACGCCCGGCCGTGGATCCGCTCGGCGACCTGGCACGTCCCGGTCCGCTGGTTCGTCCTCTTCGCGGACGAGGAGCGCGAGTACACCAAGGGTGACGAGAGCCTCATCCTGCGCTACCGCACCCCGATGGTCCAGGCCAGGCGGCGGGTCGCGCGCGGGCTTAAGGTGCTCAAGGAGGCTCTCGGCGAGGGCCCGCTCATCGACGGCCTGGTGGACGTGGGCCGGTGGCTCGAGGAATTCCATCCGCGGTCGCTGGTCGAGCTGGACTACGGCGGTCTGGTGCACGTGCTGCCCGCCGGGCAGCTGGAGGACGACCGCTCGGCGGCGGATGTGGCGGAAGGGCTTGCGGCACTGAAGGACGGGGACGGGGAGCGCGCTGGCAGCGCGTACGAGCGGCTGACCGATCGGTGGAGCGAGGTCCGGGGTCGGCAGAACGCCAGCTGAGGCGGGCCGGGGCCGGTGAAGGTCCGGGAGAAGATCCCGGGAAAATCCGGGGAAGATCCGGGGAAGATCCGGGGAAAGCGGATCCATCGGGCGGCCGGGCGCGTCAGAGCCGGAGTGGGGGACGTAGGTCCCGATCCGGGCCATTGCGTCAATGGTGATCTAAAGCACTGACTTCGGGTCTTGCGGCAATCCCCCATCCTCGTGTCAAAATAGGACAAGGAGTCCGGGAAGTTCTCCTTCCGCCCAAGTATGGGCGGATTCATCGGTATTGCACTCCTTGGCGGATCTGATACCCCTGATCCTGTTGTGACTGATCGTCACGGCCGCGTGACTGTCCGTTATGGCATGGTCCATCGGCTTCCGTCGAGGTTGGACACCTGAGAGGGCAATTCCATCGGTTTGGCCGACGGGGCTGGACAGATGGTGTAGTTGTAGTGCCGAGGACAAGCCGTTCGTCCTATAACCGACTCGGCCCGCGTCCGCCATTTCGGGCAACGTGGGTCAAGGTGCAGAATTTAGAGGAAAGAACCGTGATGGTTCGGTTCTCCCGAGGAGGCCGCTCATGACCGCTCGCACCCCTGATGCCGAGCCGCTGCTGACCCCGGCTGAGGTTGCCACCATGTTCCGTGTGGACCCGAAGACGGTCACGCGCTGGGCCAAGGCTGGCAAGCTCACGTCCATCCGCACGCTCGGAGGGCACCGGCGCTACCGCGAAGCGGAGGTCCGCGCACTTCTGGCGGGCATCCCGCAGCAGCGCAGCGAGGCCTGAACAACCGCATAACCGGGCATATCCGGGCCCCCCAGCCCGGCTTTCGCCTGTATGGCTCCACCACGACGGGTGCCTGCCCCAACAGGCCATCACCGCTCGACATGGGTGCGTCGTCGATCGCGCTGGACTCCGCCGGGTCCAGCGCGATCTTTTTTATGCCCGCGTGACGGGTCCCCCGCGGGGTGTTCGGGACGGATCCGGACGGGGCCGAGGAGCGTCTTGACGGCCCGCGAGGGGTAGGGGACAGGGGGCGATCAGGTGGTCCGCGAATGGCCCGGACAGAGGGTGCAATTGCACATATTAAATTGACCTGTTGTGAGGCGGGTGTAAGTTACCCCACTCCCGGATCACCGCCGGTGACTCCCGTCACATAGTTCAACGCTTGTCGATTTCCCCGGAACTGCGGTAAGGGCTTACCGAGTTGATGATCCGTCGGAGTCCGCCCGTGGAGCCTCCCCGGCCGGTGGCCCGGCCGACGGCCCGGCGGGCGCTTGCTCCGCGGGCGGCGCGGGCTCCATCGCCAGCCGCAGCAGGCGATGGCAGACGGGGCAGTGCCGGGTGAAGTGGCGGTAGCCCGAGGCGGCCGCCAGATGGGCCCTCAGGAGCGCCCTGGTCTCATGTTTCGCGGTCGTCGTCATGTGCCCGCACCTCCCGGCCACCCCCACGCCACCTTTTAGTCTGGGTACCGCCGGGCGCGGGTGCCGTCAAGACGACCGAAGGCCCGGATCCTTGTGCGGATCCGGGCCTTCGGTCGTTTCTGCGGTCCTGACGGGATTTGAACCCGCGGCCTCCACCTTGACAGGGTGGCGAGCACTCCAAACTGCTCCACAGGACCATCAGTGACGCCCCACAGCCTGTTCACTGTGTGCCTCGCTGCTGTGCGTCACAGACTCTACAGCAGGTCAGGGGGTGCGGTCGAACTCGCGCCCGCCCGGCCCGTCCGGCGGTGCCGATGGCTATGGCGCCACCGCGTCGATGGCCTTCACGATGCGCTTGTCGGAGACCGGATAGGCCGTGCCCAGGGCGTGCGCGAAGTAGCTGACCCGCAGCTCCTCGATCATCCAGCGGATCTCCAGCGCCTCCGCGGGCACCGGGCGGCCCGCCGGGAACTGCTCCAGCAGCCAGGCGTACTCGTCCCGCATCTCCTTCACCTTCGCCATCCGGGTGCGGTCCCGCTCGGCGTTGGTGGGGAGCTGCTGGAGCCGCCGGTCCACGGCCACCAGATAGCGCATGAGGTCCGGGAGGCGGCGTACGCCGTGCGCGGTCACGAAGCCCGGCGTCATCAGCTCCGAGAGCTGCTCCCGGACGTCCGTGAGGGACGGCAGCAGCACCGGGCTCTTGATGCCCTTCAGCCGCCGCTCGCACGCCTGCCAGGCCGCCAGCACCTCCTGGACCTTCCGGACGGTGTCCAGCGTGGCGTCCGCGATGTCGGCCCGCACCGCGTCGAAGAGCTTGCGGAACGATTCCTCGTCCCACACCGGGCCGCCGCGCGCCGCGATGAGCCGGTCGGCGGCCGCGGAGACGCAGTCCTCGAAGAGCGCCGCGATGCTGCCGTGCGGGCTGCTGGAGAGCGCCAGCTTGGCCTGGTTGGTCAGCTTCCCCTGCGCGAACTTCGCCGGGTTGGACGGCAGCTGGAGCAGGATCAGCCGCCGGGTGCCCCGCCACATCGCCTGCCGCTGCTCGGGCTCGGTGTCGAAGAGCCGCAACGCCACCGACGCGCCCTCGTCCACCAGCGCCGGGTACGCCTTGACCGGCTGGCCGCCGCGGCGGGTCTCGAAGGTGCGCGGCAGGGAGCCTACGGTCCACGAGGTCAGCCCGCCGCGCTGCTCGATGCCGGCGGACTCCTTCGAGGACTCGAACGCCTTGGAGATCGCGGCCCGGGTCTTCGGCTTCAGCCGCTGCTTGAGCGCCTCCAGGTCCTTGTCCTCGGCGAGCTTGCGGCGCCGCTCGTCGACCACCCGGAAGGTGATCTTCAAATGCTCGGGGACCTTGGCCGGGTCCCAGTCCTCCGGCTCGATCCGCACCCCCACCATCCGGTGCAGCTCCCGGCCCAGCGCCGCCGTCAGCGGCTCCTGGAGCGGTACGGCGCCGTCCAGGAAGCGCTGGGCGTAGTTCGGCGCCGGGACGTAGTGGCGGCGCACCGGCTTGGGCAGCGACCGGATCAGCTCGGTGACCAGGTCCTCGCGCAGCCCGGGGATCTGCCAGTCGAAGCCGTCCGGGGTGACCTGGTTGAGCACCTGGAGCGGGATGTGGACGGTCACGCCGTCCGCGTCCGCCCCCGGCTCGAACTGGTACGTCACCCTGAACTTGAGCTTCCCCTGGCGCCAGGAGTCCGGATACGCGTCCTTGGAGACGCCCTGCGCCCGCTCGTTGATGAGCATCGACTTCTCGAAGTTGAGAAGCTCCGGCTCGTCCCGGCGCTTGTGCTTCCACCAGGAGTCGAAGTGGGCCCCCGACACCACGTGCTCGGGGATCCGCTGGTCGTAGAAGTCGAACAGCGTCTCGTCGTCCACCAGGATGTCGCGGCGCCGGGCGCGGTGCTCCAGCTCCTCCACCTCGCCCAGCAGCTTCCGGTTGTCGTGGAAGAACTGGTGGTGGGTGCGCCAGTCGCCCTCGACCAGGGCGTTGCGGATGAACAGGTCGCGGCTGGTCTCCGGGTCGATCCGGCCGTAGTTGACCTTCCGCTGGGCGACGATCGGGATGCCGTAGAGCGTGACCCGCTCGTACGCCATCACCGCGGCCTGCTTCTGCTCCCAGTGCGGCTCGCTGTAGGTGCGCTTGACCAGGTGCTGGGCCAGCGGCTCGATCCACTCCGGCTCGACCTTCGCGTTGACCCGTGCCCACAGCCGGGAGGTCTCGACCAGCTCCGCCGACATCACCCAGCGCGGCGGCTTCTTGAACAGCGCCGACCCGGGGAAGACGGCGAACTTGGCGCTGCGTGCGCCGAGGTACTCGTTCTTCGCGCTGTCCTTCCCACCCTCCCCCCCGGCGTTCTTGAGGCCCACGTGCGAGAGCAGCCCGGACAGCAGCGACTGGTGGACATGGTCCGGCGCCGCGTCCTGCTCGGACAGCTGGATGTCCATGGTCTTCGCGACCGTGCGCAGCTGGCTGTAGATGTCCTGCCACTCGCGTATGCGCAGGTAGTTGAGGTACTCATTGCGGCACATGCGGCGGAACGCGGACGAGGACAGCTCCTTCTGCCGCTCCCGGATGTATGTCCACAGGTTGAGGAAGGCCAGGAAGTCGCTCGACTCGTCCTTGAACCGGGCGTGCTGCTGATCCGCCTGCTGCTGCTTGTCGGAGGGGCGCTCGCGCGGGTCCTGGATGGACAGCGCCGCCGCGATCACCATGACCTCGCGGACGCAGCCGTTGCGGTCCGCCTCCAGCACCATCCGGGCCAGCCGCGGGTCCACCGGCAGCTGGGCCAGCTTCCGGCCCATCGGGGTGAGCCGCTTGCGCGGGTCCTTCTGCTTGCCGTCCAGCGCGTGCAGCTCCTCCAGGAGCTGGATGCCGTCCTTGATGTTGCGCCGGTCCGGCGGATCGATGAACGGGAACTTCTCGATGTCGCCGAGCCCCGCCGCGGTCATCTGGAGGATGACGGAGGCCAGGTTGGTACGGAGGATCTCGGCCTCCGTGAACTCCGGGCGGGTGAGGAAGTCGTCCTCGGAGTACAGCCGGACGCAGATGCCGTCGCTGGTCCGGCCGCAGCGGCCCTTGCGCTGGTTGGCGCTGGCCTGGGAGACCGGCTCGATGGGCAGCCGCTGGACCTTGGTGCGATGGCTGTAGCGGGAGATCCGGGCCGTGCCCGGGTCGATCACGTACCGGATGCCGGGGACGGTCAGCGAGGTCTCCGCGACGTTCGTGGCGAGGACGATCCGGCGGCCGCTGTGTCTCTGGAAGACCCGGTGCTGCTCGGCGTGCGACAGCCGGGCGTACAGCGGCAGCACGTCGGTGGACCGCAGCTGCTTCTTGTTCAGCGCGTCGGCCGTGTCGCGGATCTCCCGCTCGCCGGAGAGGAAGACCAGGATGTCGCCAGGACCCTCGGCCTGGAGCTCGTCCACCGCGTCGCAGATCGCGGTGATCTGGTCCCGGTCGCTGTCCTCGCCGCCCTCCTCCAGCAGCGGCCGGTAGCGCACCTCGACCGGGTACGTACGCCCGCTGACCTCGACGATCGGCGCGTCGCCGAAGTGGCGGGAGAAGCGCTCCGGGTCGATGGTCGCGGAGGTGATCACGACCTTGAGGTCGGGGCGGCGGGGGAGGAGCTGGGCCAGGTAGCCGAGCAGGAAGTCGATGTTGAGGCTGCGCTCATGGGCCTCGTCGATGATGATCGTGTCGTACTGGCGCAGCTCGCGGTCGGTCTGGATCTCGGCCAGCAGGATGCCGTCCGTCATCAGCTTGACGTGGGTGTCCTGGCTCACCTGATCGGTGAAGCGGACCTTCCAGCCGACGGACTCGCCGAGCGGCGTCCCGATCTCGTCCGCGATGCGCTCGGCCACGGTGCGCGCCGCGATCCGGCGGGGCTGCGTATGCCCGATCAGTCCCCTGACGCCGCGGCCCAGCTCCAGGCAGATCTTGGGGATCTGCGTGGTCTTCCCGGAGCCGGTCTCGCCCGCGACGATCACCACTTGGTGATCGCGGACGGCCGCGAGGATGTCGTCCTTCTTCTGGCTGACCGGCAGCTCTTCCGGATAGGTGACGTCCGGGACGGCGGCGCGGCGGTTCGCGACCCTCAGCTCGGCCCGCTCGACGTCCTCGGCGATCTCGCCGAGCACGGCCGCGCGGGCCTCGGGCTTGCGGATCCGGCGGACGCCGTCGAGCCGGCGCCCCAGCCGCTGCTGGTCGCGCAGCATCAGCTCGGGGAGCCGCTCCAGGAGGGCGGACAGGGCGGGGGCAGGAGTCGTGGACATACGGACCCCAGGATCTCACCTCGGCAAAACGACTGGCGAACCATTTCCGCCGGGTGTTGTCCGGGCCACGTCGTGCGATATGCCGGGAGTGTCCCCTCTAGCGTGAGCGCATGGCGGACGACGACTCCCCGGAGCCCCCGGGGGCCCGGTCCCCGTGGACCCGGTTCAAGCACAGCCCGTTCTTCCCGGCCACGGTCATCGTGCTGATCATCTCGGCGGGCGCGGGGCTCTTCGCGGGCTCGTACACCTTCGCCTTCGCCAATCCCACCCCGCGCCGGATCCCCGTCGCCGTCGTGATCACCCAGCAGGGCGCCGCCCCGCCGCAGCGCTTCGTCGCCGGGATGGAGAAGGCCCTGGACGCCTCGCTGCGGCTGCACCACGAGCCGTCGTACGGCCGCGCCGCCCGGGCCGTCGAGGAGCAGCAGGTCTTCGGGATCCTGCGCACGCGCGGCCGCGGCGTCGAGCTGGATCTGTCCTCGGCCGCGGGCGCCGGCGTCGCCCAGGTGCTCGCCTCGGCCGGTGCGAAGGTGGGCCGGGCGGTGGGCGTGCCCGTCGCCGTACGGGACCTGAAGCCGCTCCAGCCGGGCGATCCGCGGGGTCTGGCGGTCTTCTACATCTCGCTGGCCGCCGTGATCATGGGCTTTCTCGGCGCCGTCCAGCTGAGCGTCAACGCGGGCGAGCTGAACCCGGCCGAGCGGATCGCCTTCACCGTGGCGTACGCGCTGCTCGGCGGCTTCGTCATCGCCGCGATCGTCGACTGGGGGCTCGGCGCGCTGGACCTCCCCTTCGCCGGGTCCTGGGCGATCCTCGCCCTGACGATGTTCACGTCGGGGATGGTGTTCTCCATGTTCAACGTCCTGTTCGGGCGCTGGGCGCTCATCCCCACCTGGGGGCTGATGGTCCTCCTCGGCAACCCGTCGTCGGGCGGCGCGGTCTCCTGGCCGCTGCTCCCGTCCCTGCTCGGCGCCATCGGCCGCTGGCTGCCGCCGGGCGCCTCGGTCAACGCCCAGCACACCGCCGTCTACTTCGGCGGACACCAGCACGGCTTCCCGTTCCTGGTGCTGGCCGGATGGTCGCTCGTCTCCGTCGTCGTCTTCTGGACCTGGCGCCACCGCCACCCGGGCGGCCGCCCGGGCGCGGCGACCCCGTCCTCTTAGGCCCAGCGGACGCAAAAGATCCCCCTCCTGGCATCAGGAGGGGGATCTTTCATGGAGCGCCGAGCAGGCCTTGCACCTACATCCCTCGTTTGGAGACGAGTATCTTTCCTTAGACGACCGACGCATCAACTTCCGCCCCTCGGGGCGGCGTTGCAAGATCTACATTACCCCATCCGGGGGCCTGCCGCGCAATCCCCGTCACGCCGGGGCGCCGGGACGTCGCGCCGCAGTTCGTCGTTGATGCGCTGGGCTTCTTCGAGCTGATCCTCCAGAGCGACGATGCGGCACGCGGCCTCGACCGGGGTGCCCTGGTCGACGAGCTCTCGGGCGCGGGCGGCGATGCGCAGCTGATGGCGCGAGTAGCGGCGGTGGCCGCCCTCCGAGCGCAGCGGCGCTATCAGACCGGCTTCGCCGATGGCCCGCAGGAAGGCCGGTGTGGTGCCGAGGAGGTCGGCGGCACGGCCCATGGTGTACGCGGGGTAGTCGTCATCGTCGAGTCGGCTGTGCTGCTTGTCTTCGGCCACTGACACCTCATCCGTCATCTCGTCGGTCGCGCGTCGAGGGGCCCTGGCGCCGCATCGGCTCCAGGGCCCCGAGGGGTTCAACACCATTGTCCGCGTACCCGTCTGAGACGACAGGTGTGCGGGGATCGCGGATATCTGACCGGGGACCACCTTCCCTTCCGGGGCGTGCGGTACCCGAGCGGACTCAACTCCTCGCCCGGGGGATCCTGATGCTGTCCGCCTCCTTGTCGTCGGTGTGTCCGCCGCGCCTCACTGGGCGCCGTGACTACGACAGGGAATCTAACTCCGGGACGCGGCCCATGTCTACAGTCGCCACGACAGATTTTCCTGACCGGTCAAGATCGAAGAGCTGGCGTTCCCGGGCCAGGCAAGCGTGCGGAGCGACAGAGCGGGCACAAGAGCCTCTGCAAAGCGGCATATCCGATCCGACCTGGGGTGTACGCGTATGAACGGCACGAAGATCGCCAACACTCGGCCCACGGCCTCGACCGTGGTGCGGGGTGACAGCCCTGGCGGCATTCACCGTGCCCGCGCCGTCACCAAGGCCTTCACCAGGGGGCTCACTCCGCCCCCGGGGTCCGACGCGACCGACGCCATCCTCCTGGTGGTGTCCGAGCTCGTCACCAACGCGCTGCGCCACGGCGGCGGCCGGTACACCCTCGAACTCTCCGCCGGTCCCGACACGGTGACCGTCGCCGTCAGCGACCCGAACCCGGCGGCGCCCCGGGCCCGTCCGCCCGACCTGAACACCGGCACCGGCGGCTTCGGCTGGCACATGGTGCAGCGTCTGGCCCGGGAGGTGACCATCACCCGCGGCCGCGGCAAGACGATCTACGCCACCCTCTCCCGCTGACCCCACACCCCGTCCGGCGCGCAGACGCACAGCGCACACGCAAAAAATCCCTCCCCTGACCTCAGGAGAGGGATCTTTCATGGAGCGCCGAGCAGGCCTTGCACCTACATCTCTCGTTTGGAGACGAGCATCTTTCCTTAGACGACCGACGCATCAACTTCCGCCCCTCGGGGCGGCGTTGCAAGATCTACTCTACCCCATCCCGGCGCCCCCGCCGTCACCCCGCGGCCTCCGCCGCCCGCGCCGGCCGTAACGGGGCGGGGTCCCCGTTCGCCGCGCGATGGTCCTCCACCGCCTCCCGCAGCGCCGTGAGCAGCGCCTCCACCGCGGGGGCCCGTGTCGCCCCGCCCTCAGCAGGGCGTGCAGGCGGCGCGGCGGCCGGCCGCGGAGCGGGCGGGCCACCACCCGCGGGTCGGGCCGCGGCGCAGGGTCAGGCCCTCCGCGACGGCCGCGCCCACGCCGTGGCGACCAGGTCGTGGGCGGTGGCGGGGTCGTTGGTGAGGGCGACGGTACGTGGCTCGAAGCCCGCCCGGGCGCAGGCGGCGGTGAACTCGTCGCGGTCCTCGTCCAGCACCCAGGACTCGTCGGCCAGCGCGCTGAGGGGGATCGTCCGCAGATCCGTCAGCGGGTGGTCGACCGGGAGCGGCACACCATGTCTCTCCCGGAGCGTTGTGGGCCCGCCGGGGCCGCTTTTCCGTCAGCCCCGGACTCCTGCGCGGCCCGTACCCACCCGGGCCGCCCGTACCCCTGCGCCCGTCGCATACCAGGGCGATCACCACACTGGTGGGTTGAGCCGGGCGAAGCCTTCCTGCCGCTGGTAGGGGAAGTACGGGTACGGGGCCGTCCCGGCGCTCGCCGCGTCGAGCTTCGCCACCTGGTCGGGCGTGAGCGCCCAGCCGACGGCGCCGAGGTTCTGGCGGAGCTGCTCCTCGGTGCGGGCGCCGATGATGACGGAGGCGACGGTCGGCCGCCGCAGCAGCCAGTTGAGGGCGATCTGCGGGACGGCCCTGCCGGTCTCCTCGGCGATCTCGTCGAGGGCGTCGACCACGCGGTAGAGGTGGTCGTCGTCGACGGGCGGTCCGTAGTCGGCCGTCCGGTGCAGTCGGCTGTGCTCCGGCAGCGGTGCGCCCCGCCGGACCTTGCCGGTGAGCCGCCCCCAGCCCAACGGGCTCCAGACGAGCGCCCCGAGCCCCTGGTCGAGCCCGAGGGGCATCAGCTCCCATTCGTAGTCGCGGCCGATGAGGGAGTAGTAGACCTGGTGTGCCACGTAGCGCTGGTGGCCGCGCTCGTCGGCGAGGGCGAGCGACTTCATCGCCTGCCAGCCGGAGAAGTTGGAGATCCCGGTGTAACGGACCTTTCCGGCCCGGACGAGATCGTCGAGCGTGGACAGGACTTCCTCGACGGGCGTCCCGGCGTCGAAGGCATGCAGCTGGAACAGGTCGAGGTAGTCGGTGCCGAGCCGCCGCAGGGCGTTCTCGCACGCGGCGATCAGCCGCGAACGGGAGGTCCCGGCGTCCCCCGGCCCGTCGCCCGTCGGCAGGCCGGTCTTGGTGGACACGATCACCCGGTCCCTGCGGCCCTTGATCGCTTCGCCCAGCACCTCCTCGGAGGCGCCGTCGGAGTAGACGTCGGCGGTGTCGAACATCGTGAGCCCCGCGTCGAGGCAGATGTCCACGAGGCGCCGTGCCTCGTGCGCGTCGGTGCTGCCCCAGGCGCCGAACAGCGGCCCCCGGCCGCCGAAGGTGCCCGCTCCGAAGCTCAGCACCGGGACCTGGAGTCCGGATGCGCCCAGCCGTCTGTGTTCCATGACCGACCCCTCTAACGGTTCTGTGGTTCCGTTAAGCTGAACGTAGCAGAGGAAGGCGACTAACGGAACAGGAGTCCCGTTATGGCGGACGGTGGCGGTGACGGTGGCACGGATCCGGGAACGGTCCGCCCGGGCGGACGCACGGCCAGGGTCAGGGCGGCGGTGCTACGGGCGACCGGGGACACCCTGGCCGAGCACGGCTTCGCCCACCTCGACCTCGCGGACATCGCGCGCCGCGCCGAGGTGGGCAAGACGACCGTCTACCGCCGCTGGGGCACCGTGACCGGTCTGGTGGCCGACCTGCTGATGGACATGGCCGAGCAGTCGCTCCCGCGCACCGAGACCGGCTCGCTGCTCGGCGACCTGACGGCCAACGCCCGGCTCGTACGGCGGACCCTGGCCGATCCGCGGCAGGGCGCCCTTTTCAAGGCGGTGATCGCGGCCGCCACCTGCGACCCGAGGACGGCCGAGGCCCTGCACCGCTTCTACGAACTGCGGATCCAGGAGTGGGCGCCCTGCGTCCAGCAGGCCATCGACCGCGGGGAAGTCCCCGAGGGCACCGATCCGTACGAGGTGATCCGGGCCGTCTCCGCGCCCCTCTACTACCGCCTGCTGACCAGCGGCATCCCGCTGGACGAGGCGGCCGCGGACCGCGCCGCCGCGGCCGCGGCCGCGGCGGCGCGGGCGGGGGCGTACGCGTAGCACTGGAGCGCCCCTGCCCGCTGGATGTTGGCAGCGTATGCTCCTATGTACATAACCAACATCGCCTGGAGGGCAGATGTCCGTGACCCAGATCGATATCGACGATGACGCACTGGAACGGGTCATGGCCCTGTCCAAGGTCAGGACCAAGAAGGAAGCGGTCAATCTCGCGCTTCACTTCTATGCCGAGCAGCAGGAGCGGGCGGCACGCATCAGTCGGCACTTCGAGCGTGCGCAGAACTGGGGCGCCGTCGAGGACGCCGAACAGCTTCACCAGGCGGAGAAGCACACCCGGTGATGTACCTGCTCGACACCTCCGGCCTCGTCCGATTGCTTCGCGACCCCAAGCTGCAGTCAGCCTGGTACGACGCGATCGACGCCCAGGTTGTGGCGTCCTGCTATCCACAGCGCGCCGAGTTCCAGTACAGCGCTCGGAACCGCCGCGAGTACGACGAGATCGCGGAGATGTTCACGGACCTGTACCCCGACGCGTCGGTGCCGAAGAACGCAGGCCGCTGGGTCGGTTCTGTACAGCACCGCATGGCCCAAGCCGGCGAGCATCGCAGTGCCTCGGCGGTGGATCTCATCATCGCCGCGACCGCCGCCCACCACGGCCTGACCGTCCTCCACGACGACGCCGACTACCGAGCCGTCGCCCGGCACGCACCTGACCTGCGTGAACACAACGTCCACGATCTGGCCTGAGGCGGGAGTGCGGCCGGGACGCCCGGTCAAAGGGCCTGGGTTTCCGTCTCGGCCTCCTGCGGCGAGTCCTCACGGCCCTTTCGGACGTTGGGGTTGGTCCCCGCCCCACTCGCCGCCCACCGCGATGCCCTGCACGACCCGCAAGGCCACCAGCAGCACCGGGCAGGGCCGCGTAGTGGCGACCTGTCGCTGCGCTGCGGCTGGGACCTCACTCCCTGCGCGCCCAGGAGTAGAGGAACCAGGGCCACAGGAACCAGCCGACGACCCCTGCCACCAGCACGATGAGCGCGATCTTCCATCCCCGCGACATACCACTTCTCCCTCTGACGGCCCGCGGCTTCCGATTCTGTGGCAGCGACTCCGTTTGAAACAGAGTTCCCCCCGGTAACTCCGGGCGCATGCCCGTCAGTGCCGCGTCGCGGCCACCTTGACCCCGAACCCGATCAGCACGACACCGGTCACCCGGTCCAGGACCCGCTGCACGGCGGGCCGTTCGAAGAAGCCACGGGCCTTGGCCAGCAGCATCACGTAGCCGGCGAGATAGACGGCGGTGATCGACGCATGCAGCAGCACCAGGATCGCCATCCCCAGGTGGGGAGAGAGTCCGGCCGGGGCGAGCGTCGGCAGCAGTCCCGTATAGAAGACGGCGATCTTGGGGTTGAAGACATTGCTGACCAGCCCCGTACGCCAGGCGTTCCCCGCCGGAGCGGCCGCTGGTGCCCCGGTCGCATGCCCGCGCCGACTGCGCAGCAACGACTGCACCCCGAGCACGACCAGATACGCGGCCCCCGCCAGCTTCACCACCGTGTACGCCACGGCGGACGCGGCCAGCACGGCCGCCAGCCCGACCAGCGTGAGCACACCCCACACCAGCAGCCCGGTGGTGATCCCGGCGGCCGTCCGCAAGCCGTCCCGCCAGCCGCACGAGACGGCCCGCTTCGTCACCACGGCCATATCCGGCCCGGGAACCACGGTCAGGACGGCGAGCACACCGGCGGCGGCGAAAAACTGGACGAACATGTGTCGCATCATCGCACTGCTCCGGGCCGCTGTACGGCGGCCACCAGCACCACCGTGACGCTGACCAGCAGCGCCCAGGCCCCGAACTTCTCCACCGCCACCGGCTGCCAGCCGTGCATCTGATTCGGGTAGCGCCAGGCCCCCACGTACGTGGCGATGTTTTCGGCCAGCCACAGGAAGAAGCCGATCAGCGCGAACGACAGCGGAAGCGGCATGCGGTAGCGCACGCTCCCCACGGTGAACCGCACCGACGTACCGGCGGTGACCGCCACGAGCAGCACGGCGAGGACCCGTCGGACATCGGGCAGCCAGTGGTGGCTGAAGAAGTTCACATAGACGCCCGCGGCCACCACCGCGGTGGGCCACGGCCGGTAACGCACCAGCTCCAGGTCGTGCAGCCGCCAGGCCCGGCACAAGCGAGCCCGAGTGTGAAGGTCCGCCATCGCCTCCGCCTCCCCGGCAGAGGCCACGCGAACCCGGATGCCATCGTCCATGCACCGTACGACGCCACCCACAGGGCGACCCGGCCCGGTTCCGCCCCGGAGCACCCGTACGCCCCGTCACGCTTCCCTCGTACGTAGGATTTACACACTTTTACGCCTTATTTTCCACTTTGCCTGGTCACGCTCTTCACGGTGCCGGTCCCGTCCAGGGGCCCGTGACGAAAGGAAGACACGCATGCGTGGAAGGCTCGTCATCGCTGCCGGAGCATTGGCCATGGCCCTGACGCCAGGCGCCGCCTGGGCGGCGCACGGCAGCGGCGGCCAGGGGTCCGTTTCCCAGGGAGACCCCCGCCCCGGCGAGGGGGTGCCCGGCTACGAGCTGGTCACCCTGCCCAATGCGAACGTCCCGAACTTCCAGCGGCGCACGGTCTACTGCCCCCACGGCAAGAAGGCCCTCGGCGGCGGCGCCGAGGCCCGCGGCGACACCGCGATCCTCCTCGGCAGCTTCCCCACCGACGACGGAACCGGCTGGATCGGCCTGGGCCGCCAGACCGCCACCGACAACGTGGGCATCAGCGTCTTCGTCATCTGCGCCGACGTCTGACCGCCCCGGCGCGAGCCGCGCATCAGCGCGCACAAAAGGCCCCGACGGACAAAACCGCCAGGGCCTTTTCCGCTGTTCAGCGCCGACGGCCGAGCCCGGCGCCGAACCGCCGACTTCCGCTTTTCAGGCCGAGTAAGGCCGCCGCCGGTACCCGCTTCGCCTGGCTGGGCGGTCCGCCGGCGTCCGCTGCCTCGCTGCCTTCGGGGCTTTCGTCGGCCCGGCGGGTGAACGGCCTCACATGACAAGGGCCTTGCCCCATACCCTGGCAGCGACGAGCTGGACAGAGAGGGGCAAGGCCATGCCATCTGATGTCACTCCGGACCCGATGAACCACCCGTTGGTCTTCGGCCAGCGCATGCAGGTCCTCCGCACACGCCGAGGCATGAGCCGTACCGTCCTCGCAGGTCTGCTCGGCAAGTCCCCGAGCTGGGTGAAGCAGGTGGAGAACGGCACGCTCCACACTCCGGGACTGCCCATGATCTTGCGGGTCGCCGAGGTGCTGCGCGTGCGCAACCTCGGTGAACTCACGGGCGATCAGACCATGCCCGTGGACCTCTTCATCGGCCCCGGCCACGCCAAGCTGCCCGCCGTGCGAGATGCGATCGACGCGTTCCCCTTGGCCACCGACCGCGAGGCGCCGTCGGCCGCACACCTGAGCGCTCGCCTCGCGAGCGCCTGGTCCGCACGCCATTCCGCGCCCAATCACCGCGAGGTGATCGGCGGTCTCCTCCCGGACCTCATCCGGGATGCGCAGCTCGTCGTGCGTCAGGCCGACCGTGCCCCCGAGCGGCGAGCGGCGCAGGCCGTGCTCGCCGAGGTCTACGGCCTGAGCCAGTTCTTCCTCGCCTACCAGCCCGACTCCGCCCTGCTGTGGCGCGCGGCCGAGCGCGGCATGGTGGCCGCTCAGGAGAGCGAGGACCCGCACGCGATCGGCGTCGCCGCCTGGCTCACCGCCCAGGCCCACCGCGACAGCGGGCCCGCCCGTTTCGACGCGGCCGACGCGGTCACCCTCAAGACGCTGCGCTACCTGGACCCGTTGCTGCCGGACGCGTCGGACGACGTACGCGCCATCGCCGGTGCCTTGCAGTTCGAGGCCGGATACACCGCGGCCCGCCGCGGGGACACCGGCATCGCCTGGCGCTACTGGGACACCGCCCGCAAGATGGCCAAGCGGCTGCCCGCCGACTACTTCCACCCGGCGACGTCGTTCTCCCGGGCCGTCATGGGCGCGCACGCGGTCACGGTCGCCGTCGAACTGCACGCGGGCGGGGAGTCCGTACGGCAGGCCGCGAAGGCGGACGCCAGGACGATTCCGTCGCGGCCGCGGCGAGCCCGGCACCGGATCGAGGAGGCCAGGGGCTACCAGTTGGACGGGCAGCCGGAGGCCGCGCTGGCGACGTTGGACAAGGCGTACGAGGCCGCACCGGAGACGATCCGCTACAACGGCTACGCCCGCCGCATCGTCCTGGAAGAGACCGAGTCGAAGTCTCAGGTGCATCGCCGTCGCGCCGCCGAACTCGCGGTGAAGATCGGGGTATTGGCCGCCTGAATGTTCGAGGGGCAGGAATCCTGCCCTACCCCGCTCCCGGCGCTCTTACGGTCGGTCATCACCTGCTCACCGATGATGCCGGGAGACCGCGTGCAGACCCACCCCAGAACACCCACTCCGTGGACGCCGCCGCGCGGCAGCGACGTCGAGATGGTCAGGCCCGTACTGGGACGTCCTGCGTGCCCCCGCTGAGATCGGTGAACGGGCGCTGGAGTTACTCGGCGACGCGTCCGGCGCCGTCATCGCCGACTACGGCCTCATGCACTGGCTCGTCCCAGCGGGCCATGCCCAGCACTGGCGGGATTTGCCGCATGTACAGGCACTCGGTGCGCACGGCGCCGAGGTCACGTACGTCGGCGTGCCGCCCGCGAGCTGGAGGTCTGGTCCGCGCCTGCACTGGCGCGTCCCTGTGGGGCCGGACCGGTACCTCACCGCCCCAGAACGGCTCCGCGAGGCCCTGGCGCGGGCGATTGCCGCTGAGCCTGCCGAGGAGGCGACGGCCCGGTGAGCGTCCAGGTCTGCGCCCGTTGCCAAACGACCACCAGGCAACCAGTCGTGGTCGCGCTCGGGCACGGCGCGAGCGCCGGAGGCGGCACGGTCTACGCCTGCCCCGATTGCGCGCCCACTTTTCCGCAGCAGCGGGCCCCGTTCGACGGCAGCCCCTCGCCTCCTACCACCGCGTCGAGCGCGGCCGATGACGGTCCCGTCCGCCTTGCCGGACTCGCTGACGGTGAGCGCCCGCGAGGCTCGTGGCCGCCGTCTTGATCCGTCGGAGGTTGGCATGAAGATCAGGCCCCTTCGGGGCGTCGAAGAGGACGACGAGCTGTAGCCGGACGGGGACATCCCTCTCCCGCCCTCGCGATCTCCGCGCTCCGAGCCAGGAGCGGCAGGCGCAGGAGCGAGCGGCGGTCGGCACGACGTGGCTGGAAAACGGGCTGGCCTTCCCACCTCGGATAGGGACGCTGCATGAGCCGGGCAACCTTCGGCGGAGCCGGGTCCGGTGCGGAAGCTGCGCCTTCACGATCTGCGCCACACCTGCATCACGCTGCTGCTGGATCTTGGCGTCCCCGCGCACGTTGCGTTGGTGTCAGCCGTAGGCGTCACCGGCAACGAAGAAGCCCCCGGCGAGTGATCTCGTCGGGGGCTTTCTCGGCGGTGGCTGGGGCCGGGGTCGAACCGGCGACCTTCCGCTTTTCAGGCGGGGTGCGCTGACCGCCACGGCCCGTTTCGCCTGGCCCGGCGGTCCGCTGACGTCCGCTGCTGGCGTCGGCGTACGCGCCCGTTGGTGTCACGGCTGGCGTCAGGCGACCGACGTCGGCTGAATCCCGCAGCCCCAACGACTCGCTATTCACGAAGTGCGACTGGGGTACGGGGCTTCATAAGGTCACACAGACGTAGTGCCTCCTCTGGCACGGTGCTCGTCAGACCCCGAGGAACGCGTGCGCCGAGCGTGCCACCAACTCCAGATTGTGTGACCCACTAGAGCCAACGCAACAGCTCCTGCGACGAACCGAATCACGTTCCAAGTCATTCCGACAACCGGACCTTGCCCATCCGCCTCTGTGGTCAGCCGCATGGAGGTCTCGAAAAAGGCTACGAGCGGAACAATCAATCGGAATGGGAGGCCGCCAACGCCTGGCACTCGCGCCAGATTTCCCAAGAGTCCCACAGGTGCTCCAAGGGCGAAAGCTGCTATTCCCCACACGAGAATTCTAGAGGGGAGACCCTCACCAGAGGCGCCAGATTCCAGCCCGGCCGGGGCGGTGGGGCTTGCATCCTTAAATAGGTAGTATGTAACCACGCCGATAGCCAACCCCAAAGACGACAGCAACGCTGACTCAATTTTGGATCGGCGGAAATAGCCCACGAAGAATGCATAACAGGCCCACGACCATCCACCGGAAAATATAAGATTCAGGGCGACGCAAACGCCATTGTTCCATTTTCCGGCGACGGGGCCCAGTATGCCAAGCAGCAAACCCGCCCCGAGGGACCCTGCAAGCGGCGCAACGCGAGTGCGCGGAAAGTGTGCGATTTCTCTTCCCCATTTCCGCTATTGAGTCAGACTTGGAGGTGGCGCCACTCCGAGGCTGCACGGGTGACCGAGTAGCCTCCGAGTGGCGCACCAACCTACCCCACCTGCCGAGGAGTCACCTCTTGACGTGGGTATCAGGATCTACTAGATGCTGTAGTAGGTGTAGCAGGTGTAGGCCAGGCCCGCCGTGGCGTTGGCATTGGAGGTGTCGCCCGCGTCCACCCAACCGCTGGAGTACAAGGTGCCAGCGATTTTCACCGAGGACTTGTGGTCCTTCGTGCGGTGGTAGTAGTTCGAGTAGCAGTACTTACCGCCCGTGGTGGTGTACCAGCCATAACACCAGTTTCCGCCACTGGCATTGACGCAGGCCTCCGACATCGGTCTGACGGAGTCCGCCGAAGCGTCCATTTTGATCTTCACTACACCCCATTCAGAGGGGTTACCCAGCTCTGCGGGCGGCTCCGTGCCGTCACCACGCTTGTGGATGGTGACCTGACCGATCTCGGAACCGTTTGCGGCGACGACAGTGCCGTTCGCGGTAACCGTCGCAGCTTGAGGGCTGTCTGCGGCGGCCGGCGTAGCGAGGCTACCTACTGCGAGCGCCACGCCCGCAAAGCCGAGAGCTATGGATCTACCGGATATCCTCACGATATTCCCCTCCTCAACCCCTCCTGTGGGGGTTCCGCAAAGATTTTCGACTGGGTAATGGTGGCAGTCAACAGCCGCGATGAGAGCTGCCCGAAAAGCACCCCTGCCTGGTTCATGGACCTAATGGGGAAGTTCGCATTCCGTCACGCATTTTGGTGCGCACTGTCCTAGTTTGCCGCTCGACTGTAGTGACCTTGATGTCACTATCTCCACCAGCAGGCGCTGTACTAGATGGCTTGATCTTTTCTTTGTGGAGAAAACGCGCCCGCAGAGTCCAGGTATGCAAGTGCTTCATGGGTGAGATGGCGTAGGTCCCTTGTCTCTTCACGCGCTTCCGCGTGTCGGTTCGGTTGACGAGATAAATCTGATCCATAACTTCCTCGTAGTCCTCCAACGAGCCTCAGGGGCCCACCCAGCGGGGCGCACGTGCCGCAGTGATCCCTTGACCGCATTGCCCCGCCTCCTTAGCTCCCATCCCGTCGCCGTCGTCCCACACACCGTGGAGCGGGCGTGGTTCAGGGCGTCAAGGTGGAGCGCGCTACTGTACGAACGACCTTGACGCCCTGGGCCGCGTCCGCTCGGCTCTGCCTGGGACGACGGCGACGGGATGGGAGCTCCCCGCGCTCGCAACGATGGACCCGCAGGCGCAAACGGTGTCCCCGCCATCCCGGAGCCTGAGCGCCCCCGCCGGAGGCATCAATCCCTAGGGTCAAGCGGCTGATTGCTGTGTGCGCGGTACGGGCACCGGCCGGGCTGGAGCGGGGCGGAGACATGAGCGCAGGCCCGGCCGGGGGCCGGGCCGCGCGCGGTGAGCGGAGCGAGCCGCCTTGAACCCGTAAAGAAGGTTGTAACTCAGTGCTTGCGCTTGGCGCGTTCTTGCTCGGCGATGCTGATGATGGTCTCGGCGCCGTTGATCTGGTGTTGGAGCTTGTTGAGCACGTCGGTGCGGGCTGACTGGATGAGGTGGTCCGTGGTGGGGGCGGTGCCGGTGCTGGTTCCGGTGGGGGTCCAGAACGTCTTGTGGCTGCACTCGCGGATGATGTCCTGGCACGTGCGGATCACCCAGTTCATCGCCACGGTTATCTCGTCGCGGTGGAGCTGGTCCAGGTCCCAGCCGTCGTTGCGCTCGGGGCGATGAGTCATCGATCCGCCTTCTGTTGGGCTACGAGCTGGGCGGTGACGGTGCGGCCGTGCTGGTTGCCGGTGATGTCCACGCGGCAGGCCAGAGCCATGACGATGCTTAATCCGCGGCCGTGGGTGTCGTATGGGTCGGCCTCGGTCGGGTGGGGTTCGGGGCTCCCGCCGGAATCGCTGACGGAGATCGCGACGGTCCGAGGGGACAGCGTCAGCGTGAGGTTGAAGGTGCCGAAGTCCGTGCCGCTGGCGGTGTGGTTGACGGCGTTGCTTCCGAGTTCGCTGACGATCAGCTCGGCGTCGTCCACGCAGGGGTGGCCGCTGAGGATGTCACGGGTCCAGCGGCGGGCGCGAGTGACCTCTTCCCGGAATCCTGGGCACATCAGCCCCCAGACTCGCGGACTACTCATATACTCGTGCATACAAGTTCCTTCGTGCTGGTAGAGGCTATGGATCGTGGGTTAGTGCTAGATGAGTCGCACGCCGTCGTGGGCGCGGACGGCTGGCGGGCTGGCGTTATCGAGCGCGTCCAGGACGCGGATGGCGTACGCCTCGTCGGCAAGCTCGGTGACCTCGTCGCGGGTGACCCAGCGCAGGGCGCGGGTTTCCGCTCCGGTGGTCGGGGCGCCGTCGATGGCTTCGCAGCGGAAGACCATGGAGACGATCAGGCCGGTCATGTTCTTGTAGACGCCGGTGAGGGTCGCGGGAAGCGCGATCTTGATTCCGGTCTCTTCGAGGACTTCCCGTTGCAGGGCGTCCGGGATGGTTTCCTCGCGTTCGAGCACGCCGCCGGGCGGTTCCCACTTACCGTTGTCCCGTCGCTTGATCAGCAACGCACGGCCAGCG
>NZ_JAIWIH010000025.1:0-271201 GCF_052851135.1 Streptomyces sp. BRA346 | reverse complement strand
AGTCCTTGCAGAATGATCTTCGTGTGGCACGGTGGAAGGGCAAGTGATCTCGTTCCTCGGGAGTGAGGATGCACCGGCCGAAGCCGTGGGAGATCAGTGACGAGNTGCGGGCGGTGATCGAACCGCTCCTGCCCAGGCATGAACGCCGCTACCGGTATCCGGGGCGCAAGCGAATCGATGACCGCAAGACGCTGCAGGGCATCTTGTTCGTGCTCTGTACCGGAATCCAGTGGGAGTTCCTGCCGCAGGAGTTGGGCTTCGGCTCGGGGCCTACCTGCTGGCGGCGGCTGGCCGAGTGGCAGGCGGCCGGTGTCTGGGACGAGCTTCAGCAGGTGCTGCTGGACCGGTTGCGGGCGGCGGACCGGCTGGACTTCTCCCGTGCCGCGATCGATGCCTCTCACGTGCAGGCCAAGCGGGGGCGAAGTCGCCCAGAAGTCGGCCCGAGTCCGGTTGACCGCGCACGGCCGGGCTCGAAGCACCATGTGCTGACCGATGCCAACGGTGTCCCGCTGCGGGTATCGCTGACCGGTGCCCACCGCAACGACGTCACCCAGCTTCTGCCCTTGGCCGCTGGGCTGCNGCCGGTACGGGGCAAGCGGGGCCGACCCCGCCGTAAAGACCACGACATCTACCGCCGACGGCTCCGCGAGCGGAACATCGTCCCGAAGATCGCACGTCGCGGGCAGGCCCACGGCTCGGGACTGGGCGGGGTCCGCNGGGTCGCCGAATCCGCCATCGCCCACCTCCACGGCCCTCGCCGCCTACGTATGCGCTGGGAGACCCGTGACGACATGCACGACGCGTTCCTCCAACTCTCCCAGTGCATGGCCCTCACCCGCAGACTCCCCGCTTTCTGAAAGCACTCCTCAGCGGGAGCCGTAGGGGATGAGGGCCATAGCTTGATGATCGGGCGTAGTTCGTTCCGGGCCATGGCGCGTACACACAATTGGTTCTCATTTTCACCTATGGGGTTCGAACGATACCCGAGGGGCCGCTTCCCGCCATACCTTCATCCACTACGGCCGCCGATGAGCGGAACCGCCCCGGTTTTCGTATCGCGGTATGACAACTACCAATGAGGGGCGTAGTGATGAGGTACAAGAAGAGACACAAGCGGTCACGCGTGCTCGTCGTGTCCGTCGTCGGCGTCGCGGCCCTGGCGGTCGGCGGCGGCGCGCTGCTGATGACCGACAACAACGCCTCGGCCGGGCAGTCCCCCAACCGGACCGAGGCCGCCCGACAATCCTCGATGACCATCCAGTGCCCCGACGTGGCCACCCGGCTGTCGAACGTGCCGCAGAAGGCACGGCCCTCCGTGGACAAGGAACTGGCGAAGCTGGACACCCAGGTCGCCGACGCCTACAAGCAGCTCTCCACGCAGGGCACCAAGGCCGCCGACCAGGAGTGGGTGCGTACGCGCGTCCTGGAGCCGCTGTCGTCCCAGCGCCGCAGTGCCCTGAGCCGCATCTCCACCACGATGGGCAAGGGTTCGCAGCAGGCGTCCGGACTGAACTCGATGGCCTCCTGCACGGTCAAGCAGGGCGAGGTGAACGCCGCGCCCGCGGCCGCTCCGGCGGCGGCCGGCGGGGCCCAGGCCGCGGGCCCCCAGAAGGCCGACTTCGTCGACATCCGGAAGGTGCGGCCCAACGTCAAGAACCCCCGCAAGCAGGCGAACGCCTCCAAGGGCACCTTCTCCTCGCGCTGCGGACGCAACGAGAACAAGAAGTTCAACTCCGACAACGTCATCGTCGCCCCCGGTGTGAGCAACGGCGCCCACCACATGCACGACTACGTGGGCAACCAGAAGAACGACGCCTTCGCCACCGACCAGGTCCTCGCCACCGCCACCACCTCCTGCACCAACGGCGACCGCTCCACCCACTACTGGCCCGTGCTGCGCCTGCGCGACGGCAAGAACGAGAAGGACGCGGGCGCCCCGGGCGGCGGCACCGAGGGCAACATCGGCACCATCCTCCAGCCCACCTCCGTCCAGCTCACCTTCCGCGGCAGCGCGGTCGGCAAGGTCACGGCGATGCCGAAGTTCCTGCGCATCATCACCGGTGACGCCAAGGCCTTCACCAACGGCACGGCCAACGCCAACGCCTCCTGGAGCTGCACCGGCTTCGAGAACCGCCAGCTCAAGGACAAGTACCCGCTGTGCCCCAAGGGCAGCAACGTGGTGCGCACGTTCAAGTTCCAGAGCTGCTGGGACGGCCGCAACGCCGACAGCGCCAACCACCGCACCCACGTGGCCTTCGCCGGTGCCAACGGCGCCTGCGGCAAGGGCTTCAAGGCCATCCCGGCCCTGACCCAGCGCATCACCTACAAGATCGCGCCGAACAAGGTCTTCGCGGTGGACAGCTTCCCCGAGCAGCTGCACAAGCCGGTCACGGACCACGGGGACTTCATCAACGTGATGTCCAACTCGCTGATGAAGCAGGCCGTGAAGTGCATCAACAGCGGCCGTAAGTGCGGCTGACCCACCCCCGCACCGCCGGACCGGCCCGGCAGGATGGCTGCCCCCATCTTGCCGGGCCTCAGCGTCTCACCGTCGCCTCACAGGTCGTCGGCCGTCCCGTCGATGGCGGGGCCCGTTCCCGGGGGGAGGTTGTCGACGACCAGGGCGAACGCCTCGTCCGGTGTTGCTGCCTCACCGAGTTCGGCACCGTCCGACAGCCGGATCACCGTGTATCCCCCAGCGACGAGCCGGAACACCGTGGGGACGTCCCTCGAGTAGGGGAAGCGCGTGCACCGGCTCAGATACAGCGTGCCGTGGCTGACCGCAGGGTAGAGCTGCCGCAGTTCAGAGCGAGCGTAGGCACTGAGCGGCACCTGCGGGTCAATGATTTCGGCGTCCCGGGACAGCACGTCCTGCCACTCGAGCGCGACTATTTCCGCGGCGCCGGCACCGGATTCGTTCTGCGCCATCAACCAGTTTTGCCCTTCTTCTGGTGGTAGTGCGGGTCGATCTCCACGATATCCGGCTTGGGGATATGGACCCGCTCATTGTTCGAGTACCAATGAATGTCCTCCCAGGGCCTGCCGTCCGGAGGGTCGCCGTACTTCACGGCGATCTCATGGTCACGTACGGCCTTCGCCACGGCGCTCATCTCCCACGCGGTTCCGTTACCGGGTTCCGGCCACTTGTCCGGGCTGGCCAGACTGAAGTTGTCGCCGTGGGCGACGGCTACCTGAAATGCCTCGACGATGGACTCGGGCGTGTCCCACAGGCCCTTGTCGCCTGCCCGGTTGGGCATTCCGTCGAGCGTTACGGACAGCGTGGTGTTTCGGTCGCCGATCGCCGCCAGCACATTGGTCATCCATACCGGCCCGCCCGGTTCGACGCCCGCGTAGTCGTCGCCGTTGTAAGTGTGTGCTCCCGGGTCGCCGTTCCTCCGCAGGTGCTCGGCGAGACTTTCCGAGTGTCCGCCGGGTCTGTTCACCCCCAGCACCACACTGTGGCGCTGCTCGCCATTGGACCGGTGCGGGCAGCCTGCCAGGCCCAGGGGGTCGACCCACAGCAGCGGGTTGTCGACATAGGTGTACGGGTTGGGGGCCGGGGTGAGGCCCAGGGGGTCGGGGGTGAGGTAGCGGGCGGCATCGGGGTCGTAGTGGCGGTGGCGGTTGTAGTGGAGGCCCGATTCGGGGTCGAAGTACTGGCCGGGGAAGCGGAGCGGGGTGTAGCCGGTGGCGGTGCGGTTCCAGGAGGTGGTGCCCCAGAGGGTGGCGCGGGTGTGCCAGGCGACCTCGCCCCGCTCGTCGATGAGTTCGCGCGGGGTGCCGACCAGGTCGGTGACGATGGTGAAGAAGCGGCGGTCGATCTCGTGCTGGGTGAGGTCCACCTTGCGCTCGGTCTGGGCCACCGGGGTGAGGCCGTCGTGGTCCCAGGTCAGGACGGTGGTCTCGGGGGTGCCCGCGGCCTGGGTGGACTGTTCGCAGAGGGTGTCGCCGTCCCAGGTGAAGTCGACCCGTTCGGCGACCGTGGTGCCGTCGTCGGCGAGGCGGAGAGCGGGTCGTAGAGGTAGCGCCAGCGGGTGCCGTCGGGGGTGGTGACGGAGGTGAGGCGGTCCTCGGCGTCCCAGGCGTAGCGCCAGGTGTCGGGCTTGTGGGAGAGGCGGCGCTTCCGGCGGAGGGTGACCCGGCCCTGGGCGTCGTGTTCGTAGCGGATGCCGCCCGCGCGGGTGATGCGGGTGCCGGTGTACTCGCGGGGGCCGGCGGCGCCGCCGTCGCGGGGCCAGGCGGCTTCGGTCTGGTTGCCCGCCTCGTCGTAGGCGTAAGCCTCGCTCCAGTTGTCGGCGGTGACGGCGGTGACCCGGCCCTCCCGGGTCAGCTCCAGGCGACGGTGCCCGCGGAGGTGGTCGTCGACGGCGGTGAGGTGGCCGCCGGGGCGGTAGGTGTAGGCGCGGTGCTGCACGGTGGCGTCGCCGGGGCCGCGGACGAGCTGGTCGGTGAGGCGGCCGAGGGCGTCGTAGCCGTGGTCGATGGTGAGGGTGTCGTCGATGCGGCGGGCGGTTTCGCGGCCCATCGCGTCGAACTCGAAGACCACCCGGTGTCCGGAGGTGTCGAGCAGGGCGCGCCGGTCGGCCGGGTAGGTCCAGGTGGCGACGGCCCCGGTGGGGGTGGTGCGGCGGACGCGGCGGCCGGAGGCGTCGTAGGTGTGGGTGAGTGTGCGGCCGTTGCAGGTCTCGCGCAGGATGCGGCCCGCGTCGTCGCGCACGTACGACAGGTCGGCGTCGGGGCCGGTGGCGCGCGAGAGGCGGCCGAGGGCGTCGTAGGTGAAGTGGGTGAGGGCGCCGTCGGCGTCCTTGGTGACCACGCGGCCCGCGGTGTCGCGTGCGTAGCGGATGGTCTGGCCGAGACCGTTGGTGCGGGTGGCGAGGCGGCCGAGGGCGTCGTGGGTGTAGGCGAGCGTACGGCCGTCGAAGTCGGTCTCGGCGGTGAGGTGCCCGGCCGGGTCGTAGGTGTAACTCCACGTCAGCCCCTGCGGATTGGTGACCCGGGAGATCCGCAGCTCCGTGTCGTGGGTGAAGGCGTGGCGGGCTCCGTCGGGGGTGGTGCGGGCGGCGAGCAGGTCGAAGTGGGTGTACTCGAAGCGGGTTTCGCCGCCCGTGGCGTCCCGGTGGAGCAGGCAGTTGCCCTCGCCGTCGTACGTCCACGACTGCGTCGAGCCGTCCGGGTCGGTGCGCCGGGCGAGCTTGCCCTCGACGGTCCACTCCAGCTCGGTGGTGCCGCCGTCCGGGCCGGTGATGCGGATCGGGCGGCCGAAGGCGTCGCGGGTGTAGCGGGTGACGGTGCCCATGGGGCCGCGGACGGCCAGTGGGAGACCCGCCGGGTCGCAGCGCAGCCGGTCCAGCGCGCCGAGGGCGTCGTCGACACCGGTGAGGTGGCCGCGCGCGTCGTGGGTGAGCCGGGTCGTCGTGCCGTCGGGGCGGGTGAAGGCGGTGGGGTTGCCGCGGTCGTCGTACTGCTGGTGCCAGGTGGCGCCGTCCGGGCCGGTGACGGAGGTGATCTGGTGCAGGTCGTTGTAGGTGACGGTGGCCGTGGTGCCGTCGGGGTGCGCGACGGCGGTGAGGTCGCCGCCGTCGTCGTAGGTGTAGGTGGTGGTGCGGCCGAGCGGATCGGTGCGGGAGAGCAGCCGGTCGTAGCGGTCCCAGGTCTGGTGGGTGGTGCGGCCGAGGGGGTCGGTCTCGGCGACCACCTGGAGGTGGTGGTTGAGGTAATGGACGGTCGTCGCACCCGTGGAGTCGGTGTAGCGGGTGATCGGATCGCCGGTCTCCGGGTGGGTGTCGTACGCGAAGACGGACGACAGGCAGCCGTCCGGGCCGATGGTCCGCACGACCCGGCCGTCGGCGTCGTACACGTACCGGAAGGTGGAGCCGTTCCGGTCGGTCCATGAGGTGATGCGGGCGTCCGGGTCGTAGGTGAAGCGCAGGGGCAGCCCGGAGGAGTTGATGACCTCGGTGAGGTTGCCGGGGGCGTCGTAGCCGTAGCGCAGCACGGTGACCGGGCCGTCGGGGGTGCGCAGGGCCAGTTCGCGGATGCGGGCGTCGTCGGCGGTGAGGGTGACCAGATAGCCGCCGGAGTGGGCGACGGAGGTCGGGGTGCCGTCGGGGCGGCGCGCGAAGGTGATGCGGTGCTGGTTGCGGTCCTCGATCTCGGTGAGCCAGTGCGCGGACGACGCGTGGTACGGGCTGCCGGTGAAGGAGCGGGTCAGCCCGGTGTGCGGGTCGGTGACGAGGTACGTGGTGGCGGAGTTGTCCTCGCCGCCGTAGGCGAGGGCCAGCCGCGGGCCCTCCTCGGGGTACACGGGCTCGGGGTCCTCGGGGCGCGGCAGCCGGGGGTAGACGAGGACCGAGCCGTCCTCGCGGGCCCAGAGGGCGCCGCCGCCGACGCGGTCGAGTTCGATGCGCTCGTCGAGGGTGGAGGCCCAGCTGCGGCCGAACCAGTGGCCGTGGCGGTACTCGGACAGATGCGTGCGACGGAGCACGAGGGGGAGGGCGCCGGGGAGGGCCAGGTCCGTTTCCGGGAGCAGCATCTCGCCGGTGGCGACGTCGATCGGGTCGTTCTTGCAGACCGTCTTGTCGAGGGAGACGCCGTTGCGGCGCGGTGCGTCCTTGGCGTCGCGGAGTGCGTCCGGCTTGGCGCGGGACGACGACCCGGCACCGTCCTTGGCGCCGCCCCTGCGGCCGCCCCCGGCGTCGCCGCCCAGGTCGCCGCCGTCCTTCTTCCTCTGGTCCCGGGCGAAGGTGGAGCGGATGTCCAGGTCGGTGTTCCGGTGGTCGGTGGAGACCTGCTTGACGGCCTTCGGCAGCTTGGTGCTGACGTGGTCGCCCATGGTCTTCAACGCCTTCTCCAGAGCGTCGATGGCCTTGTCGGCGACCGGGTCGATGGCCTGGGCGATGCTGTCGCGGCCGCGGGTGCGGCTGTGGTGCGACTTCGCGGTGGAGAGTCTGCCCGCCGTCTTGGTGTGGAAGTTGACGCTCAGGCCGCTGAGCTGGGTCGAGGCGTGGTCGTGCTCACTGAGCTCGATGTGGAAGCCCTTGCCCGCCGCGCCCCGGCCGCCCCCGCCGCCGGAGCCTCCGCCCGGGCCGTCCGCCGAGGCCAGTTGCATGGCGTCCTTCGCGCCCTGCACCCCGTCCTTGAAGCCGTCCTTGCCCGCCTGCTGGGCCTGGCCGAGATCCACCCCGTCCTGCAACCCCAGTGCGGTGGCGCCCAGTTGCACCACCAGGTCGGCGGCCAGGTTCTCCAGGGCGGCGACGGCGGGTTCGGTCAGCGCGGCGACGATGTAGCCGACCGCCTCCTCCATGCACTCCTTGATCAGCCGCCGGACCGCCTCCTGCGTCGCCCGTATCGCGCCCGCGCCCAGCAGCGCCGACAGACCACCCGTGACCGGGATCAGTGACAGCGCGATGCCCGCCTCGCTCGCCAGATAGCCGAGCTGGACGATGGCGGCGCCCTTCATCCCCTCGATCGCCGTCGCGGCGGTGTCCAGCGCCCCGGCGATGGTGCGCGCCGCGGAGGCGATGTCCTTGATGTGGGTGCCCTTGACCTTGCCCCAGTGGAGGTTGAGGGCATCCATCGCCTCGCCGTACCCCGACGACAGCAGCCGCTCCACATGCCCGTTGGCGAGCTGCCCGTCGTCCTCCAGGTCATCGGCGAACCCGCGTAAGGAATCCGCCATGTCCCGGTAGGCGTCCTCGTCCACGTTCGGCCAGGACACCCCGATGAGATCCAGCAGAGTGTCGGCCCAGTCCGGCACCGTGACGGCCACGTTTCCCCATCCCCCCGTATATGCGCGCATTGCCTCTATGCCCGTACGAACAGAGTTTCCCATCAAACTCCCTGGTCACCTAGGGTTTTGATGAAACGGCAGCAAACTGAGGGGGCATGCCACCATGGCGTTGGCGCCAGGTGCCGAGCACGACTACGTCGTCGTCGGGGCGGGTTCTTCCGGGAGCGTGGTCGCGCGCCGGTTGCTGGATCGGGGGCATTCGGTCCATGTCATCGAGGCGGGGCCGGCCGATGAGGACGAGCGGGTGCACAGCCCGCAGGGGTGGCCGATGCTGCTCCGGTCCGAGCTGGACTGGGCGGCCATGACGGAGCCGCAGCGGCACGCGGGCGGCCGGCGGCTGTACTGGCCGCGGGGCAAGGTGCTGGGCGGCAGCAGTTCGCTGAACGGGATGATCTACGTACGCGGGCACCGCAGCGATTACGACGCGTGGGCCTACCAGGGCTGTACCGGGTGGGACTGGGACAGTGTGCTCCCGCTGTTCAAGCGGTCCGAGAACCACATGGACGGGGCCAGCGAGTGGCACGGCGGCGACGGGCCGCTGCCGGTCAGCCGGATCACCGAACCGCACCCCACGGCGGCCGCGTTCGTCGACGCCGCGGTGGCGCTGGGGCATCCGCTGACCGAGGACTTCAACGGTGAGCGGATGATCGGGGTCGGCTTCAACCACACCACCACCCGCGACGGGCGGCGCATGAGCGCCTGGCAGAGCTTCATGGCACCCGTCCTGGACCATCCGAAGCTGACCGTCACCACCGGGGCCCGGGTGCACCGGGTGCTGCTGGAGGACGGCCGCGCGACCGGGGTGGAGTACGCGGCGGACGGCGCCCTCCACCGGGCCCGCGCCGCCTCCGAGGTGGTGCTGAGCGGCGGGGTGATCGGGTCGGCCGCGCTGCTGCTGCTCTCCGGGATCGGCCCGGCCGCACATCTGCGCGAGGTCGGCGTCGAGGTGGCCGTGGACCTGCCGGGGGTCGGCGAGAACCTGCACGACCACCCGCTGGTCAGCAACGTGTACGAGGCGACGCGCCCGCTGCCGCCCGGTACGGCGAACCTGCTGGAGAGCCAGCTGTTCGCGAGCACCGACCCGCGCCGCCCGGGCCCCGACCTCCAGCCGCTCTTCCTGCACCTGGTCTATCCGGCCGAGTCGTACGAGATGCCGGAGCACGGCTACACCCTGGCCGCCGGGATCGTCCGCCCGCTGTCGCGCGGCACCCTGCGGCTGGCGTCGGCCGACCCCGAGGCGGCGCCGCTGCTGGACCCGAACATCCTGGCCGAGCGGTACGACATGGAGGCCATGGTCGACGCGGTCGAGATCTGCCGCGAGATCGGCGCCCACGCCGCGTTCGACGACTGGCGCAAGGCCGAGGCCGCCCCGGGCCCGGAGGCCCGTACCCGGGAGGACCTGCGGGAGTTCGTGCGGCGCGCGGTCGGGACGTACCACCACCAGGTGGGCACCTGCAAGATGGGGCAGGACTCCCTCGCCGTCGTCGACCCGGAGCTGCGGGTGTACGGCGTGGCGGGGCTGCGGGTCGCGGACGCCTCGATCATGCCGTCGATCTCGTCGGGCAACACCAACGCCCCGTCGATCATGATCGGCGAGAAGGCCGCCGACCTGCTGACCGCCGCGGGGTGAGCGTGTGCCGGAAGCCCGGGGTGAGATCGCCGGCCGGGTGGGATGGTTGGCCACTAGAATCGGGGCGTTGCCGCTGGTGGGGGGCCGGGGCGTGAGGGTGGGCCCGGTGGGCCAGGGGGGAGTCGTACATGAGCCGTCGCTCCGGTCGTTCCAGCGGCCTGATCAACCTGTGGGCCGAGGCGCAGCGGCAGCGCGAGGCGCAGGAGCGGGCGCGGGCGCGGCGGGAGCGGGACGAGGAGCGGCGGGCGCGGGCCGCCGAGCGGGCGCGGGCGCGCGATCAGCGGGAGCGGCAGGCGGCGTACCGGCGGCAGCGCGAGGCGGACGCGCGGCGGCGTACGGAGGAGCTGGAGGCGCGGGTCGAGGCGCTGGGGTCGCTGCTGGTGGACGGGTGCCGGGCGGCGGCGTTCGGCCCGGCCGGGCTCGCCCGGCCCGAGCAGGTCGAGCCGTTCGACCCGGGCGCGCTCGCCCACCCCGTACCGATGCCGGACCAGCGGCACTACCAGCCGCAGGGCGGCTGGGGTTTCGGGTCCGGGCGGCGGGAGCGGGACGAGGCGCGGGAGCGGTACGAGCGGGACTGGCGGGCCGCGCAGGCGGCGGAGGCCGAGCGGGTGCGGCGGCTGGACGCGTACCACCGGCAGTACGAGCGGTGGGCCGCGCAACAGCTCGCGGAGATACGACGGCACAACGAGGGCGTGGCGGACCTGGTCGCCGAGGTGCGGGCCGGTGATCCCGACGCGGTCGTGGAGTACTTCACGGCGGCGCTCTACCACTCCACGTACAACTCCCCGGTGTGGCCCGACGGCCTCCCCCGCGAGGTGTCCGCCGCGTACGACCCGGCCGCGCGCCAGCTCGTCCTGGACTGGGAGCTGCCGCGCTACGACATCGTCCCGGAGGTCAAGTCGGTGCGGTACATGGCCGGTGCCGACGAGGACCGGGAGACGGCGCGCCCCGCCACCCAGCGCCGGGCGCTGTACCGGGACGTGCTCGCGCAGTGCGTGCTGCTGGCGCTGCGCGACCTGTTCGCGGCGGACGGGTCCGGGGCGCTCGAGTCGGTGGCGCTGAACGGGTTCGTGGACGACCACGATCCGGCGACCGGCCACCGGGCCCGGATCGTCCTGGCGACCGTCACGGTGACGCGTACGGCCTTCGCCGAGCTGCGGCTGGAGCAGGTGAGCGCCGTGGACTGCCTGGTCGACGGCGTCCGCGGCCGGCTGTCCACGCGCCCCGACCAGCGCGCCGCCGTGACGCCCGGGCGGACGCCGGACGACGTCGGCTCCGGTGTCCTCACCCAGGGCGGGGACGACGAGCCGGATCTGCACGCGATGGATCCGATCGCCTTCGAGTCGCTGGTCGCGGACCTCTTCCGGGCCATGGGGATGCGGGCCGTGACGACCCGGCGCTCGAACGACGGCGGGGTGGACGTGGAGGCGGTGGACCCCGCCCCGATCCGGGGCGGCCGGATCGTGGTGCAGGTGAAGCGCTACCGCGGCACGGTGCCGCCGACGGCGGTGCGCGATCTGTACGGCACGGTCCAGGACAGCGGCGCGAACAAGGGCGTCCTGGTCACCACCTCGCGGTTCGGGCCCGGCTCGCACACGTTCGCCCACGGGAAGCCGCTGGAGCTGGTGTCGGGGGCGGAGCTGGTCGACCTGCTGCACCGGCACGGGCTGCGGGGGCGGCTGGGCGACGGCGCGGACGGCACGCCCGCCTCACCCTCTCCTGATGTGCCCGACCACAACGTGCTGGGCATGTCCTGGACCGGCGAGGTCGCCCTCGACGTCTGCGCCCTCGTCTGCGACGGCGACCGGGTGCTGAGCGACGACCACTTCGTCTTCTTCAACAACCCCCGCACTCCCGACGGCACCGTCCGCGCCCTGCCCGCCACCGCGCCCGACCGGGCGGCGGTCCGCGTCGCCTTCGACGCCCTGCCGCCCGAGGCCGACCGCCTCGTCCTCGCCGCGGCCGTCGACCCCGAGGTCGACCCCGGGGCGGACCTGTCCGGTTTCACCGACGCCCGGATACGGCTCCTGGACGCCACGGGCACCGAACTCGGCCAACTGGAGGTCTCCGACGGCCGCCGCGGCGAAACCGCCCTGGTCCTCGGCTCCTTCCGGCGCCGCGCAGGCGGCGACTGGGACTTCGTGATCGGCGGCAAGGGCTACCCGGGCGGGCTGGAGGCGCTGGTGCGGGAGTACGGCATCGACGTCGCCTGATCGTGACGCGCGGCGGAACACTCGGGGAGTGGGTGTCGCGGGCACAGCTTCATCCGACATACTGCCGGGCGTGGAGCAGCGCATAGGTCCGATCACCCCGCCCGTACCCGCCGCCGGGACCGATCCGGGGCACATCCCCGGCCTGACGCCCCCGCGCCCGGACGTGACCGAGGAGGTGACCGCGGAGGCGAAGACGGCCACGGAAGCCCCGGAAGAGGCCCCGGAGAAGGCCGCCGACCAGTCCGTGGACGAGGCCGCGGACGTGGACGCGGAGGAGGCGGAAGCCGGGGCCGAGGAGCCGGAGGAGCAGGCCGAGGACGCGGCCGAGGCCGACGCCGCGCCCGAGGACGGTCCGGTTTTCGAGGTGTCCGACCGCCGCGGCTCGATCACCGCCGGGCGCTCCGGTGTCGCCTTCCAGCTGGACGGCGAGAACGCCGAGTTCTCCTGGGACGAGATCGGCGCGGTGGAGATCGACACCCCCCGCTTCGGCCGCCGCTTCAGCGTCACCGTCTACACCACCGCCCACCGCTGGTACGCCGCCGACGTGGACGCCCCGGCCCGCGGCGCCCTCAAGGAGTGGACGGCCCGGCTGGACGAGGTCCTGGACGCCTACTTCGAGGACACCGCGGGCACGTAGCGGGGCACGTCACCCCGCTTACGGCACGCGCCAGCCGAACTGGTGGGCGCCCCTGCCCTCGCCCTTGAAGGTGACCGCGACCGGCTGGTCGCCCTCGGGCACCATGTGGACGGAGCACATGGTGAGCGAGGAGTTCGGCTTCAGGCGGGTGTGGGCCACGGCGCTGCGGCAGGTCCCGACGCCGTTGCCCGGGGTGGAGAAGTCCATGAACGTCATCGGCTGGATCTGCTGTCCGCCCGCGGTGCTGACCCCGACGCCGTCCTGCATGGTGGGCAGCAGCACGTGGGTGCCGGTGTTCCGGTAGCGGAGGGTCACGTAGTACGGGGTCATCTTCTTCTGTTCCGCGCTCAGTTGGAAGCGGCCGAGATCCCCGATGTCGCCCTTGCGCATGCCGGTCAGGGTGACGGTCATGGGGACGTCGCGGTTGTCGTCCTGCCACATGGCGTCGGCGGACTGGCCGACCGTCATCAGGCCGTTGGTACCCGCGTAGCCCTCGCCGTCGCCGACCTTCCACATCAGGGCGCCGCTCGCCTCGTCGGTGTACGAGACGATCGCGGGCGTCCGGTCCTTGGGCAGCATGACGATCTGGCACGCCTCGCCCGTACTCCCCGGGGGCAGGCTCGCGGGGCCCGCCTTGTCGCACTCCTTGGGCACGCCCGACTCGGTGGCCAGCGGGTTCATGTTCATGAGGGTGATCGGGCGGCCGGGGGTTCCGTCGGCGAGGGTGATCGTGAAGTTGTTCTCCGGGTCGGGCCGGGTCAGCGTCTCCTTGCCGGTGTTGGTGTAGGAGACGGTGAGGTAGAAGGGCACCATCCCGTCGACGTCGCTGTCGAGCCGGACCCGCTCGAGGTCCGTCTGCTTGCCCTGGACCAGCCGCTTGGGCGCCACCTTCAGCTGCCGCGTCCGATCCCGGTCCGTCCAGGCGGCCTTCTTCGCGCCCGTCTCCATCGGCACCGACGGCGCGGACGCGTTCGGCTTCCGGTCCGGTTTTTCCGCAGCGTCCGCCGCTCCGCCGCCCCCGGTGTCGCTGCCGCCGCCGCACCCGGTCACGAGCAGCGCCCCGGCGATGGCACCGGCCATTCTCATGCGTGTCCGCATGTGTCCCCCGTTGTTCGCAATGTGGCGTGATGGCCCGCCGTACCGTCCGTGGCGGGCTGCCGACAGAGTAGAAGACGCCACCGGCCGTCCTTCGGGGACCCAGGCTGTCTCCACGGCACGTGGGCTACCGTGAGGGCCGCCGCAGCCAGTCGAGAGGGCCGAGGATCGTGACCGTGGACCGCCCGCACACAGTGAACGTCGCCGGTGTCATTGTCGACGAGCGGGACCGGGCGCTGCTGATCAAGCGCCGGGACAGCAGCACGTGGGAGCCGCCGGGCGGGCCGCTGGACCCGGACGAGACGATCCCCGACGCCCTGCGGAGCGAACTGCTGGAGGAGACCGGCGTCAAGATCGCGCTTCCGGCGGCCCTCACCGGCGTCTACAAGGACATGAACGGCCTGGGCGTCTCCCTCGTCTTCCGCTGCCGGGCCCTCGACGGTACGCCCGCCACCGGCCCTCGCACCCGGGCCTGGCGCTGGGCGACCCGCGCGGAGGTGCCCGACCTGGCGTCCGAGGCGTACGCGGCGCGCATCCTGGACGCGCTCGACACCGCCGCCCCGCCCGCCGTCCGCGCCCACGACGGCGTGCGACTCCTCTAGGGGGTGTCTCGCCGATCATGCCGGGCTCCCGACGCCTGGCACGGCACCTCGCGGCCCCGCGCTCGTCGCGCACAGCGCCGCTGCGCTCTCCTCACGCGGGTTGCGATGCTCCCCCAGCTACCGCTGGGAGGTGCCCCCTGCGCCCCCAGCTACCGCTGGGAGGTGCCCCCACGCCGCTCGCTGATCCGGCCTGATCGACAAGACACCCCCTAGCCGCCTTCCGGGATGAGGCCGGCCAGTTCGGTGGCGACCGCCTGGGCCGCGGGGCTGGTCCAGCGGCGGCGGGCCCGGGTCAGCTGGACCGGGACCGGGGGGATGTCGGGGCCGTGGACCTCGGCCAGGGCGCCCTCGGCCAGCTGGCGTACGACCGTGGCCCGCGGCAGCAGGGTGAGGCCGAGCCCGGCGGCGACGCAGGAGCGGGCGGCCTCGATGCTGCCGAAGCGGGTGAGCCGGGGCGGTGGGCCGGGGATGGTGCGGAGGGTGCGCACCAGGTGGTCGCTGTACGTGCAGCCCTCCTCGTGGACGAAGAAGCTCTGCCGGGCCAGCTCGGCCCAGCCCACGGTGCGGCCCGCGAACGGATGGTCCGGGGCGGAGAGGTAGACGAGGGGCTCGCGGCCGATGAGGCGGGCGCTGAGGTCGGCGTGGTCGACCCGCTGCTCCAGGAGGAGCGCGAGGTCGAGGCGGCCCGCGCGCAGCCCCTCGACGGCGGCGGCGCTGCCCGCCGGGTGGAGGCTGAGTTCGATGCCGGGGTGGCTGCGGGCCAGCGAGGCGATCACGCGGGGCAGCCGGGAGGCGCACAGGGACTCGCCCGCGCCGAGGGCGACCTGACCCTCCGGGGTCCCGTGGGCCCCGGCGACGCCCGCGGCCGCCGCGCGCAGCCGGGCCTCGGCGTCGAGGACGTCCTCGGCCTCGGTGAGCAGCCGCCGCCCGGCGCTGGTGGGGACGGCGCCGGTGGGCATCCGGTCGAACAGCCGGGTGCCCAGCTCCCGTTCCAGCGTGCGGACCTGGACGGTGACCGTGGACTGGGCGAGGTGCAGCTCGGCGGCGGTGGCGGTGAAGCTCCCGGTCCTCGCCAGGGCCGCGAACGTCCGCAGGAGTCTGGTGTCCACGGGGACAGGGTATCGAAGACTTCGATGGCGGCCAGCGAAAGGAATCGTTGGACGCGATGGCCGTCCGGTGGAAGCGTGGACGCCATGACCGAAGTACTGCGCTACTCCGCCTTCACCACCGACCCGTCCGGCGGCAACCCCGCCGGTGTGGTGCTCGACGCCGGGACCCTCGACGACGCCGCCATGACGGCCATCGCCGCCCGGGTCGGGTACTCCGAGACCGCGTTCCTCACCGCGCACGACGAGACCCGCCGCCGCTACCGGATGCGGTTCTTCAGCCCGCGCGCCGAGGTCGCCTTCTGCGGCCACGCCACCGTCGCCACCGCCGTCGCCCTCACCGAACGCGACGGCCCCGGCGAGCTGGTCTTCGACACGGCGGCGGGCGAGGTCCGGGTGACGACGAGCACGGACGGCGGGGTGCCGAGCGCCACCCTCACCTCCGTGCCCAGCCGGACGCGCCCCGCCGACGCGGAAACGGAACTCGCCCCCGCGCTGGCGGCGCTGCGCTGGTCCCCGGACGACCTCGATCCCGCCCTCCCGCCGCACGTCGCGTTCGCGGGCAACGACCACCTCGTCCTCGCCGCCGCCACCCGGGCCCGGCTCGCCGACCTCGCGTACGACTTCGACGCGCTGGAGGAGCTGATGCGGCGGCACGGCTGGACCACCGTGCACCTGGTGCACCGCCCGGACCCGGACCGGCTCGACTTCCACGCCCGTGATCCGTTCCCGGTCGGCGGGGTCGTGGAGGACGCGGCCACCGGCGCCGCGGCCGCCGCCTTCGGCGGGTATCTGCGCGCGACCGGGCGGATCACGAAGGCGTCCAGGATCCGCATCCGGCAGGGCGAGGACATGGGGCGGCCCAGCGAACTGCTCGTGGACGTCGCCCCCGACGACACGCGGGTCCGCGTCACCGGCCACGCGGTGCGGATCCCCGCATGACGACGACGCGTTACTACCAACTGCCGCGCTTCACCGGCGTGGACGCCCTCCGCCTCGCGACACGCGAGGTGCCCGCCCCCGGGCCGCGCCAGGTGCTGGTCCGGATGCGCGCCTGGTCGCTCAACTACCGCGACCTGATGATCGCTTCGGACACCTACGGACGCGCGCTCACCCCCGGCCTGGTGCCGCTGTCGGACGGCGCGGGCGAGGTGATCGACGCGGGCGCCGAGGTCACCCGGTGGTCCGCCGGGGACCGGGTGGTGGGCATCTTCATGCCGCACTGGATCTCCGGACCGGCCACCGCGGACAAGACCGCGGGCGCGCTCGGCGGCCCGTCCGACGGCGTCCTCGCCCAATACGTCGTCTTCGACCAGGACGCCCTCGTCGCCGCCCCCGCCCACCTGGACTTCGCCGAGGCCGCCACCCTCCCCTGCGCCGCCGTGACCGCCTGGCACGCGGTGGTGGCAGGGGGCGGGGCCGCTCCCGGCCAGAGCGTGCTGACGCTCGGCAGCGGCGGCGTCTCGCTCTTCGCGCTGCAATTCGCGGCGCTGAGCGGCGCCCACGTCATCGCCACCTCCAGCAGCGACGCCAAGCTGACCCGCCTGCGCGCCCTCGGCGCGGCCGACGGCATCGACTACGTCCGCACGCCCGGGTGGGGTCAGACGGTGTACGACGCGACCGGCGGCGGCGTGGACCACGTCGTGGAGGTGGGCGGCGCGGGCACCCTGCCCCAGTCCCTCACCGCCGTCCGCACCGGCGGACGGATCAGCATCATCGGAGTCCTGGCCGAGGGCAGCGGGGTCGACCCCATGACGGTGGTGCGCAGGGGCGTCACCTTGCAGGGGATGTTCGTGGGCAGCCGGGAGATGTTCGAGGACATGAACCGGGCGATCGAGCGCCACCGGCTGCGCCCGGTGATCGACCGCGCCTTCCCCTTCGCGGAAACCCCCGCCGCGTACCGCCACTTCGCGAGCCGCGGCCACTTCGGGAAGGTGGTCATCACCGATGGGTGACCTCAGTCGTCCTCGAGGCCCCGCCGGTAGGTGTTGCCGTCCTCGTTGACGAGCGCGTACTGCGGTTCGAGGGCCCGGGCCGCGCGCTCCCGCTCCAGCAGCTCGGTCAGGGGCGGGAGCGGGGCCAGGCCGAGGCGTTCGAGGAGTTCGACGCGCATCGCGGGGACGTCGAGTTCGTAGTCCTCGCTCAGCTCCGCCTCCTCTTCGGCGCGCAGGGCTTCGAGCGCCTGCTCGTCCATCGTCCGGCCCTGCCGCTCCCAGTACAGGGCTCCCCCTGCGCACGGCAGCCCGATCATCAGGAGCAGCGCATCGCGGAGGGTCGCGCCCATGACCCCGGAGTGGCCCTCGGAGTCGGCGTGGACCACCGGGCGGTCCTCGCCGTCGCCCTCCCCGCAGAGGAAGTACGTACCGCCGCCGTGGTCCTTCGCGATCGGCTCCAGCGGGGCGCCGGAGACGAGCCACACCCGTTCGACATGGGAGTGGGGGCCGAAGCGGGCGTCAGTGTCGAACGCGTAGGGATGGTCGGCCAGCAGGGCCGCCCTACGGTCGGACTTGAGACGGGTGAGAAGCGATGTCGTCATGGTCCGGACGCTACAAGGGGGTTCGGACAACGCCCGGCGGGGCTTACGTGAGGGCGTGGATCTTCGCTATCAGGCGGTCCAGCAGGTGCGCCCGGTCGGCGCCGTTGGGGCGGCAGTCCTCCAGGCGGCGGACGACCTGGGGTGGCACCTCGTCGGGGCCGACGAGGTCCACGACCTTGTCGAGGGCGCGGATGCCCCAGTACTGGCCGAAGGCGAGCGGTTCGTCGGTGACGGCGTCCGCCAGGGGGCGCAGCGCGGCCGCGTCCGGGACGGCGTAGAGGCGGGCGTAGGCCGCGAGGCGCAGGCCGCCGTCGGGGGAGGCGAGCCAGGCGGCCAGGTCGGGGGCGGCGAGGCGCTGGGTGGCGCGGACCAGGCGGGCGAAGATGCCGTTCATGCGCTGCGTACGGGCCGATCCGGCGCGCATGTCCGCGCGGACCGCCAGGTATTCGGCGGCGAGCCTGCGGACGTCCTCCAGGGCGGCCGGATCGTCGGCGTCGCCCGAGCCCGCGCCGCCGCCGACGAGCGCGGCGTCGGCCATGGCCTCGGCCGCCTCGATGCGCTGCTCGACGTCCCGGAACTCGACCCTGAGCCCGCCGGGCAGTTCGATGCTGGTGAAGAGTTCGCGCAGCCAGGGAACGACGGCGATGACCAGCAGCGCGACGGTGACGTTGTCGATCTTCAGGTCCGGCGCGACGAGATGGGCGATGGCCACCCCGAGTGCCAGGAGGCTCACCGCTGTTGCGATGAGGTGCCGCCGCCATGATGCGTTCCGCCCGCCCCGCCCGCCCCGTACGCTCATCGCGCCATCTTGTCAGGCCGGATAGGCGTGTGTCTGGGCGGCCTTGAGGGTGGCCCAGACGGTGCGGCCCGGGTGGAGACCGAGGTCGGCGACGGCGGCGGTGGTGAGGTCGGCGAGCAGGGGCAGTTCGCCGGTGAGGGCGACGCGGATCTGGTCGCCGTGCGACTCCAGGCCGGTGACCTCGGCGCGCCAGGCGTTGCGGGCGCTGGAGTCGGGGCGGTCGCGGTGGAGGGTGACGGCGGCGGGCGGGAAGGTGACGAAGGCCGGGCCGGTGAGGTCGTCGGCGGTGGTGATGGCCGTACCGCTGCCGAGCCGTACCGTGTGGCCCTCGGCCCGCCCCTGGTACAGGTTGAGGCCGACGAGGCTCGCGATGTAGTCCGTACGGGGGCGGCGGGACACCTCGGACGGGGTGCCGTCCTGGACGACGCGCCCGTCCTCGACCACGACGAGCCGGTCGGCGAGCACCATCGCGTCCAGCGGGTCATGGGTGACCAGGACGGCCACGGCCTCGAACTCGGCGAGGTGGCGGCGGAGTCCGGCGCGGACGTCGAGCCGGGTACGGGCGTCCAGCGCGGCCAGCGGCTCGTCCAGCAGCAGCAGCCGCGGGCGTACGGCCAGGGCGCGGGCGAGGGCGACGCGCTGGGCCTGGCCGCCGGAGAGCCGGTGCGGCTTGGCGCCCGCGTGGGCCTCAAGACCCATCCGGACCAGGATGTCGGCGGCCTGGGCGCGGGCCTCGGCCTTGGGGACGCCGTGGCAGCGGGGTCCGAAGGCCACGTTGTCGAGGGCGGTGAGGTGCGGGAAGAGCAGATAGTCCTGGAAGACGACGCCGACCGGGCGGGCCTCGGACGGAATCCGCAGCCGCCGCGCCGGGTCCTCCAACTCCCGTCCATCCAGGCGCAGTTCACCCGAGGTGAGCGGGGTGAGCCCGGCCAGGGCGCGCAGCGCGGTGGTCTTGCCCGCGCCGTTGGGGCCGAGCAGGGCGACCACCTCGCCGGGGGCGGCGGTCAGCCGCAGATCCAGCCGGAAGTCGCCGCGGTCCACGACGAGATGGGCGTCGAGCCCTTCGGTGTCCCGCGCGGTCGCGCGGGTGCGGGTGGTCATGCGGAGGTCCCCATCCAGCGGTCGCGCAGCCCGGCGAGCACCGCGACGGATACGGCGAGCAGCACCAGGCTCAGCGCGATGGCGGCGTCCGGGTCGCTCTGGAGCGCGAGGTACACGGACAGCGGCATGGTCTGGGTGCGGCCCGGGAAGTTGCCCGCGAAGGTGATGGTGGCGCCGAACTCCCCCAGCGCCCGCGCCCACGCGAGCACCGCACCGGCCGCCACCCCCGGCGCGATCATCGGCAGGGTGACGCGCCGGAAGGCGGTGAAGCGGGAGGCGCCGAGGGTGGTGGCGGCCTCCTCGTACCGCGGATCGGCGGCCCGTAGCGTGCCCTCGACGCTGATCACGAGGAAGGGCATCGCCACGAACGCCTCCGCCACCACCACCCCCGCGGTGGTGAACGGCAGGGTGATGCCGAAGGCGGAGTCCAGCCAGCGGCCCGCGATCCCGTTGCGGCCCAGCGCCAGCAGCAGCGCCACACCGCCCACCACCGGCGGCAGCACCAGCGGCAGCGTCACCAGGGCGCGCACCACCCGGCGGCCGGGGAAGCGGGCCCGGGCCAGCAGCCAGGCCAGCGGTACGCCCAGCACCAGCGCGACGGCGGTGGCGGCGGTCGCGGTGATCAGCGACAGCCGCAGCGCCTGCCACACCTCGACGCTGGTCAGCTGCTCCGGCAGCGTCCGCCAGGGCGCCCGGATCAGCAGCGCGACCAGCGGCAGGACGAGGAAGGCGAACCCGGCGAGGGCGGGCAGCAGCAGCGGCAGCGGGACACCGGACCGGGTCCGCCGCCGCTTGCTCTCCAGGACCTGCGTGTCCTGCGGGGCGGAAGTGGTCACGGCTTGAGGAAACCCGCCTCGGTCAGCGCCTTCTGGCCCTGCGGGGACTTCACGAGGTCGATCCAGGCGGACGCGGCGTCGGCGTTGGGCGCGCTCTTCAGCGGGGCGATCGGGTAGTCGTTGATGGCCTTCCTCGACTCCGGGAACTCCACGCCCTCGACCTTTCCTCCCGCGGCCTTCACATCCGTCGTGTAGACCACGGAGGCGTCGACCTCCTTCAGCTCCACCTTGGTCAGCGCGCCCTTGACGTCCTGCTCGTAGCTGGCCGGGGTGAGCTTCAGGTGCTCATTGTCCAGCACCTGCTGCGCGGCGGAGCCGCACGGCACCTCCTTGGCGCACAGCGCGACCTTCAGCCCGCCCTTGGTGAGGTCCTCGAAGTTGGTGATCTTCTTCGGGTTGCCGGGGAGGGTGGCGATCTCCAGCTGATTGCGGACGAACGTCGACGGGGTGCCCTTGGCGTCGCCCGCGTCGGTGACCGTCTTCATGGTCTTGGGGCTCGCGGCGGCGAAGACGTCGGCGGGAGCGCCGTTGGTGATGCTGGCGGCGAGGGCGTCGCTGCCGCCGAAGTTGAACGTCACCTTGGCGCCGGGGTGTTGCTTCTCGAAGGTCTTCTTCAGCTCGGTGAAGCTCTCCTTGAGCGAGGCGGCGGCGAAGACCGTGACCGTGCCGGACACCTTCTTCGCGCCGTCCGAGGAGGAACCGGAGTCCTTCTCGGTGTCGTCGGAGCCGTTCGAGGAACAGGCGCCGAGCGCCAACGCGGCCACGGTGAGGCCCCCCGCCATGCGCAGGGCGCGGCTCCGGCGGGGTGCGGAACGGGTCGTCACAGGGCTTCTCCCTCGTCGGTGCTCATGGCTTCTCCACGACCACGTTGGTCGACTTGATCACCGCCACCGCGGGGACACCCGGCTCGAGACCCAGCTCCTCCGCGGATTCCCGGCTGATCATGGACACCACGCGGAACGGCCCCGCCTGGATCTCCACCTGCGCGGACACATCGCCGAGGATCACCTCGGTGACGATGCCCGCGAAGCGGTTGCGGGCCGAGGAGACGCCGTTGCCCTCCCGGTCCGTGCCGCGGCTCAGCTCCCGGGCGAACGCGGCGAGGGCCGGGCCCGGGATGATGCGTCGGCCCTGTTCGTCCCGCTCGGCGGTGAGCCGTCCACTGTCGACCCAGCGGCGCAGGGTATCGGCGCTGACGCCCATCAGGGCCGCCGCCTCTCCGATCCGGTACGTGTGCATCCGCCCATGATACGAGCGCGTTTGCGAGGTGACACCAGCCCATCAGGCTGTATCAGCACACCGGCAGAGGGGATTCACATCGCAGATGCCTCAGTGCTCAGTACACGTCGCGGGCGTAGCGCTTGTCGGCGGCGAGCTGCTTGACGTACACCTCGGCCGCGTCCTCGTCGAGCCCGCCGTGGGCGACGGCGATGTCGCGCAGCGCCCGGTCGACGTCCTTGGCCATCCGGGTGGCGTCCCCGCACACGTAGAAGTGGGCGCCGTCCTGGAGCCAGGACCACAGCCGGGCGCCGTGTTCGCGCATCCGGTCCTGGACGTACACCTTGGCCCGCTGGTCGCGGGAGAAGGCGGTGTCGAGCCGGGTGAGCGTGCCGTGGCGGCGCAGCTGCTCCAGCTCGTCCTCGTAGTAGAAGTCGGTGGCGCGGCGCTGTTCGCCGAAGATCAGCCAGTTGGGGGCGGTCGCGCCGCGCGCCCTGCGCTCCTCCAGGAAGCCGACGAAGGGGGCGACGCCGGTGCCGGGGCCGACCATCACCATCGGTGTGGTGGGGTCGGCCGGGGGCCGGAAGGCGGGCGCGCGCTGCACGAAGACGGGCACGGTGCGGTCGGCGGCGGCGTCCGCGAGATGGGTGGACGCGACGCCCTTGCGCAGCGTCCCGCCGCGGCTCTCGTAGCGCACCACGGAGACGGTGAGCCGCACCTCGTGGGGGTGGGCGAGGGGGCTGGAGGAGATGGAGTACAGCCGGGGCTGGAGCCGTTTGAGGACGTCGGCCCACTCCTGGGCGGAGGCGCGCACCGGGTGTTCGGCGAGGACGTCCACGGCCTGGCGGCCCCAGGTCCACTGCGCCAGACCGTCCTTGTTGTCCGGGCGCAGCAGCCGCTTGAGGTCGTGGTCATGGGTGCGCTCCAGGATGAAGCGCAGCAGGTCCGGGGTGACCTTCGCGATCTCCAGATGGCGTCCGAGGGCGTCGGCGAGCGGCATCGCGGTCACGTCCGCGCCGGGGGCGGCGGCGACGGCCACCTCGGCGGCCGGGTCGAGGCCGGTGACGGCGAGCCATTCGGCGACCAGGTCGGGGCAGTTCTCGGGCCAGACGCCGAGCGCGTCCCCGGCCTCGTAGGCGAGCGCGCCGTCGCCGGTGTCGAACGCGAACTGCCGCACCTCCTTGGCCGCTCCGGGCAGGCTCAGCAGCCGGTTGCCGGTGAGGCGGGTGGTGAAGGGCGCGGCCTTGGTGGGGCGTCCGGGGACGGCCGGGGCCTTCGGCGCGGGTGCTGCCGGTGGCGGGGCTTCGTGCGCGGTGGCTTCCGGCGCTCCCAGCGCGTCGAGGACGGTGTCCAGCCATGCCTGCGCGGGCTCGTCGTAGTCCGGTTCGCAGTCGGTGCGGGGGGCGAGGCGTACGGCGCCCAGCTCGTCGAGGCGTTCGTCCAGGCGGCGGCCGTGGCCGCAGAAGTCGTCGTACGTGGAGTCGCCGAGGGCGAGGACGGCGTAGCGGGTGCCGTCCAGGCGGGGCGCGTCGGCGGCGGCCAGGGACTCCCAGAAGCCGTGGCCGTTGTCGGGGGCGTCGCCGTCGCCGAAGGTGCTGGTGATGACGAGGAGGTCGGCGGGGCGGGGGAGGGTGGCGGCGGCGATGCCGTCCATCTCCAGCAGCCGGGCCTGCCGTCCGGTCTCGGCGAGGCGGCGGGCGGTGGCACCGGCGACGTCCTCGGCGTTGCCGGTCTGGGAGGCCCACAGGATGACCACTTCGCGGGCGGCCGTCCCGGGCCCGGCGGTGTCCGGCGCCGCCGCGGGGACGGCGGCGGGGCTGCCGGGGGCGGCGGCGCGCGAGAAGGCCCCGGCGAGGACGCCGTTGACCCACAGGGCGTGGTCGGGCGAGAAGGGCGCGTCGTGGGGCAGGACGGGGACGGCGGTGGCGGCCTGGGCGCTCGGGTTCACGGCCGGGCCGTTCCCGGACGGGCCGTTCCCGGACGGGCCGGGGAGCCCGGCGAGGAAGCCGCGCAGGTACTGGCGCTCGGGCTCGGTGAGGACCGGCGGCGCAAGGTCGGCTATCCCGAACGTGGTGGCGAGCCCCTCGGCCACCGAGGCCCCGCCGACCGGGGCCGGGTTCGCCGACGGCGCCGACGCGACCTTCGCCAGCGACACCGCGCACACCTTGAATTCCGGCTGGAAGGACACCGGGTCGACCGCGTCGTTCGTGACCGCGTTGACGCTGAGGTATTCGCCGAACAGGTCGTTCCAGTGGAACGGCGCGAAGCAGTTACCCGGCCGCACCCGGTCCGTCACCACGGCGGGCAGCACTGCCCGCCCGCGCCGCGAGGCCACCTCCACGGCGTCGCCCTCGCCGACGCCGAGCCGCTCCGCGTCCTGCGGATGCAGCTCGACGAACGGTCCCGGGTTGAGCTTGTTCAGCTTGGCGACCTTGCCGGTCTTGGTGAGCGTGTGCCACTGGTGCTGGACCCGCCCCGTGTTGAGGACGAACGGGAAGTCGTCGTCCGGCAGCTCGGCGGCGTCCATGTGCGGGCGGGCGTGGAAGACGGCGCGCCCGCTCGGCGTGGGGAACACCAGCCGGGGCCGGGTGCCGTCCTCGCGTACGGAGAGGGTCTGGCTGACGCCGTCGTTGACGTAGCGGACCGGGTTGCGGTCCTCGCCGTCACCGGGCGCGGCGGGCCACTGCACCGGGGTCTCGCGCAGCCGCCCGTACGTCACGCCCCGCAGGTCGTAGCCGGTCCTCGGGTTCGAGGTGCGTTTGATCTCCTCGAAGACCTCCTCCGCGCTCTCGTAGCCGAAGGCGTCCCCGTACCCCATCTCGCAGGCGATCCGGGCGATGATCCGCCAGTCCGGCAGCGCCTCGCCCGGCGGGTCGACCGCCTGCCGGGCGAGGGTGAGATTGCGCTCGGAGTTGATCATCACGCCGTCGGCCTCGGCCCACATGGCGGCGGGCAGCACCACGTCCGCGTACGCGTTGGTCTCGGTGTCGGCGAAGGCGTCCTGGGTGACGACGAACTCCGCCGCCTCCAGGCCCTCGATCACCGTCCGGCGGTTGGCGACCGAGGCGACGGGGTTGGTGCAGATGATCCAGCACGCCTTGATCTCGCCGTCCGCCATGCGCCGGAACATCTCGACGGTGCCCTGACCCGCCCCGTCCGCCCGCAGCGTGCCGGGCTCGATCCCCCACAGCTCCTCGGTGAACGCCCGGTCCTCCGCGTCCAGCACCGACCGCTGCCCGGGCAGCCCCGGCCCCATGTACCCCATCTCCCGGCCGCCCATCGCGTTGGGCTGGCCGGTGAGCGAGAACGGCCCGCTGCCGGGGCGGCAGATCGCGCCGGTGGCCAGATGCAGATTGACCAGGGCGTTGGTGTTCCAGGTGCCGTGCGTGGACTGGTTGAGCCCCATCGTCCAGCAGCTCATCCACTCCCCGGACTCGCCGATCCACCGCGCCGCCTCGCGGATGTCGGCCTCCGGGATGCCGGTGATCTCCGCGACCCGGTCCGCCGGATAGTCGTCGAGGAAGGCGGGCATGGCGTCCCAGCCCTCGGTGTGCTCGTCGATGAACCCCTGATCGGTGTATCCGCCCTCGACCAGCAGCCGCAGCAGCCCGTTGAGCAGCGCGAGATCCGTGCCCGGCCGTATCTGAAGGAACAGATCCGCCTTGGCGGCGGTCGCGGTGCGCCGCGGATCGACCACGATCAGCTTGGCGCCCGCCTTCACCCGGTCCATGAGCCGCAGGTACAGGATCGGATGGCAGTCGGCCATGTTGGAGCCGATGACGAGGAACACCTCGGCGTGCTCGAAGTCCTCGTACGACCCGGGCGGCCCATCGGCCCCCAGCGACAGCTTGTAGCCGCTGCCCGCGCTCGCCATGCACAGCCGTGAGTTGGACTCGATCTGGTTGGTGCCGATGAACCCCTTGGCCAGCTTGTTGGCCAGGTACTGCGCCTCCAGCGTCATCTGCCCCGACACATAGAAGGCGAGCGCGTCCGGCCCGTGCTCGTCCAGGATCGCCCGCAGCCGCCGCGCGGTCGCCGTGATCGCCTCGTCCACCCCGGCCGCCGCGGGCTCCGCCCCCCGGTCGTCGCGCGACAGCGCCGTCTCCAGCCGCCCGGGCGCCCCCAGCATCTCCGCGCTGGTCGCCCCCTTGGTGCACAGCCGCCCCGCGTTCGCCGGATGCGCCTTGTCCCCGGACGCCTTCAGCACCGTACGGCGCCCCTCGGCGTCCCGCCCGACGTCCAGCACGATCCCGCACCCGACCCCGCAGTAGGAGCACACCGTCCGCACCGATCCCGTCACCCCCGCGGCAGGGCCGGTGCGCGCCGACTGTGCCGACCGAGCCGATGCCGTCACGAATGCCCCTTTCACGCTCGCGGTGGGCGTCTCCCACTGCCGCCACCGTAAAAACCCCCGGTTGCGAGCGCGTCACAGCCGCCGATCGCGGGCGATTACGTCCCCTGCACAGTCCCCTTCCGCCGTATGTGAGCTTTGCTCTCCACGAGGGGGCTGTGCGGCGCCGCGGCGGGCCGGACGGCGTTCCAGCTGGGCGACGACCCCGGCGTGGAAGCGGTCCACGGCATCGTCGACGCTGCGGATGAATCCCGACTCGGCATTGCCGCGGGTGCTGCCCATGCTCTTGAAGAGGGACAGCCGGAAGCCGGTGATCCGCTCACCGTCCTTGGGGAGGAGATCGCCCGGCTCGGGGCGCAACCGCTCCAGCGTGCCGCGCGGACCGCCGCCCTGCCCCTCGACGAGGGTCTCGATGTGGAGGTCGGCCGGGGCCTCGGCCAGCTGGCGCACCAGGCGCTTGACCCAGGTCAGGGGGTAGCCCTGGCCGGGCGCCGGGCTCTCGATGGAGGTGCGCGGCTTGCCGGTGCGCAGGTCGGCGACGATCGCCAGGATCCCGGTGGTGCCCTCGATGCGCAGCTCGGCGTGGCGGCGGTCGCCCTGGCACAGCGCGACCTGGACAGGGTGATCACGGCCTCGTAGCCGCGCCGGGCCGCTATGTCCATGTAGTCCTGCACCTGCTCGGGCTTGAGCGGATTGCCGTTGGTCTTGGTCTCGACCAGGGCGGTCCAGAGCTTGCCCGCCCGCTCGACGCGGATCACACCGTCGGGGCGCTTGGGAGCGTTGCCCCCGTGCGGCAGCGAGACCTCGGTGAAGGTCTCCATACGGCCCGCCGGCGCGCCGAACGCGGCAGTGAGCCGCCGCCCGAACTCCGGAACCTGGGCGATCACCGACAGCAGCACGGACGTCGCCCTCATCTCGCGCTCCCGGTCGCTTATGAGCGAGGAGACCGGGAAGAGCCGGGCCAGCCGCCAGGAGTCGTTTTCGGCCAGCGACTTCTTGGCGACCTTGGGGAGGGTGACCTTCTTCTTCGCCGTACGGGGGCGCCTGGGCGCCGCGGGCGCCGCCTCCGCCACCGGCGGACCGGCCGCCGCCTGGCCGGGAACCGTCGGCAGCGCCTCGGGGGACGCCTCCTGCTCGACCGCGACGGCCTCTTCCTCCGCCTCCGGGTCCGCCTCCGGATCCTGCGCGGAGCCCTCCTCGTCGGCGTCGTCGACGATGTCGATGCCGAAGTCCGTCGCCAGCCCGGCCAGCCCGGACTCGTAGCCCTGACCGACCGCCCGGAACTTCCACTCCTCACCGCGCCGGTACAGCTCACCGAAGATGAACGCGGTCTCCACGCTCGCGTCCTCGATGGTGAAGCCCAGCACGGTCTCCCCGGCCCGGTCGGCGAGCGTCATCCGGAGGTCCGCGAGGTCACCGAAGCGGGCGCCGCCGTACCGGCTGGCCGCCACGACGATGCGTTCGACGTCGGCCGGGGCAGCGGTCAGATCGAGGCTGATGCGGTCCTCGCTGCCGTCGGCCCCTTCGGCATCGCCGGGTGGATCGCGTACGACAGCGGCTGAACACCGCGAGGCGCTCGCCGAACGTGTTCAACCACCCTGGTCGCTGAAGCGGAGCCGACGCTCCGAGCGCCCGCACACGTGGCACCTGATGAGGCGTCAGGCCACTTCCTGATGCTGCGTCATGGCTATTTCTGACGAAACGTCACCCACCACCCGAGGGGCCCGGACCATCACGGTCCGGGCCCCTCGGACACAACACCTCCCGCACTCCTCTATCGTCTCTTGTCAGCCGACTCACAGACGTGAAAGGCTCGGCCCACCCGTGAAGGGGAATCCCCAACTCCGAGTCAGATCTGTGCTGTTGGCTGCCCACCCCGCGGCCCCATGTGAGAGGCTTGCCCCCGGCGGGGGCGCCACTGTTCGTGAGTGAGGAATGTGCCTCCATGCCCGACCACTCGGCATCCCGGGACGGCGCGTTCGCGCCACCCGGCCAACCGTCCGTCTCCGCAGCGGACACCGACGCCGTCTCCCCGACGGTCCTGCTCAACCTCTACTGGGACGCGGTAGCCGACTACGCGAACCTGTGCACCACCACCCCTGAAGACGGCATGCGGCTGGCCACCGAGGCGTTCCGGCGCGGCATACGGGCCGCCCGCAACCGCCGGGCCCGATCCTGGGGGCCGCGGCTGCCGTGGCTTCCGCTGCTCCTGACGTCCGTACGCAAGACCGCCGCCGACTGGCACACCCACCGGGACGGCGACCGGCTCGACCCGGAGCTGCGGGTCTGGCTCTCCTCCACCGGTGTCGCCCGCTACGCCGTCCCGCCCCGCGAACAGCCGCTCGCCCTGCGCGGGCTGCGCGACCTGGGGGAACGCGACGGGGCGCTGCTGTGGGAAATCGAGGTGGAGTCGCAGCCGGTCGAGGCGCTGGCCTGGCAGCTGGGCGGCGACATCGAGTACGCCGCCGAGGAGATCGCCCGGGTGCGGGCCGCCTTCCGGCAGCGCTGCCAGCGCAACCATCTGGACACCCTCACGCATGAGGAGTGCCGCAGCTACGCCAAGCTGCTGGACGCCGCCACCCGTTCGCCCGATGCCCACTCCCCGGCGGACCTGTGGCAGCACCTCGCCCGCTGCCGGAACTGCCGCGAGGCCGCCGCCTGCCTGTACCTGCACGGTGGCGGGCTGCCCAACGCGCTGGCCGGCGGGGTGCTGGGATGGGGCGGGCCCGGGTACGTGGCGCGGCGGCGAAGAACCGCCGAGCGCACCCCGGGCGCCACCCCCGCGTCGACCGCACCGGCGTCGCACGCCGTCCGCATCCCGTTACGGGACCGGGTCCTGGACAAGGTCGGCGGGCCGCTGATGATGGCGCCGCGCCTCCTGCGCCAGAGACTCGGCATCGGCCCGACCGGACGCAGAAGAGCCACCCACGGTGTGCGCAGGGCCCGTACGGCGACGGTCGCCCTGGCGGTGGTGGCCGTGGTGGCGCTGGCCATGATGGTTGCGTTAACCCGAACCGCCGCGGTGTCCGGCGACGGAACCGAAGAGCAGGCCACCGGCCGGGTGGCCCGCGACACCACCGCCCCGGGTGGCACCCCCTCGGACACCACACCGGTGGACACCGGGACACCCAGCGGCCCGGGCGGATCCGCCGAGCCGTCCTCCTCCCGCGGTGGCGACGGCGTGGGCGGCAAGACCGGGAAGGACGACCCGGCGGACGAGGACCGCGGCAAGGACGGGGACGAGGACGGGAAGCGCACCTCCGCGCCCGCCTCGCCCTCCCGCTCGCAGGGTTCGGGCCAGGGCCACCGGCCCGGAGACGACTCGCCCCAGAACCCCCCGAAACCCTCGGACGAGCCCAGCTGCACGGCCCGCTACAACGTGGTCACCGAATGGCCCGACGGCTTCAAGGCCGAGGTCACGCTGACCTCCCGCAGTGCGCTCGACACCTGGCGGATCACCTGGGACTTCCCCGACTCCCAGCGCGTCACCCAGATGTGGAACGGCCAATTCACCCAGCGCGGTGCCACGGTGACCACCACCCCGGCCGACTACAACAAGCGCGTCGACGCCGACAAGCCCTTCTCCGTGGGCTTCCTCGGCACCTGGGGCAGCCGCAACTCCGCGCCCCGCGCCTTCACCCTGAACGGTGAGCGCTGCTCGGCCTGAGCACAGGAGTGCCTGAACGACGACACGACGCGGCCCGGGTTTCCGGGCCGCGTCCGGTGTTCCGGGGCGGTCAGCCGACCGGATCGGGACCGACCGGGCCCCCGCCACTTCCCCACCCGGATGGCCGTACGGGACCCCCGACCGTGTTACACGACGGACGCGGGTGGCATGTAATGGCGCGCATGAGCAGTGTCCTCAGCGGCATCGTGTCCCTGCCCCCGGACACCCCCACGGTCCGGGCGGCCCGGGTGGTGGTGGAGGTGCGCAACGTGACCCGCGCCGATGTGTCCGCCTCCGTCGTGGGGGCGCAGGTGCAGACCGATGTGCCGCTGAGCCCGTCCGGCCACATCCCGTTCAGCGTCACGGTCCCCGGCGAGCTGGACCCCGACGACGCCTACGGGCTGCGCGTCCACGTCGATCTGAGCGGTACGGGCTTCCTGGAGCGCGGCGACCTGGTCAGCGCCCGGGTGGGCCCGGTTCCCCCGGCCTCCACCGCCGGGCTGATCGCCCCGGTCAGCGCGGTCTGATCACGCGGTCTGATCACACGGCGTGGTGCGCCAGCGCGGCGTGCGGATCGGGGGATCGGTCGGACGGGGCCGGGTCGGCGTGGATGAGGGCGGCGGTCAGCCGGGGAACCGCGTGCAGCAGCGCGTGTTCGGCGTCCACCGCCACCCGGTGGGCCTCCCGTACGCTCAGCTCGCCGCCGACCACGACCGCGACCTCCGCGCGCAGCCGGTGGCCGATCCAGCGCAGCCGCAGTTCGCCGATGTCCCGTACGCCGGGCACGGCGCGCACGGCCCGCTCGGCGGCGTCGGTCAGGGCCGGGTCGACGGCGTCCATCACCCGGCGGAACACCTCGCGGGCGGCGTCGCGCAGCACCAGCAGGATCGCGGCGGTGATGGCGAGGCCGACGAGGGGGTCGGCGAGCCGCCAGCCGAGGGCGGCACCGGCCGCGCTCAGCAGGACGGCGAGCGAGGTGAAGCCGTCGGTACGGGCGTGGAGGCCGTCGGCGACGAGGGCGGCCGAGCCGATCTCGCGGCCGACGCGGATGCGGTAGCGGGCGACCCATTCGTTGCCGATGAAGCCGACCACGGCCGCGGCGGCGACGGCGGACAGCTGCTCGATGTCGCGCGGGTGCAGCAGCCGGTCGGTGGCGGTCCAGGCGGCGAACGCGGCGGAGGCCGCGATGGTGAGCACGATCGCGATCCCGGCCAGGTCCTCGGCCCGCCCGTACCCGTAGGTGAAGCGGCGGGTGGCGGCGCGGCGGCCGAGCAGGAAGGCGAGGGCCAGCGGGAGGGCGGTCAGGGCGTCGGCGGCGTTGTGGACGGTGTCGCCGAGCAGCGCGACCGACCCGGAGGCCACCACGACGACGGCTTGTGCGACGGCCGTCGTGCCGAGGACGGCGAGGGAGGTCCACAGGGCGCGCAGGCCGCGGGCGGAGGACTCCAGGGCCCGGTCCACCTTGTCGGCGGTGTCATGGGAGTGGGGACGCAGCAGATGGCCCGCCCGGTGGCGCCACCGGGCGGCGCGGCCGTGGGGGTGTCCGTGGTCATGGCCGTGGGTGTGCTGCTCGTGGTCGTGCCCGTGCTCATGCCCGTGGGTGTGCCCGTGCCGGTCGTCCATGGCAGCATCCGCCTTCTCGTCACTCGTCGGTTCAGCCTCAGGACTGGACACGGTCCGTCCCCGCCACCCATTATGTGCGCATGAGCGCACGCATGCACCTATCAGATGCGCACGATGCGCATCCGCGCACCCCGAGCACCGAGCAGTTCGCGCGCGCCGCCGAGGTGTTGGGCCTGCTCGCCGACCGCACCCGGCTGACGCTGCTGCACACCCTCGCCTCGGGCGAGGCCGATGTGACGGCGCTGACCGCCGTCTGCGGGGCGGCCCGCCCGGCCGTCAGTCAGCACCTGGCCAAGCTGCGACTGGCCGGGGTCGTCACCTCGCGCAAGGACGGCCGCCGGGTCGTCTACGCGCTCCGGGACGGGCACCTGGCCCGGCTGGTCACCGAGGCGCTGAGCCACGCCGACCACGAGCTGTCGGGCCTCCCCCGGCACGACTGACCACACGACCGGCCACACGACGGCCGCGCGAATGACGTGATTGCCGCACTACCCGTTCAGCCCCGGCAGGCCCACTGGTTACGATCTGGCGCGATGGGCAGAGGGCGGGACGGAGACGACGGCATACGGAGGCGCACGGTGCGAGCCACCGCGCGCTCCGCGCTCAGCCGTGCCGTACCGCTCCTCGCCGCGGTGCTGTGGGTGGCACCGTCGTGCGTCCACTCCGGCGGCGACCACCCGCCGATATCCACGGGCTGCCGGCACCGTCTCGTAGCCGAAGCGCAGCTCGAACGGCCGCCCCTGGGGCGGGACCCGGCCGCCCCCATCGCCGAGTTCCACACCGCACCCATCGCCCCGGCCCCCGGGGACGACGCGAAGACCCCGGGCGGCGGCAGCGACGACTGCGTGGCCGGTCCCCGCGGCGGGAACCCCGCCCTGGTGCCCGCCCCCGTTCCGCCGCCCGCCCTCGTCGGCTTCCGGCCGCCGGACGGCCCACGGGCCACGGACTCCGTACGGGCCCCGCCCGACACACACGTCCACGCCCTCGGCCTCCATCAGCTCCAAGTACTCCGCACCTAGGCCGATCGCCGACCTCCGTCATCACTTCACTCATTCAGTGCGACCGTGCGAGAACTGCGAGGACTGGGACAGCCATGGCTTCCAAGGCATCGAAGACGAAGGGCGCGGCCGAGCGCCGCGCGAAGATAGAGGAGCTGCGCCGCGCGGAGAAGGCCCGCGAGCGCCGGTACCGGATCATCACCATCACCTCCTGCACGGTGATCGTCGCCGGGCTGGCCGTCGGCGGCTTCCTCCTGGTCGACGCGGGCAACAAGAAGGAGGAGAAGGCCGCGAAGGTCTCCTCCTCGGTCGTGAAGTCCGGTGAGTTCAAGGGCATGACGACCTGGAAGAACCTGGGCCGCACCCATGTGAGCGGCTCGGTGAAGTACGCGATGTCGCCGCCGGTCGGCGGAAACCACAACCAGGTCTGGCAGAACTGCGACGGCGACGTCTACACCAAGCCGCTGACCAAGGAGAACGCGGTGCACTCGCTGGAGCACGGCGCGGTGTGGGTGACCTACAACGACAAGGCGTCCAAGGAGGACATCGCCACCCTCAAGGCCCGGGTGGAGAAGACCAAGTACTCGCTGATGAGCCCCTACGAGGACCAGAGCGCGCCGATCGTCCTCAACGCCTGGGGCAACCAGCTGAAGATACAGAAGGCCTCGGACCCGCGCGTGGCCGCGTTCTTCAAGAAGTTCGTCCAGGGCAAGCAGACGCCGGAGCCGAACGCCTACTGCACCAACGGGAAGTCCTCGTGACGAAGGGGGCCGCCACCCTCGGCCGCGCGTCACGGCAGCCGCTGGTGGCGGGGATCACCGCCGCCCTCGCGGTGCTGACGCTGGTGGCGGTGGGGGTGGTGTGGCTGACGAGCGACCGCTCGGAGGGCACGACCGGCAACGGCACACCGAAGGACACCTCCGCCGAGGCCGGTTTCGCCCGCGACATGTCCACCCACCATCAGCAGGCGGTGGAGATGTCGCTCATCGTGCGCGACCGCACCGGCGACGAGGACGTGCGGCGGCTGGCGTTCGACATCCTCACCGCGCAGGCCACCGAGCGCGGGATCCTCCAGGGCTGGCTGGACCGGTGGGGTCTCGACCGGGCGTCCGAGGACGCGCCGATGACGTGGATGAAACACGGCTCGGACGGCATGGAGGGCATGGAAGGCATGGACCACGCCTACAAGGCGCACGACGGCTCGCTCATGCCGGGCATGGCCACCAACACCGAGCTGGACCAGCTGCGCAAGGCCAAGGGCAAGGCGGCCGAGGTGCTCTACCTGAAACTGATGACCGCCCACCACAAGGGCGGTGTCGCGATGGCGCAGGGCGCGGTCGACCTGGTCACGGACCCGCCCGAGAAGCGGCTGGCCCGGACGATGGTGCAGGCCCAGCAGTCGGAGATCCAGCTGATGGCCGACATGCTGAAGGAGCGCGGCGCGAGCTCCTGAACGCCCCCGGTGAGGCCCCCGGCCCGGCCCACGGGCCGGGGGCCTCACGCCCCGTCCGGCTCCGTGCCGAACACGCCCGCCCGCGCCGCCTGGTAGACCGCCTCGGCGCTGGTCCGCACCAGCCGCGCGTCGATGGGCCCGCGCAGGATGAGCACCCGGTAGTAGAAGGGCGCGCCCAGCGCGGCGATGACGTCCTTGGCGTCGGTGTCCGCGGGCAGTTCGCCCCGCTCGACCGCGTGCCGCACGATCCGGGTCACCTCCTCGGTCCGGCCGACGAAGGCAGCGCGGACGATCTCCTCGACCCGTGGATCGTGGGCGGCGGCCGCCAGCAGCCCCTGGATGACGTTGCGGTTGCGCAGCGCGTCGGTGAAGTCGCCGATGGTCTGGGCGAGTTCGTGGAGATCCTGCCGGAAGTCGCCCGAGTCGGGGGTGGGGAGCGTCGAGCTGCGCTCGGCCAGCAGATCGACGACGACCCCCTCCACCGTCCGCCAGCGCCGCCGGATGGTCGACACGTGCACCCCGGAGCGCTCGGCGAGCTGGTCGAGGGTGAGGGCGCTGAACGACGCGGCGCCGAGTGCGTCGTAGGCGGCGGCCAGCACGGCGGCGCGGGTCCGTGCCGTGCGTCCGCCGGGGCGCGCCGAGCCGTGGGGTGGTCGCGCGTTCATGGATGGTGAGCCGCCATGTCTCCTGTGCCGCGGAAGAGGTGGGTGGGCCCGACCCTATGGCCCGCCGGAATCGGGTGCACCAGATCTTCACTGTTTCCAGCCGTTACCGGTCGGTACCGCATTGCGTGACGTGCCCACGTCTGGATACGGTGACGCCCCAGCTTAACGCGCGCCCATGAGCATTAAGGGCGAGCTTTTCGAGTAAGCGTGCTGGACCTTCCGTACGCGGGGAGGGAAGGTCCAGCGCGCTTGCGGCTCTAGGGGGTGCCCGGCGCCGAGCGCTCCACGATGCGGATCATCTGGCCCTGGGTCAGGGCGGGTTCGGCGATGGGGTGGGCGGCACCGGCCCGCAGGCCGTCGAGGAAGAACGCCAGACAGCGCCGCCAGGCCCGCGGCGCCGTGTCCATGGACTCCCGGATCACCTGGGACATCGCCCAGACCAGAACGGCGAGATCCTGCGGTTCGAAGTCGGCGCGCAACCCGCCGCCCTCCTTGGCGCGTTCGATGATCCGCTCGGTGTGCCGGAGGCACTCCCGGGACGCCTCGTTCAGCTCGGCCGCGGCGGGGAAGCGCCGGGCGACCGCGTCGTTGAGACCGCGATCCTCGGCCTGGAGGGCGAACAGCCCCTCGACGTAGCCGGTGAACCCGTCCCACGGGCTGGGGTCTTCGAGCGCGGCGGTGGCGATGCGCTCCAGGGCGGCGAGCCGCTCCGGGAAGATCGCATCGAAGAGCGCCTCCCGGGTGGGGAAGTGGTTGTAGAGCGTGCCGATGCTGACACCGGCCCGGCGGGCCACCTCCTCCAGCGGAGCTTCGAGGCCGCGCTCCCCGAACACCACGGTGGCGGCGCGCAGCAGCTTGTCGCGGTTGCGCGCGGCGTCGGCCCGCAGGGGCCTGGATCCGGCTGTCATGGCGGCCATCCTACAAAAGTCGAGGCACCCCTCATGTTCCGTGCTACCGTCCCGAAAAGTAAGTTGAGACAGCCCTCAACTTGTCGTCGACGTGCTTCGGAAAGGACGTCCTCATGTCCGCATCACCCCGCGGGACCGCCGTCGTCATCGGAGTCGGACCCGGACTCGGCATGTCCATCGCCCATCGCTTCGGCCGCGAGGGCTACACCGTGGCCCTGGTGTCCCGCAGCGGGGCGCGGCATGCCGGATACCTGGAGGAGCTGGCCGCGGCGGGCATCGAGGCCGGGTCCTTCCCGGCCGACGTGCGCGAGGCGGACGGTCTGCGGTCCGCGCTGGACGCCGTCGCCGAGCGGTACGGAAGCATCGACCTCGTCTACTACGGCCCCGCCGCGGCCGATGCCGACGCCTGGCCCACCCCGATCACCGAGGCCGACTCCGACAGCGTCCGCACGGGGATGAGCTGGATGTACCCGGCCGTCGACGTGGTCCAGCAGGTTCTGCCCGGCATGGTCGAACGCGGCGGTGGGGGGCTGCTGTTCGCGACCGGTCTCAGCGCGGTGCTGCCGATGCCCGCCCTCGGCAACCTGGCGATCCTCTCGGCTGCGCTGCGCAATTACGCCCTCACGCTGAACGCGGCCCTGGCCGGACAGGGGATCTACGCGGGGGCGCTCGTCATCGGCGGGGCCGTCGAGCGCGGCGACATCCACCGCATGGTGACGTCCCGGCCGGAGCAGTTCGGGGACGTGAAGGACATGTCGCTCGACCCCGATGACATCGCCGACACCGCGTGGGCCCTGTTCTCCGGGCGCGACCGGGCCGAAGCGGTCTTCAACGCCCCGCACTGAGCCGATGGGCGCGCGGCGGCGCGGGCAGCCGACGGCCCCGGCGGGCCGCTTGCGTGCGCACCGCCGGGGCCGGAGGGGGTGTCAGCGGGCGAACGCCGGGGTGAACTCGACCGGGATGGACGACACGCCGCGCATCATCAGCGAGGAGCGCCACTGGAGCTCCTCCGGGGTGACCGCCAGGCTCACGTCCGGGAGGCGGTCGATCAGGACCTCGATCGCGGCCATGGCGATGTTCTCGGCCAGCTCGCGGGCGACCTGGGGGCAGCCGTGGGTGCCGTGGCTGAAGGCCATGTGCGCCTGGTTGCCCGCCGCCCCGGCGCGGAAGTCCGGGCGTACGTCGGGGTCTGCGTTGGCCGCGGCGAGGCCCAGCATCATGCAGTCGCCCTTACGGATGTGGCGACCGGCGAACATGGTGTCCTCGGAGGCCCAGCGGCCGACCCAGTTGGGGACCGGGGTGGCCTCCCACAGCACCTCGTTGAGCGCCTGGCCCACGCTGCGCCGCCCGCCGGCCATGGTGACCGCGAACCGCTCGTCGGTGAGCATGAGCCGCAGCGCGTTGCCGATCAGGTCGGTGGTGGGCTGGTGGGCCGCGTAGACGTTGCCCAGGAGGTCGTTCAGGATCTCCTCGTCGGTGAGGCCCGCCGGGTGGAACGCCAGCACCGAGGCGATGTTGGTGGCGCCGGGGTTGGAGCGGGCGTTCTCCAGCAGCGCCACCATCCGGTTCAGCAGGTTCTGGTGCGCCTCCGGGCCGCCCTTCCCGCTGACCAGGTCGACCGTCTCCTGCACGATCTCGGGGGAGTCGTCCAGGCCGTACATGCGGTTCAGCACCCGCAGCGGGATCTGGCTGGCGTACTCGGCCATCAGATCGGCGCGGCCGCTGCCCGCGAAGACGTCGATCAGCGAGTCCGCGACGCGCTCGCACTGCGCCCGCAGTTCGGACGGGTCCACGGACTCCATGCTGTCGATGATCGCCTCGGACCGCCGCTCGTGATCGGCGCCCTCGGAGAACAGCATCGTCGGCCGGTAGGCGACGAACGTCATCAGCTCCCAGTCGGGCGGGACCCGGTCCCAGGAATGCCAGCGGCGTGAGTCGCGGGCGAACAGGTTGGGGTCCGTGGTGACGCGGAGCAGCTCCCGGTAGCCGAGCACCATCCAGACGGGGATGTCCGGTTCGAGCAGCACGGGCACGACGGGGCCGTGCTCGCGGCGGAGCGTGCGGTACAGCTCGTCCGGATCGCCGCGGAGCAGATCCATGTCGAGCCGCACCGCGTCCGGCTGCTCCGGCCAGCCCCGCAGGGGCGGTGCGGCGGGCGCGAAGGGGTCCTCGAGCGGAGGCATGGGGTCCGGGGTGGTCACGCGGTGGTCTCCCGGGCGGCGGAGGAGGTGGACAGGGAGTAGAGGTGGCGGGCCAGCGCGACCAGCACGGCCTTGCTGGACTCGCGGTCACGGGCGTCGCAGTCGATCACGGGGATGTCCGAGGGCAGATCGAGCGCGTCCCGGACCTCCTCCAGGGTGTGCTGCGGTTCGGTGAAGTTGTTGCGGGCCACGATGAACGGCGTCCCGTGGTACTCGAGGCGGTCGATGGCGTACCAGGAGTCGGCGAGCCGGTTGGTGTCCACCAGGACGACCGCGCCCAGGGTCCCGGCGAAGAGCCGGTCCCACAGGAACCAGAAACGTTCCTGTCCGGGCGCGCCGAACAGATAGAGCACCATCTCCTCGTCCAGGCTGATGCGCCCGAAGTCGAAGGCGACCGTGGTGGTCGTCTTCGACTGGACGAAGGAGGCGTCGTCGATCCCGACGCCCGCCTGGGTCATCGTCTCCTCGGTGCTGAGCGGGCGGATCTCGCTCACCGACTGGACCATCGTCGTCTTGCCCACGCCGAAGCCGCCGACGACGACGATCTTGAGGCCATCGCTCGCGCTCGCCCGCAGCGGTGCCCGGACGTCGGCGCGGTCAGAGGTTCTGGAGTGCAACGAGCACCTTCTTCAGTGTCTCGGGCTCGGGCAGCCCTCCGTTGTCGGGGCGGGCCGCATGCGGATGGCGCGCGGTGATCTTGCCGGTGTCGAGCAGGTCGCACAGCAGGATCTTGACCACGCTGACGGGCATTCCCAGGTACGAGGAGATTTCCACGACCGCCATGGGCCGCCGGCACATCCGCAGGATCTTGACGTGCTCGGACTGCATGCCGAGTGACGGTTCGGATTCGCTGACGATGAGCGTGACCATGTCGAACACGCTCTCGTCGGCGCGGCTGCGGCCACCGGTGACGGTGTACAGCCGGTCAGGGTCCTCGCTGTCGAGCGGCCCTCGGATCATGTGTTCGTCCCGCCGCCATGGCCACCGTTCGCGAAGGTACGGGGCGCCGCCCGCAGATGGTCGCCGATCTGCTCGACCATTTCGTTCATGTTGTGCCCGATGATGCCGACGTCGGCCTCGTCGTGCGCCACGACGGCCAGGTGGGCGCCCTCACCGGCCTCGACGATGAACAGGATGCCCCCGTGGAATTCCGTCATGGACTGCCGTACGCCGCCGCTGCCGTCCCCGAACTCGATCGACGCGCCGTGGGAGAGGCTCTGGATACCCGAGGCGATGGCCGCCAGCTGGTCGGCCTGGTCCACGGAGAGTCCGGACGTGAGGCAGAGCTTGAGGCCGTCCCGGGAGAGCACCAGCGCGTGCCGGGCGCCCGGCGTCTTCTCCAGCAGGTTCTCCAACAGCCAGTCCAAGCTGCGGTCTGTGGTGTTCATCGGCGTTCCTATCATCACGGCTGGTCGTTACGGCTGGTCGTTCTCTGCGGACCCAGCAGACTCGGCGGACTCGGCGGACTCGGCGGACGGCGTGGGCCCGGTGGCTTCTGCGGGCGCCGCCGAGGTGGTGTTACGCCCGTCGGTACCGCCGGTGGGGCAGCCGCGCGTGGCGTCACGGAAGGCACCGAAACGCGCTCCGGCGTCGGTACGCGGAGGCTTCGGCTTGGCATTGGGCGCGGGGCGCGGCGTGGCCCGGGTGGCGGCGGCGAGGGTCTCGCCGCGGCGCCGCTTGGGCAGCCCGTTGATGCGCGGCCCCGCCGGGGCGTCGGTGCCGGAGGGGCCGTCGCACGCGCCGGAGGGCCCGGGGGTGCCGGTGGGCTCCGCGGCGGGCGTCGGCGCCGCCGGGGCGGCCGGAGCCGCCGGGGCGGCCGGAGCCGCCGGGGCTGCCGGAGCCGCCGGGGCTGCCGGAGCCGCCGGGGCTGCCGGGGTGGCCGGAGCCGCCGGGGCGGGCGCCTCGGCCACCGGCTCGGTGCGCTCGGCGCTCGCGGCGACCCGGGTACCGGCCGGAGGCGCCACCGGGGCGGCGGCGCGCGAGCGGGCGGGCTCGACGCGGTTGCGGGCCGGCGCCTCGGGCACCGCCTCCTGGTTGATGTGCGTGATCAGCTGCTGCGGGATCAGAACCACGACGCCGGTACCTCCCCGGGCGGACGGCCGGAAGGAGACCGTCAGCCCGTGCTTGCGCGCCAGACAGCCGACGACCGCGAGGCCGAGCCGGGTGCCCGACAGGGTCGTCAGGTCGAGTGTCTGCGAGGAGACCGCCTTCTGGGCGCGGGCGAGCGCGGAGGGGCCCATGACCAGGCCGCCGTCCTCGATGGTGACGACGACGCCGGTATGCGTCTCCTCGACGTACACGTGCACCTCCTCGGTGGGAGGCGAGAAGCTGGTGGCGTTGTCCATCAGCTCGGCGAGGGCGTGCATGACGCCCTCGGCGGCGTAACCGGCCACCGCGGCGTTGCTGGCCGCGTGGACCCGTACCCGCTGATAGGCGCTGATCCGGCCGACCGCGCCGCGCAGGATGGACTCCATGACGATGGGCTTGGTCCAGCGGCGGCCGGAGCGGGCGCCGGTGAGCACCGCGATGCTGTCCGCGATGCGGCCCGTCTGGGCTGTGGTGTGGTCGAGCTTCAGCAGGTCGCCGAGGACCGACTCGTCGTGCCGGTTCTCCATCTCGCGCAGGTCCGCGAGCATGCTGGTGGCCAGAGCCTGGACCCGGCCCGCGGCGTTGGCGCACGCCGCCATCGCGGAGGCGCGCATCCGCTCACCGGTGCCGATCTCCTGCACCACCCTGCGCAGCACCCGGCCGTGCGCCTGGTCGCCGGGCTTGGTCACCTGCATCAGCACGGTGTCCACCGAACCGCCGTCCCGCAGGCCCTTCACCGCAGCGGGAATCGTTTCGTCAGCGAGCCGGGCGGCCTCCGCGGTGTGCTGTGCCGCCGCGGCCTCCAGACTCGCGATCCGGGACTGGAGGCGGCCGATGGTCCGCGACCGGTGGGCGGCGACCGCGAGGGTCACGCCCAGAGCTACGGCCGCCAGCGCGCTGAAGACGGCGACGAGGACGCGCTGGGCTTCGGGCACCTCTGCCGTCACCCACGCCCCCGCCCCGCCGGCGACGACCGCGGCCAGCAGCGGCACGGCCAGGGCCTGCCGGGTTACGGCAGGCCCTTTGTAGGGATGGCTGGATATATGTGCTGACATCTATCAGGTCCTCATGGGCGCGTTCGAGGGTTGAGGGTGGACCACGCGGACATCAAGCCGTGGGCGGCACATGGTAATACTGCTCAGAGAATTTTGAACGACCCCGCTCGGCACACGGACCATGACGGCCCGTCAGTATGACGGCCGGAATCCGCACGTTGTCCGATCGCGCCAAAGATGAACGGTTCTGAGCTGGGGTCACGTATCCCATCCTGCACACAACGGGCCCCGGCGGTGGCCCTTTGGCCGAGGCTAGCGTGGCTAGCGCTGCTAGGATCGAATGTCATGTCCTCAACCGAACGCCGTGAACACGAGCGCGCCCGGCGCCATCAGCTGATCATCACCGCCGCTCGCGAACTGGCGGAGGCCGAGGGCTGGGACGCGGTGACGACCCGTCGGCTCGCCGAGCGCGTCGCCTACAGCCAGCCGGTGCTGTACGACCACTTCAAGGGCAAGGACGCCATCGTGAACGCGGTGGCCGACGAGGGCTTCGACGACCTCGCCGCCGCGCTGCGGCGGGCCCGGCGGACCGCGGGCTCGCCCCGGGAGGCGCTGCGCGCGGTCGGCCGCGCCTATCTGGACTTCGCGGTCGCCCGCCCCGCGCTCTACGCGGCGATGTTCGTGCGGGAGACCGGCGTCGCACCGGAGAAGCGGGAGGACCGGCCCGCCGCTCCGCGTGCCGCCTTCGCGGAGCTGGCGGCCGTGGCCGGGCCGGGCGACGGGCGGGACGAGCTGGACGCGGAGGTCATCTGGAGCGCGCTGCACGGGCTCGCCGTACTGGCCCGCGCGGGGCGGATCCCGCCGCGGTGGCAGGGGGAACGGCTGGACGTCCTGGTCGAGCGGTTCGCCCCGCGTGCGGGCAGGAAGGCGGGCGCCGGTCAGGACGGTTCCGGCACCGCCGGTCAGGACGGTTCCGGAACCGCCGGGGGCGGGGACGCCTGAGCCGACGGCGACGCCTCGGACGCCTCCTGCGGTTCGGGCAGCGCCAGTTCGGCCCAGATGACCTTGCCGCCCGCGGTGTAGCGCGTGCCCCAGCGCTCGGCGAACTGGGCGACCAGGAACAGCCCGCGGCCGCCCTCGTCGACGGGCGTCGCGTACCGCAGATGCGGCGAGGTGCTGCTGGTGTCGGATACCTCGCAGATCAGGCCGCGGTCGCGGACCAGCTGGAGCCGGATCGGGCCGGTGGCGTGCCGGATGGCGTTGGTGATCAGCTCGCTGAGGACGAGTTCGGCGGTGAACGCCACCTCCTCCATGCCCCACTCCTCCAGCTGCCGCTGCGCCTCGGCGCGCACCCTGGCCACCGCGGCGGGGTCGGACGGCACGTCCGAGGACACCACCCGGCCGGGGCCCAGCACCCGGGTCCGGGCGGCGATCAGCGCGATGTCGTCGCCCGGCTCGGTGGGCAGCATCGCGTCGAGCACCTCGGTGCAGATCTCCTCGGGCGACCGGCCCTGGTGCGACAGCGCGTCGCGCAGCATCTCGAGACCGATGTCGATCTCCCGGCGGCGGTCCTCGATGAGCCCGTCGGTGTAGAGGACGACATGGCTGTTCTCGGCCAGTTCCAGTTCGGCCGTGTCGAACGGGAGCCCGCCGAGGCCGAGCGGGGGCCCTGCGGGCAGGTCCGGGAACTCCACCGAGCCGTCCGGACTCACCACCGCGGGCGGCGGGTGCCCGGCCCGGGCCATGGTGCAGCGCCGCGTCACCGGGTCGTAGATCGCGTACAGGCAGGTGGCGCCGGTCGCGCCGGTCAGCGGCTCGCCCCCGCCGCCGGGGGTGTCCTGGCCGAGGGGGCTCTCGTCCGGACAGGATCTCGTCGGGCGGCAGGTCGAGGGTGGAGAAGTTGTGCACCGCGGTCCGCAGCCGCCCCATGGTCGCCGCCGCGTGCAGTCCGTGGCCGACGACGTCGCCCACCACCAGCGCCACCCGCGCGCCCGGCAGCGGGATGACGTCGAACCAGTCGCCGCCGACGCCCGATTCGGCGGGCAGATAGCGGAAGGCCACGTCGAGGGCGCTCTGCGCGGGCACGGCGCGGGGCAGCAGGCTGTGCTGGAGGGTCACCGCCATGGTGTGCTCGCGGGTGTAGCGGCGGGCGTTGTCGATGCACACCGCCGCGTGGGAGGCCAGCTCCTCGGCGAGCGTCACCTCTTCCTCCTCGAAGGGGTCGCGCTCCGCCATCCGCCAGAAGTTGACCACGCCGAGCAGCACGCCGCGGGCCTTGAGCGGCACGGTGACCAGCGACCGTACGCCGTAGTCGATGACCTTGCGGGTCCGGTCGGGGTCCTGGGCCTGCCAGCCGGGGGCCAGGGTCAGATCGTCCTCCACGACCGCCTGCCCGCTGCCCAGGCCCCACGCCTGGGGCGTGGACGCGGCGAACGAGAACCGCTCGCCGACGGGATAGAAGGGGTGCTCGGGCCGGATGCCGTGGACGGCCGCCCGGCACATCTCGCCGCCGCCCCTCGGCGGCTCCTCCCCGCGCGGTACGGGATCGGCCAGGTCGACCGTGGCGAAGTCGGCGAACCGCGGCACCGCCACCCGCGTCAGCTCCTCGGCGGTGCGCTCCACGTCGAGGGTGGTGCCGACCTCCACGCTGGCGTCGTACAGCAGCTTGAGCCGCTTCTGGGCCACGTCGGCGCGGCCCGACAGGGCGCGCAGCTCGGTGGAGTCGCGCAGGGTGGCGACGCTGCCGGGCGGGCCGCCGTCGCGGTCGGTGGGCCGGTTGTTCACCGCCAGCAGCCGGTCACCGGCCACCAGCACCTCGTCGGTGACGACTTGCCGGGAGACCAGCAGACCGGCCATCCCGGGGTCCAGGCCGAGCTGGTGGACCGGGCGTCCCTCGGGGCGCGGCGGCAGGTCGAGCAGCCGGGACGCCTCGTCGTTGGCGAGCACCAGCCGGTCGTCCCCGTCGACGATCAGCACGCCCTCGCGCACGGCGTGCAGCACCGCGTCGTGGTGCTCGTACATCCGCGTCATCTCGCCGGGTTCCAGGCCCCGGGTCTGGCGCCGCAGCCGTCGGCTGACCATGGCGGTGCCGCCGGTGGCCAGCGCGAGCGAGGCGGTGATGGCGCCGATGAGGAGCGGCAGCTGGCGGTCGGCGAGCCCGCTGACCGTGCTGATCGTGATCCCCGCGCCAACCGCGCCGACGACCTTGTGGTTGCGGTCGAAGATGGGCACCAGCGCGTCCATCGCCTCGCCCAGGGTGCCGGGGCCGGTACCGGTGGTGGTGCGCCCTTGCAGCGCCGAGTCGATGCCGCCGACGTAGCGCTTGCCGATCCGGTCGGGCTTGGGGTGGGTGAGCCGGATGCCCTTGTCGTCCGTGACGACGACGAAGTCCAGCCCGGTCTTCTTCCGGATGGCCTCCGCCTTCGGCTGGAGCACGGCGGTCGGATCGCGGCTGTGCAGGGCCTGGAGCATCCCCGGCGAGTTGGCGAAGGACTCGGCGACGGCGATCGAGCGGCTGCGGGCCTCGTCGGTGGCGTCGTGCCGCACCTGGAGCACCAGGGCGACGGTCGCCGCGGCGCCGAGCAGCAGCACGATGATCAGCTGGAGGACGAAGACCTGGCCGGCGACGCTGCGGACGTGTCGCCATACCCGGGGGCGCCGTCCCGCCTCCTGAGGGCGCTCACGTCGCCGACTCCGCGGGCGCCGACCGGGGAACACGCGGGCACCCCACGATCGACCCATGAACCGGGCCATAGGGATACATCTACACCGGGATTTCCCGAAAGGCGAACCCCTTCCGCCCGTCATGCCCGCAAAAGCACCTTCCGCAGAGAAGAGGTGACTTTGCGTGCGGACCACCGCCCGGGGCGCGGGGTGCCGACCCCGGCGGACTGTGCAAACCTGACATCAGGGCAATTCACCCGAATTGCCGCGAAACGGCGGCCGCCGGGTCGTCGATCGCGCCTGACGAAGGAGCCCGACATGGCCACTCACGCGGGTGGAGTCCACCCGGGAACCGCCCCCCGCACCTACGGCGGGGTCAGCGGACGTCTCGTCTTCGGGGCCGTCATGATGCTCTTCGGCGGTCTGATGACCCTGGCCCAGGGCATCGCGGCCGTACGCACCGACAAGGTGTTCGTGTCCACCCCGGACTACATCTTCAGTTTCGACCTCACCGGGTGGGGCTGGATCCACATGATCCTCGGCATCGTCCTGGTGGTCGCCGGACTGGCGACGTTCACCGGCGCGATGTGGGCCCGGGTCGTGGGCGTGGTGATCGCGGGGCTCGCCCTGATCGCCAACTTCCTGTGGCTGCCCTACACCCCGCTGTGGGCGACGGTGCTGCTGCTCATCGACGCATTCGTCATCTGGGCGCTGTGCACCGGCGGCCAGGGCATGGAAGCGGGGATGGCCAGCCCGGCCGCTATGGGCGGCGGCCGCGGCCCCGGCGACCAGGGTCCCGGCGGTCAGGCCCCCGGCGGTCAGGCCCCCGGCGGCCGGGGCCCCGAGCCCCGGGGTGGCGGAACGGGTCCCGTAGTCGAATGACGACCAGGGCAGTGTCATCGGCGGCCCCGCCGCCGGTGACACCGAGATCGGCCAGCACCGCGTCGGCCATCGGCTCGGGGTCGAGACCGCGGTGGCGGGCGAGGCTGTCGGCCAGCCTGCCGAGACCCACGTCGATGTCCTCGTCACGCCGCTCGATGAGCCCGTCGGTGTAGAGCACGAGGGTGTCCCCCGGGTCGTACACGACCCTGGCCTGCGGCCGCCCGATCTGCTCGGGCCGGGCGCCCAGCGGCGGATCGGTGGCCTGGTCCAGCGGTTCCACCGCGCCCCCGCCGCGCAGCAGCAGGGGCGGCGGGTGGCCCGCGCAGCTGTACGCGACCGAGTGCCCGGCCGGGTCGATGACCACCTGCACGGCGGTGGCGGCCAGCGCCCCGTCGACGAAGCCCGAGTACAGACCCAGCACCTCCAGCGCCCGGGCCGGTCCACTGACCACCCGGGTCGCGGCCGACAGCGCGCTGCGCAGCTGGCCCATCACACAGGCCGCCTCCAGCCCCTGCCCCACCACGTCCCCCACGGCGACGGCGATCCGGCCGTCCGCCAGCTCGGTCAGCTCGTACCAGTCGCCGCACACGTTGAGCGAGCCCACAGCGGGCCGGTAGCGCACGGCGGCGTACGGATGCTCCTCGGGCGGGCCCGTGGGCAGCATGGACCGCTGGAGCACCAGCGCGGTCTCCCGCTCCCGGGCGTGGGCCTCGCGCAGCTGCTCGTTGACCTCCTGGAGCTCCCGGGCCCGGATGTAGAGGTCCGCGTCCATGGTGTCCGCCTGGAGCGCCTCACGGGTCGCGTCGCCACCGCGTCCCGTCCGGGGCCGCTCGCGGCCCCGGAAGACGAACGCCGTCACGTCCTCGACCCGGTGGATCAGCAGCACGACCGAGCCGTCCGGGCCGAGCACCGGGGTGTTGATCTGGCTCCAGTACCGCTCCTCGAAGCCGCCCTCGGCGGTCGGCACCGGCACGTCGTACCGCTGGAGCGCCATCGCGTCGCGCTCCCCGGTGCGCAGCACCCGGCGCAGCGAGGCGTCCAGGTTGCGGGTGCCCGAGGCGTCCGGGTCGGCCGGGTTGTCGGGGAACGCGTCGAAGACGTAGCGGCCGAGCAGATCCTCGCGCGCCTGGCGGGTCGCCGCCAGATACGCCTGGTTGACGGCAACGATCACCAAGTCGGGGTCCAGGACCAGCATCGGGCTGGGCAAGGCCTCGAAGAGCGCTGCGTAGTCGATCTGCTGTTCCGTGGCCCGCTCCCTGCCTCGCCCCTTCTACACCCTCCGCCCCCTTTGTGACCATTGTGCCAAGGTGTTTCCGATCCGCGTGTGCCACGGCGTTTCCGATACGCGCGTGCGGCACGGCGGCGGCAGAGGCAGGCTGGAGCCATGCTGCTGGCCGACGTCGCACGCACCTCCCGGCAGGTGGCGGCCACCTCCGCCCGCTCGGAGAAGATCGCCGCCCTGGCCGGGCTGTTCCGGCGCACCGAACCCGCCGAGGCCCCCGTGGTGATCACCTACCTGGCGGGGAAGCTGCCGCAGCGCCGCACCGGCGTCGGCTGGTCCACCCTGCGGCAGCGGCACGAGCCCGCCGCCGCCCCGCGGCTCGCCGTCCTCGACGTGGACCGCGCGCTGAGCCGGATCGCCGCCGTCTCCGGCACCGGCGCCGGGGCGGAGCGCAAACGACTCGTGGGCGCGCTGATGGCCGAGGCCACCGAGGACGAGCAGCGCTTCCTGCTCGGGCTCATCGGCGGGGAACTGCGCCAGGGCGCGCTGGAGGCGCTGGCCGTGGAGGGGCTGGCGCAGGCGGTCGGCGCACCGCCCGCCGAGGTGCGCCGGGCGGTGATGCTCGGCGGTTCGCTGGGCGCGGTCGCCGAGGCGCTGCTCGCGCGCGGCCCGGCCGCGCTGGCCGACTTCCGTCTCGAGGTGGGGCGGCCGGTACTGCCGATGCTCGCGCAGAGCGCGGCGGACCTGGACGAGGCCATGGACCGGCTCGGCCCGTGCGTGATCGAGGAGAAGCTGGACGGCATCCGGGTCCAGGTGCACCGGGACGGGGACGCCGTACGCGTCTACACCCGCACCCTGGACGAGATCACCGACCGGCTGCCCGAGGTCGTGACGGCGGCCCGCGAACTCGCGGTGCGGCGAGCCGTCCTCGACGGCGAGGTCATCTCCCTGGACGAGACCGGGCGGCCGCGCCCGTTCCAGGAGACCTCGGCCCGGGTCGGCTCCCGGCTCGACATCGCCGGGGCGTCCGCCGCGCTGCCGCTGTCCCCCGTCTTCTTCGACCTGCTCGCCGTCGACGACCGCGACCTCCTCGCGCTGCCGACCCGCGAGCGCCACACCGAACTCGCCCGGGTGGCCCCCGAACCCCGCCGGGTGCGGCGGCTGGTCGCCGAGGACCCGGCGGACCCCGAGATCCGGCGGGCGGCCCGCGCGTTCGCCGCCGATGTGCTGGCCCGGGGCCACGAGGGCGTGCTCGCCAAGGGCCTGGAGGCCCCGTACGGGGCGGGGCGGCGCGGGGCGTCCTGGCTGAAGGTCAAGCCGGTGCACACGCTCGACCTGGTGGTGCTGGCGGCGGAGTGGGGGCACGGCCGCCGCACCGGGAAGCTGTCCAACCTCCACCTGGGCGCCCGGCGGCCGGACGGCACGTTCCTGATGCTCGGCAAGACCTTCAAGGGGCTGACGGACGCGCTGCTGGAGTGGCAGACGGACGCGCTGCTGGCCCTCGCGGTCAGCGACGACGGCTGGGTGGTGCGGGTCCGGCCCGAGCTGGTGGTGGAGGTCGCCTTCGACGGCCTCCAGCGCTCCTCCCGCTATCCGGCGGGCGTGACCCTGCGGTTCGCGCGGGTGCTGCGTTACCGGGAGGACAAACCGGCGGACCAGGCGGACACGGTCGAGACGGTGCTGGCGCTGCGGCGGCCTTAGGGGGGTCCGCAAAGTCCCGCCGGGCCCGCGACGCCTGGCACGCTCTCGCTGCGTTGTCGGGATCACCCGAGTAGACCCGCCCCCGGACTCCGTCCGGGAGGTGCCCCCGCGAGGGCGACCCTCCGCCTTGCGATCGCACGCGCACCCGGCTACCGCCGGGAGGTGCCCCCTGACGCCGCGGGCTGATCCGACGCGACGTTGCGGACACCCCCTAGGGGGCTGTTGGCATGACCTGCTGACATGGCGTGAGGCGGCCGTCCCGAGGGTGGTCACAGGCGGGCGGGGGACAATGGGGCGCCGCCCAGCCCCGAGTCGAGAGGCCCCGCGTGGAGACCACAGTCGCGACGGACCGCGCCGCCGCGCGCGAGCCCGGCCGCCGGGCGGCCGCCACCGTCCGGCGCCTCGCACGGCTCCCCGACGAGGGCAGGGCGACGGCCTGGTGCGCGCTGGTGGTGCTGGCCGCGGTGAGCGTCGTCCTGGGCTGCCGGGCCGTGGACACCGACGGCATCACGCCCGTACCGCAGCTGCTGGCCTTCCTGCCCTGGCTGCTGGTCCCCGCCCTGCTGGGGCTGCTGCTCGGCGTGGCCGCCCGCTGGCCGCTGGGCTGCGGCTGGGCGCTGCTGGCCGCCGCGGTGACGGGCTGGTTCATCCAGCCGTACGACCCCGGCCCGGCGCCCGCGCCGGACGGCCCGGTGGCGGCCCGGCTGCGCGTCCTCACCGCGAACCTGGAGTTCGGCCAGGCCACGGACGGGCTGCTGGCCGCGCTGCGCCGGGAGCGGCCGGACGTGGTGTCCGTCCAGGAGTGCGACGCGGGGTGCGCGGACGCGCTCGGCTCGGCGGCCGTCCGCAGGGCGTATCCGTACCGGATCGTCGTCACCGGCAGCCCCGCCGAAGGCTCGGCGATCCTCAGCAACCATCCGCTGACCAGGGAGCGGGACGTGCCCGGCGAGCTGTCGATGCCGGGCGCCGTCGCGCGGGTCGCGGGCGTGCGGCTACGGCTCCAGGTCGCGCACCCCATGCCGCCGATGCCGGGGCAGCTGGACGTGTGGCGCACCGAACTGGGGCGGCTGCGCACGTACGCGGCCGGGCGCGGCGACCAACCCACGCTGATCGCGGGCGACTTCAACGCGACCCAGGACCACGCCGCCTTCCGGGACCTGCTGGACACCGGCATGCGGGACAGCGCCCGGGCCGCCGGGGTGTCCCGGACGCCGAGCTGGCCGAGCACCACGACCCCGGTGCTGGGCGCGCAGATCGACCACGTCCTGGTCAGCGACGCGCTGCGGCCGCGCACCGCCCGCTTCCTGGACCTGGGGAACACCGACCACCGGGCGCTGCTGGTCGACCTCGATCTGTACGCCCGTTAGAGCGTCTCCTCGCCCGGGTCCTGCGCGGTGGCCAGCTCGAACGGGTCCTGGTCCGGGCCCTCCCCGGGCCCGTGCCGCTCGCGGCGCCACCGCTCCTTCTCCCGCTCCAGCGCGTCCCACAGCAGGTTGAGCGGATGGTCGGCGTCGTATCCCGCGCGCTCACCGCGCCGGGTGAAGGCGCCCAGCAGCACCTCCAGCTTCGGCCCGGTGTCATGGACCAGTTCGACGGCGCGCAGCCCGCGCGCGTACGCCGCCTGCGGATCGCCCGCCGCGTCCGCGACGTCGTCGGTGACCAGCATGCAGCCGCGCACCACCCCCGAACGCAGCAGTTCGAGGCCGTAGTTGACGTTGTCGATCTCGGCGGCGAGGCGCAGGGTGTCGCGGTAACCGGCGCCGAACCAGGTGTGCAGCACCCCGGCCATCACGCCGCTGGCCGACACCACCAGCGGCAGCGCGGCCAGTTCGCCGCGCTCCACGGCCGGTCCTGGCAGTTCGTCCACGGGCAGGTTGGTCACCAGCGACACCGCGCTGCGCCGCCACTCCATCACGTCGAAGGCGTCGAGTTCGCGGCAGGTTTCACTGCCGGTGACCACGCTTCCGCACACCAGATCGATTTCCTTGGCGCGCAGTTTGGCGAGCACGTCCCGGGTCCGCACATGGCCGACCTTGAGGTCGATCCCGCGTTCCCGGAATTCCTCGGCGACCCGCTCCCGGGCGCTCGCGAGATAACCGAGGGTAAAGCGCGTGGTGCCCACCATCAGGCTCCGGCCGAGGCGCCGACGGGAGCTGTGGATGCCGTCCAGCCAGTCGCCGAGCGTTCCCCGGGCCAATTCGACGAGCGTCGTCCCGGTGCCGGTGAACAGCACGTCCTTACCGCGCCCCTGCTTGAGTACCAGGGGCTCGCCGCACAGCTCGGAGAAGTTGCGGTTCATGGTGTCGAGCTGCTTTTGCACACTGGCCTGTTCCCGCCCGAGCGCGCGGGCGGCGCCCAGCGCCGTACCGGTCTCATGGACCACGACCAGCGTGCGGAGCTGGTCCATGGTGGTGTCCATGAGCGCGAGCGGACTGTCCAGCAGTCCGGACCTCGTCATGTTTCTTTTCCCTCCCCGTTTCCCTGCCTCCCCGTTTCCCTTGCTCCCCGCCAAGGGCTCCCGAGTTTACGCAGCCGCCCCCTGGTAACCCGGCCGGATATGAGCGGGATACGCACCGATGCACGGAAGGTCAGGGCCGGGCGGCACACCGTCGAGATCAGCCGCCCGGAAAAGGTCCTGTTTCCCGACGACGAAATCACCAAATCGGATCTCGTCGACCACTATCACGCGGTCTCCCGGCTGATGGTTCCGCAGTTGCACGATCGCCCCCTGATGATGGAACGCCACCCGGACGGAATCGGCGGCAAGCCGCTCATGCAGAAGAATGCCCCCGACTACTTTCCGGAATGGGTGCGCCGGGCCGTGCTCCCCAAGGAGGGCGGCGAGGTCACCCACCCCGTGTGCGACGACACCGCCACCCTGGTCTACCTCGCGGGCCAGGCCTGCATCACCCCGCACCGCTGGCTCTCCCGCGCCGACCGGCCCGACCACCCCGACCGGCTCGTCTTCGACCTCGACCCGCCGGACGGAAACCGTTCCGGCTTCGAGGAGGTGCGGTGGACGGCCCGGCAGGTGTGCGGGCTGCTCGGCGAGCTGGGGCTGCCGGGGCTGCTGATGACCACCGGTTCGCGTGGGCTGCACGTCGTGGTCCCGCTCGACCGGCGCGCGGACTTCGACACCGTACGGGGCTTCGCCCGCGACGCCGCCGACCTGCTCGCCGCCCGCCACCCCGACCGGCTCACCACCGAGGTGCGCAAGGACCAGCGCGGCGGACGGCTCTACCTGGACACCCAGCGCAACGCCTACGCGCAGACCGCCGTCACCCCGTACGCCGTGCGCGCCCGCCCCGGCGCCCCCGTCGCCGCCCCGATCGACGCCACGGAACTGGACGACCCCGCGCTCGCCCCCGACCGCTGGACGCTGCGCACCTTCGAGGAGCGGCTGAGGGACGACCCCTGGGCCCACGCGGACACCAGGGGTCGTTCGCTGCGCACCGCGCGGCGGCGGCTGGAGCGGCTGACGGAAGCCGCTGACGGCTAGTCCGCGTCAATCAAGGTTTGCCCGGTAGCGAGGCGCCTCGTAGTGGGCCTACTCGGTCGATTCGGCAACGCCGCAGATGGCCGTGCCAGGGCGGCGAGCGGGGTGAACCTTGGCTGACGCGGCACTAGGCGTCGGCGCCGATGTCGCCGCCGTCGCGCCGCCAGACGCTGACCACCGACGGGCGGACCAGGGTGCCCGGGCCCTCCGGCCACGTGGACGCGGGCTTCTCCACGCTCGCCCCGTCCAGCTCGCCCGGATGCTGCACCGCCACCAGCACCCGCCGGTCCTGCACGATCGGCCCGCAGGTCTCGGCGCCGTTCGGGACGGTCAGGAACTGCCGCACCTCGCCGCGCCGGCCACCCGCCGTCGCCACCCCGAACAGCCCGTCGTGGTTGCCCAGTTCGTTGCCGTCGGTGGAGATCCAGAGGTTGCCGAACGCGTCGAAGGTGAGGTTGTCCGGGCAGGAGATCGGGCTGACCTGGTCCTTCGGGAAGCCGCCGAAGTAGGTGTCCGGGGCCTCCGGGTCGCCGCACACCAGGAACAGCCGCCAGTTGAAGCGGGTGGAGCCCGGGTTGTTCCGGCGCTCGGTCAGCTCCAGGATCTGGCCGTGCTTGTTGCCGGTGCGCGGATTGGCCTCGTCGACCGGGGCCTTGCCGTCCTTGCCGCGGTCGGTGTTGTTGGTCAGCGCGACATAGACCCGGCCGGTGCGCGGGCTCGGCTCGACGTCCTCGGGGCGGTCCATCTTCGTCGCGCCCACCTTGTCGGCGGCGATCCGCGTGAAGACGTACACCTCCTCGGCCGTCATCCCGTCCACGTGCGAGGTGTCGCCGGTCGCCAGCGGGATCCACTCGCCGGAGCCGTCGAACTCCCCGTCGTCGGGCAGCTTCCCGGAACCGTCGATCTCCTTCGCCGGGCTGTCGCCGGTGAACTTGGCGACGTACAGCGTGCCCTCGTCCAGCAGCGTGCGGTTGTGCTCGCGGGCGGTGCGGCTGCCGCCCTTCATCATGCGCTTGGACGACACGAACTTGTAGAAGTAGTCGAACTTCTCGTCGTCGCCCATGTAGAGGACCGGGCGGCCGTCGGTCGTCAGCCGCGGCTCGGCGGCCTCGTGCTTGATGCGGCCCAGCGCGGTCAGCTTCCGCGGGGTGGAGTCCGGGTCGAACGGGTCCACCTCGATCACCCAGCCGAACCGGTGCGGCTCGTTGGGCTCCTTGGCCAGGTCGAAGCGGTCGTCGAACCGCTCCCACTTGCGCTCGGAGGCGCCGTCCTCGAATCCGTAGCGCTTGAGGCCCGCCTTGACGGCCGGGTCGGTGACCTTGTCCGGGTTGGCGAAGTACTGGTTGAAGTTCTCCTCGCCCGACAGGACCGTGCCCCACGGGGTGATGCCGCCACCGCAGTTGTTCAGCGTGCCCAGGATGCGCTTGCCGGACGGGTCCGCCGAGGTCCGCAGCAGCTTGCTGCCCGCCGCCGGGCCCGTCACCTCGAACGGCGTCGTCGCGGTGATCCGCCGGTTGAGGCGGTGCCTGGGTACGGCCGTCAGCTTGCCGACCTCGCGGTCCTCGGCCGCCACCACGATCGACAGGCCGTGCGCCGCCCAGCCGATCTCGGCCTGCTCCCGGGTGGGGTTGTCCGCGTCGTATCCCGCGAACATCAACACCTCGTCGGTGTACTCGTGGTTGACCACGAGCAGCTGCCGGTCGTCCTCGTTCGGGACGTCCAGCACGGCCATGTAGTCGTTGTTGTAGCCGAACTGGCCCGCCTGGGCCTTCGCCGACTGGTTGTCCGGGTCGAAGGCGGGCGCGCCGCGCAGGATCGGGTCGCCCCAGCGGATGACGAGGTTCTGGTCATGCCCCTCGGGGACGACCACCGCGTCCTTCGTGTTCGGCGCGACCGGCGAAAAGCGCAGCCCGCGGGCGGGCTTGCCCGCCTTGCCCGACTGGTCCGGCTTGCCCGGCTTGCCCGACGCGGCGGCGGCCGGGCGCGCCTGGCCCACCGCCGCCACCCCCGTAGCGGCCGCGACGGTCACCACGGCGCTCGCCCGCATCAGCGAACGGCGCGACAGGGCGCCCGCGATGACGTCCCCCACGTAGGCGTTGTCACTCGTGTTCGGCGTCTCGTGGAAACAGGCGTCACCACAGCGGTACCGGCAGGTCAGCGCGGAACGACCGCCCGGATGTGAACTGATGAGCGGCAGGAGCTTGGGCACAACTTCCCCTCCGTAGGACGTCACATCGTGGCGGCCCCCGCCGACATGACGTCGGAATCCATTGGCGGCGAAGCTAGGCGTGTAGAACCGCACGACGACGACCACACCGTGAACCGAAGGTGAACGACCGGCGACCGGAATCGACGGCCGGAACCGGCCGGTACGCCCGCTAGCCTTTCGAGACCACGGTCATGCGACGTCATGCACCGCACTCGAACACGTGAGAGGTATCTCCCATGGGCATACGGGACCTACTGCGCAAAGTATTCGGACGCTCCCGAGACACACGGGTGGACGATTCCGCTGCGCCGGAGGCGGCAGTGGTCCCGGACCCCCAGCCCGAGCCGAATTCCGACCCGGCTCCGGCCCCGGCTTCCGCGGAACGCCCGCACGACCCGGCCCTGGCCGAACCCCTGAAGACCCTCGACGAGATCCTGGGCGCCTCCGCCGAGCCCACCGCCGCGCCCAAGGACAAGCCCGCCCCGGCGGACGTTGCCACCGATGCCGCGCCCGCGCCGGAGGCAGCCGCCGACGGCGAGCCCACCGCGACCGCCGAAGCCGCCGTCGCGGCCGACGACGAGCCGAGCCAGGCAGCGGAAACGGCCACCACCACGCCTGCTGCGGCTACGGACGCCAAGCCGGAGCCGACGGCCGAGGCCACCCCGGCGAAGTCGGCAGCCGACGTGCCCGCCCAGGCCGAGCCCACGGCCGACACCGGCGCCGAAACCGGAAGCGCCGCCACGGAGGCAGCACTCGAGCCGGAGACCGCCGCGGCCGTCGAGGGCAAGGTCGTCACCCCGGCCGACGTCACGACAGACATCGAGCCGAAGCCGACGGCCGAGGACGCACCCGCGAAGGACGACGCGGCCGCCCTGGCGGCAGAAGCCGCCGTCGAGGCCGCGCCCGAGCCGATGGCCGCGACCGCCGAGGACGAGCCCGCACCGGCAGCGAAGCCCGAGGCCGACGACAAGCCCGCGACGGCCGACGCCGACGCGGCGCAGGCGGAGGCGACGCCCGTCACCCCGGCAGACGCTGCGACCGGCGCCGCGCCGGAGCCGACCGCCCAGGACGCCCCGGCGGACGAGGCGACTGCCACCGCCGAACCGGTGGCAAAGGCCGACGACAAGCCCGCCGCCAAGGCGGCGCCCGAGGCCAACCACACCGAGCAGGCCGAGGCAACGCCCGCGCCCGAGAGCGAGCCCGCCCCGGTGGACGACGACGCGGCCGCCCTGGCAGCGGAAGCCGCCGCCGAGGCGGCGCCCGAGCCGGTGGCCGCCACCGCCGAGGACGAGCCCGCCCCCACGGCGAAGCCCGAGGCCAGCGACAAGCCCGCGGCCGACGCCGAACCGGAGCAGGCCGAGGCACCCGCCGAGGCAACGCCCGCCGCCGCGGGCGAGACCGCCGCCGAACCCGCCCCCACGGCGGAAGCCGAGCCCGAGCCGGTGGCGGCCGTGGCCGCCGAGGACGAGGCCGCCCCCGCGGCGAAGGCCGCGGCCAGCAGCGAGACCGCCGCGGAAGACGCCCAGCCCGAGCAGGCCGAGGCGACGCCCGCCGCCGCCGAACCTGCCCCCACGGCGGATGTCGCCCCGGCGAACGCCGAACCCACGCCCGCCGCCAAGGACGAGGCCGCAGCCGACGCCGCGCCCGAGCCGGAGGTGGCCGCGGCCGCCGACGAGACCGCACCGGCGGACGAGGCGGCTGCCGCCACCGAACCGGTGGCGAAGGCCGACGACAAGCCCACCGCCGAGCCCGCACCCGCGACCGGCGGGCTGGACCTCGGCGGGCTGGCCGGGAAGGGGGCCGCCGCCGGGGACGCGCTCGCGGGGCACGGGCTCGGCGGCACCCGGGCCGTCGTCTATCTCGTGCTCGACCGTTCCGGCTCGATGCGGAACTACTACAAGGACGGCACCGTCCAGCACTTCGCCGAGCAGACGCTCGCCCTCTCGGCGAGCGTCAACGACAGCGGCACCCTGCCCATCGTGTTCTTCTCGACGGACATCGACGGCACCGCCGAGATCGCCGTGGACAACTACGGCGGCCGGGTCGAGGAGCTGCACGCCTCGCTCGGGCACATGGGGCGGACGAACTACCACCGGGCGATCGAAGCGGTGATCGAGCACTACAAGGCGTCCGGCACGACCGCCCCGGCCCTCGTGGTCTTCCAGACGGACGGCGCGCCCACGGGCAAGGCGGCGGCCGAGAAGGCGCTGTGCGAGGCGGCGGGGCTGCCGCTGTTCTGGCAGTTCGTCGGGTTCGGCGATCCGGAGGCGAAGGGGTTCGACTTCCTCCGTAAGCTCGGCACCTCACCGGCCCTCGCCGTGCCCGAGAAGCGGGCGCTGGACAACGCGGCGTTCTTCCACGCCGGTCTCGACCCCCGCTCGCTGTCCGACGCGGAGGTGTACGGGGAGCTGCTGAAGGCGTTCCCCGGGTGGCTCGAGGGGGCTCGGGCCGCGGGCGTGCTCGCGTAGTACGGACACAGCACGGCAGAGGGCCATCCGCGCGGCGAAACACCGCGCGGGTGGCCCTCGGCGCTCGGATACGATATGGGCGGCTCCTGCGACCCGTGCAGCGGGCCGGAAGTCACCCACCGTACCGACTTGGGAGCAGCCTGCAATGGCTCGACACCTCATCACCAGCGCCCTTCCCTACATCAACGGGATCAAGCACCTGGGCAACATGGTGGGGTCCATGCTCCCGGCCGACGTCTACTCCCGCTATATGCGCCAGCGCGGCCACGACGTGCTGTACATCTGCGCCACGGACGAGCACGGCACCCCGGCCGAGCTGGCCGCCAAGGAGGCGGGGCTGCCGGTGGACGTGTTCTGCGCGCAGCAGCACGACGCGCAGAAGGCGATCTACGACGGCTTCGGCCTGGCCTTCGACTACTTCGGCCGCAGCTCGTCCACGCAGAACGTCGAGATCACCCAGACGATCGCGCGCGAGCTGAAGGGACACGGCTTCATCGAGGAGCGGTCGATCCGGCAGGTGTACTCCAACGCCGACGGCCGCTTCCTCCCCGACCGCTACATCGAGGGCACCTGCCCGCACTGCGGTTACGAGCGGGCCCGCGGCGACCAGTGCGAGAACTGCACCCGGGTGCTGGACCCGACCGACCTGATCGACGCCCGCTCCGCGATCAGCGGCAGCAGCGATCTGGAGATCCGGGAGACCAAGCACCTGTTCCTGCTCCAGTCGAAGCTGGCCGAGGAGGTCGGCGCCTGGGTCGAGGAGAACGGGAAGCAGTGGCCGACCCTCGCCTCCTCCATCGCCCGCAAGTGGCTGACGGAGGGGCTCCAGGACCGCGCGATCACCCGCGACCTGGACTGGGGCGTTCCGGTCCCGGCGGACACCTGGCCGGAGCTGGCGGCCGAGGGCAAGGTCTTCTACGTGTGGTTCGACGCCCCGATCGAGTACATCGGCGCGACGAAGGAGTGGGCGGACCGGGACCCGGAGAACCGCGACTGGAAGTCGTGGTGGTACGACGTGGACACCACCGTCCGCTACACCGAGTTCATGGCGAAGGACAACGTCCCGTTCCACACGGTGATGTTCCCGGCCACGCTGCTCGGCACCCGGGACGTCTGGAAGAAGGTCGACTTCGTCAAGGCGTTCAACTGGCTGACGTACTACGGCGGCAAGTTCTCCACGTCGCAGAAGCGCGGGGTGTTCACGGACGCCGCGCTGGAGGTGCTGCCCGCCGACTACTGGCGCTACTTCCTGATGGCGAACGCGCCCGAGTCCGACGACACCTCCTTCACCTGGGAGCACTTCACCGCCACGGTCAACAAGGACCTGGCGGACACCCTCGGCAACTTCGTCAACCGGGTGCTGTCGTTCTCGCGCAAGCGGTTCGGCGACGAGGTCCCGGCGGGGAAGGCCGCGGGGGAGGCGGAGGAGCGCCTCGGCGAGGAGATCGCGCGGCTGCTGGCGGAGTACGAGGAGCACATGGACGCGCTCCAGTTCCGCAAGGCGGCGGCGGCGCTGCGCGCGCTGTGGAGCGCGGGCAACTCCTACCTGGAGGAGAAGGCCCCCTGGCTGGAGATCAAGTCCGACCAGGAGGCGGCGGCCCTCACGCTCCGCACGGCGATGAACCTGATCCACCTCTACGCGATCGTCTCGGAGCCGTTCATCCCGGCGTCGGCGGCGGCCATGCGGTCGGCGTTCGCGCTGGAGGGGGACACCGCGCGGTGGGTCGGCCAGGAGGAGGCCAGGGCGCTGACGTCGGTCCCGGCGGGCACGGGCTTCACGGTGCCGCCGGTGCTCTTCGCGAAGATCACCGAGGAGGACCTGGAGTCCTACCGGGAGCGCTTCGGCGGTACGGAGGAGCCGGTGGCGCCCGAGGAGCCCACGGAGCCCAAGGCGAAGTGACGGCGGCGTCGATCGTTCGGCAACCGTACGTTTAGCCCGCTCGATGACCCTGTGGAGGAAACCTCCACAGGGAAGTCGAGGAACCCAGTGCCGGACCCAAGCGTCACGGTGTCGGTCCACGGCCCCGATCCGCTCGCGCGGGCCGGGGTCGTCCGTCATCTGCATCAGCAGCCCAGCGTCGAGCTGACGCGCCGGACCGGCACGGTGGCCGTCATGCTCGCCGAACGCCTCGACGCCCGCGCCGGGGCCGAGCTGCGCCACCTGGTGCGGGGCGGGCGGCAGCGGGTGGTCCTGGTCGCGGGCGAGCTGCGCGAAGCGGAACTGCTGACGGTCATGGAGTACGGCGTACGGGCGGTGCTGTGGCAGCACCGGACCACGCCCCGGCGGTTGCTGCGCGCGGTGCACCGGGCCGCCCGCGCGGAGCGGGGCGAGCCCTGCGGCGTGGACCGGCGGCTGACCGACCTGTTCCCGCGCTGAGCGCCGTATCAGCTTGGCGTCAGCGCTGGTCCGGCCTGGGTCGCCGGGGCCCTCTGTGCTTGCCGCGGCCGGAGCCCGGCGCCATTGGCACCGGTCCCGGGGGCGGATGTAAGCCCGAGCAGGCGCCGGAAGAGTCCACCCCGAGACCGTAAGGAAGCCCCGCCCGTCCGCCACGGGGACGACGGACGGGGCGGTATGGAGGCTGTCAGCCCGCGGTTACGCCCAGGTGAGGTGTTGTCCGTCGGGGCCGACGTGCAGGCGCATACGGTCAGCAGGCGGGCGCCCATCCGCCTGCCACTGCGTAACACGCTTGGTGATCTCGTCCCACAGACGCGCCGTGCCGCCCTGCCGGACCATCCAGCGTCCACCGTCTTGGAAGACGGCCGCCCACGCCTGATCGCGGAGCGCTACCTTCTTCCCGTGTACGCAAACGCCAAGTTGGAAGCGCGGATCGGACAACTCGGCTTCTCCCAGGTCGGTTTGGCCAGGGAAATCAACCTTGCGGTCGAACGATTGACCGGATCTCCTGGCTTGGTCACCGACGCGGACGTGCGCCGCTGGTTGCGATACGAGACCAAGTGGCCGCAAGACCGCATCCGGCTTTGCATCGAAGAGGTGCTCGACGCCTCGTCCGAGGACTTAGGGTTCATCCCCCGACGCAGGAAGAGTCGCGCACTATCGGAGGACGGGCCCGTGCAGCGTCGCGCATTCGTCAACGCAGTAGGCGGAGCGGGCTTGGGCCTCGCTGTTCCGCAGGGAAGGCAGAAACGGCTGGGTGCCGGTGACGTCGAGAGATTTCACCAGGGCTACGTGCAGATCCTCCAGGAAGACCGGGTTGTGGGAGGCACGAGGCGGGTGGAGAACCTGGCCATCGAGCTTGGTACGCGGATCCAGTCCGCGCTCACCACCGGGGCGGTCTCCAGCCGTGTACGGGACATGCTGCATCGTCTTGCTGCCGACGCGATGGCGGCTGCGGCGTTCGCCGCCCTCGACGCAAGCTCCCCTAAGCGGGCTCGCGCACACCTGGACAAGGCCATGACCCTGGCCGGCCTGTCGCGGGACAGCCGGACGAGGTACCGCGTGTGGGATCACCTGATGCTCGCGTCGAGTATGCGAGAGAACCATGCTGAGGCTGCTGCCGCTGCCGATGTGATGAAGCGATCGACCGCAGCACGGTGTGATCCTCTTTTTGCCTCTCTCGGGCACATGCGCAACGCCAACGCGCTGGCCCGACTGGATCAGCGCACAGACGCCTTACGCGCTCTCGAACTGGCAGAGAAGCACTTCGGCCGCATCGCTCAGTCGGTGCGCTCAGACTGGATCAGCTTCTACGGGGTCGCCGAGTTCGACGCCTTGTCCTCGTACGTATGGACAGCGGTCGGGGAGCACGGCCGGGCGGAGTTCTGTCTGCACCGAACACTGTCGGCCATTCCCCAGGGCATGGCCCGCGACAGAGCGCTGTTCACCGCACACCTGTCTCTGGCGCAGGTCAGGCAGGGTGAGCTTGAATTGGGCTGCGCCACCGCGAGGAAGGCATCAGCCCTGCTACTTCCCGGCTTTGGGTCACGAAGGACTGCCAAGACCCTGGCCAGGGGGCGCGAATTGCTCATCGCCTCCGGATCGAAGGCGCCTGAAGTAACGGGGTGGACTGAGGAGTCTCGACAATGGATCTGAGGCAGTACGGTCACGTCGACGCTCAAGACGTGCGTTCGATGCTGCTGGACATCCACGACGAGGTGTATGCGGACGACCCCGACCCGTTCCACTCTCGCGAGCGTTTCACGTACTTCCTGGACCTGTGGTCCTCACGGAAGAACTGGAGGTGCGTATCCGGCTGGGAGAACGGCGGCGCGGTCGGCTATGCCTACGGCTCAGTGCTCGCGCCCGGTGGCTGGTGGCAAGGCAGCACTCGGCCCAGTGATCTGCGAGGCCCCGTGTTCGCGCTGTCCGAACTCATGGTGTTACCCAAGTGGCGCGGGACCGGCAGAGCCAAGACGATCCATGACGCACTGATAGCTCCCGTGGATGCGAGGGTGGTGTCGCTTCAGGTGGAGATCGCGCACAAGAAGGTCGTGCGGCTCTACGAGAGCTGGGGGTACCGGAAGGTGGACGAGTCCACGTCACACGACGACTCGCCCCACTACGCGGTGATGCTCAGGGATCTCCGGTAGCTGCCGTCGAAACGGCCGCCCGCGATGTCGCTGGGCGGCCGTACGTGGTGCCCGGAACCGAACGTGAACCGGAGCGGAGCCGGAACCCCCGGAGAGCCCCCCACGAGCTCCCCGGGGCCGCCGTCACATGCCGGTGCCGTCGTTCGTCGCGTCGGGGTCGACCCCGAGGGTCAGCGAGCCGACGACGCCCTTGGCGATCTTCCCCTTGCGGTACTGGAGCTTCAGCAGACCGCCCTCGGCCCCGTTGCCCGGGTAGATGCCGTCCTCGTCGAGGGTGGTGCGCGGCGTGGTGCTGGTGCTGTACGGCGCCACCTCGGCGGAGTCGAGCACGGCCTCCTCGGCGAAGAAGAGCTGCCCGGTGTGGCAGGCGTGGCCGCCCTCGTAACCGGAGTCGGTCATCGTGCCGCCCACGTGCACCTTGGTGTGGATGTGCACGCACCGGCCCCGGTACCAGCCCGGGAAGATGGTGGTGAACTCGACGAAGCCGTGCCGGTCGGTGAGCTGGGTGCCGCGCAGGTACCGCTTGTCGTCGGTCGGGTCCTGGTGGCCGCCCCCGCCACCGGGCGGGCCCCCGGTCGGCGTGCCCGTGGGCGTTCCGGTCGGCGGGGCGCCGGTGGGCGGGGTGCCGCCTCCGGTGCTGGAGTCCTCGTAGCCGGAGTAGAGCCCGAGCGCGTCGCAGTGCCAGATGTCGACGGCGGCCTTGGCGAGGGGTTTACAGGTCTCGGAGTCGATCAGCTTGAGCCGGAGGGTCATCGGGATGCCCTCCTTGCCCTCCGTGATGTTCTTCCTGATCTTGTCGGCGTCGATGTAGTACGGGCCCTCGGTGGTCTCCGAGGTGAGCCGGTAGCAGACCTCCTTGGACGGGGAGGAGGCCGACGCCGACGGGGAGGCGGCAGAGGACGAGCCGTCGGCGGACGCGGCGGTGGCGACGGCGGTGCCCAAACCGGCTGCCGCGACCGCGGCGCCGCCCGCCACGACGACCCGACGCCTCGTCATGTCCCGTGCGGTGACGGGAGTGTTCTTCTGGGGTTCGGTCATGGCAGGGGACGCTAGGACCGCAACCTGGCAAGGACATGAGTGCCCGCTGTGAATGCCTGTGCGAGCGGCGTCAATGCGCCAATCTCACCGCGCCAGGGACTCCGCGGGTCCCATCACCACGACCGGATGGCGCGCGGGGTCGAGCGTGCGCAGCAGCGTCCGCATGTGCGCCTTGGAGAGGCTGACGCAGCCCTGGGTGGGCCCGTCGTGGTCGACGTGGAACCAGATGCCGCCGCCCCGGTCCTCGCCCAGCGGGCGGGTCCAGTCGCGCGGCGAGGTCCCGGCCTTCCGGTTGTAGTTGATCGCCACGACGTAGTCGAAGGCCCCGGCCAGCGGCTCGCCCTCGGCACCGGTGCCGCTGATGGTGAAGCCCTGCTCGGCATGGTCGTACGTCAGCCGGGTGCCCGGATCGGGCAGCTTGCCGCCTCCGTCGGTGAGGCCGAAGACGCCGATCGGGGAGCGCAGGTCGCCCTGCCGGTGGTGCTCGGTCCAGCCGCGGGCGGCGTTGTGCGCCTTCCAGGAGGGCCCGGCCCGCCAGGTGGGGCCGTCGTCGGCGTCGCCCTCCCGGTCGCCGGTGGTCCCGTCCGCCGCGGAGCGCTCGTAGAGCACGACGGAGGAGCGGGTCGCGTCCCGGCCGTTGCCGGTGACGACCACGACCTGCTCGGCGTCCCGGGGCACCTCGGCGCGGGTGCGCGGCCCGAGCCCGGGCAGGTCGCCCGCCCGCTCGGCGGGGGCGGGCCGCCCGGCGGGGCTCTGCGGGCCCGTGGGCGCACCCGCGCCGGACCGGCCCGCGGTGCCCTTGGCGTCCGTGGCGTGCTTACGGGACCCGTCCCCGGGCCCCGCGCAGCCCGCGAGCACGCCGATGAGCAAAGCCGTCGCAACGGCCGGAATCCGTACCCTCACTGTGTCCTCCGCACGCCGCTGTGACATCAGCCGCTGCCGCGGCGGGCGGCACCTCGCGGCCCCGCGCTCGTCGCACGCAGCGCCGCTGCGCTCTCCTCACGCGGGTTGCGAGCCTCCCGCAGCTACCGCTGGGAGGTGCCCCCTGACGCCGCTCGCTGATCCGGCCTGACCGACAAGACGCCCCCTCGGAACCCACCGGGCACGGACCCCTCTCTCCTCCGCGCCGTTACCCGGCGTTGTTCCCCTCAACCGGCTTCTCAGCCTTCTCGGCCTTCTCCGCCTTCTCGGCCTGCTTGATCTGCGGCTTGCGCACCGACAGGTGCAGCTCGCGCAGCCGGGCCTCGTCCACCTCGCTGGGCGCGCCCATCAGCAGGTCCTGGGCGTTGCCGTTGAGCGGGAACGCGATGGTCTCGCGGATGTTCGGCTCGTCGGCGAGCAGCATGACGATGCGGTCGACGCCGGGGGCGATGCCACCGTGCGGCGGCGCCCCGAAGTGGAACGCCCGCAGCATGCCGCCGAATTCCCGCTCGACCTCCTCATGGGAGTATCCGGCGATCTCGAACGCCTTGAACATCACGTCCGGCTCGTGGTTCCGGATGGCGCCGGAGGACAGCTCGGTGCCGTTGCAGACGATGTCGTACTGCCACGCCAGGATGTCCAGCGGGTCCTGGTTCTCCAGCGCGTCCAGGCCGCCCTGCGGCATGGAGAACGGGTTGTGGGAGAACTCGATCTCGCCGGTGTCCTCGTTCCGCTCGAACATCGGGAAGTCCACGATCCAGCAGAACCGGAAGACGTTCTCCTCGAAGTGGCCGGTCCGCTTGGCGGCCTCGACGCGCACCGCGCCCATGATCTTGGAGACCTCGTCGAAGTCGCCCGCGCCGAAGAAGACCGACGTGCCGGGCTTGCCCTCGACCTCGGCGATCAGCTTCTCGATGTCCTCGTCCGTGAGGAACTTGGCGATCGGCCCGGTGAGCTTCCCGTCCTCGCCGATCCGGACCCAGGCCAGCCCCTTGGCGCCCTGCAGAGCCGCGAACTCGCCCATCTGGTCGAAGAACTTCCGCGGCTGCTCGGCGGTGTCCGGCACGGCCAGCGCGCGCACGTGCTTGTCGGCGAACGCCTTGAAGCCGGAGCCCGCGAAGACATGGCTGACGTCGACCAGTTCCAGCTGGGCGCGCAGGTCCGGCTTGTCGGAGCCGTACTTCAGCATCGCCTGGCGGAACGGGATCCGCGGGAACGGCGAGGTGACGTGGCGGCCGTTGCCGAACTCCTCGAACAGCTCGGTCATCACCTTCTCGATGACCTCGAAGACGTCCTCCTGCTCGACGAAGCTCATCTCGACGTCGAGCTGGTAGAACTCGCCGGGCGAGCGGTCGGCGCGGGCGTCCTCGTCGCGGAAGCAGGGCGCGATCTGGAAGTAGCGGTCGAAGCCCGCGATCATCAGCAGCTGCTTGAACTGCTGCGGGGCCTGCGGCAGGGCGTAGAACGTGCCCGCGTGCAGCCGGGACGGGACCAGGAAGTCGCGCGCGCCCTCGGGCGAGGTGGCGGACAGGATCGGGGTCGCCATCTCGTTGAAGCCCTGCGCGGTCATCTTCTGCCGGATCGCGGAGATCACGGCGGAGCGCAGCATGATGTTGCGGTGCATCCGCTCCCGGCGCAGGTCCAGGAAGCGGTGCTCCAGACGCCGCTCCTCGTTGACCCCGTCCTCCGGGTAGACGGTGAAGGGCAGCGGGTCGGCCGCGCCGAGCACCTCGACGTCGGCGACCTCGACCTCGATCTCACCGGTCGGCAGCTCGGGGTTGACGTTGTCGGCGCCGCGGGCGATCACCCGGCCGTCGACGCGGACGACGCTCTCCTTGGAGATCGAGCTGAGCTTCTCGTTGGCCGCGGTGTCGGGCCGGACGACGAGCTGCACCAGGCCGTAGTGGTCGCGCAGATCGATGAAGAGGATGCCGCCCAGGTTCCGTCGATTGTGCAGCCAGCCGGAGAGCCGTACGTCGGTGTCGACGTCAGCGGCGCGGAGCTCGCCACAGTTGTGGGACCGGTACCGATGCATCATTCATCCAAGTCGTCAGGTCGGGAGTGTTGCGTACCCTCGTGTAGCTTCCGGCCAAGCGTACCGGCGCCGTGACCTTCACTGGTAAGCGCGCGGAAAATGCCCATAAGGTAGCGCAATGCGCACCGAGGACCTGCTGGCCGCCATAGCGACCGGACTGTGGCGGTGGGACAGCGTCTCGGGCGCCGTCTCCTACGACGCCGAAGCGGCCCGTCTGGTGGGCCTGCCCGCCGAGGCGGTCACGCTCCCCGAGGCCACGGCCCGGGCCTGCTTCCACCCGGCGGACTGGCTGGAGATCCAGTCCATCGTGGCGCTGGCGGCGGCCGAGGGCACCCTCGCCGAGGCCCGGATGCGCATCGTGGACGAGAAGGGCAAGGTGCTGCGGACCGTACGCACCCGGTCGCGGCCGGTCGACCGCACCGACGGCCTGGACGGTCAGCTGCTGCTCGGCACCCTCCAGGAGGTCCCCGAACCGCTGCCCGGCACCACCGCGGGCGGCACACCGGTCACCGGCGACTGGCGGCGCAACCGCGAGGCGTTCCTGCTGGACGCGGGGCGGGCGCTGGCCGAGGCGATGTCCACGGCCGAGGTGCTGCGGGTGGCCGCGGGTCTTTCCATGCCCGGCTTCTCGCCGGACGGGCTCGCGGTCTTCGGCGTCAAGGGCGACCGGATCTCGCTGATCGGCCACCACGGGCACCGGATCGACACCGAGCACCCCGCCGCCGACATGCCGGCGGCCACCGACCATCCGGCGGCCGAGGTGGTCCGTACCGGCCGGGCGGTCTATCTGCCCTCGCCGGACGAGTACCGCGGCCGGTTCCCGGCCGCCTGGCGCCGGATGCGGCCCCTCAAGCGCCGGTCCTGGGCGTTTCTGCCGCTGATCGTCGCGGGCCGCACCATCGGCGCGTGGATGGCCGGGTTCGCGCACCCGGTCGCGTTCTCGCCCGACGAGCGCTCGGTGCTCACCACGATCGCGCGGATGCTGGCCCAGGCGCTGTCCCGGGCGGCCCTCCAGGAGACCGAGCGCGAGCTGTCGGACGGCCTCCAGCGCTCCATGCTGCCCGCCGCCAAGCCCGACATCCCGGGGCTCACGGTGGCCGCGCGCTACGTACCGACCGGCGGCGGGCTCCAGGTCGGCGGCGACTGGTACGACGTGATCGCGCTGCCCTCGGGGCGCACCGCCCTGGTGATCGGCGACGTCCAGGGGCATGACGTCCGGGCCGCCGGGATCATGGGGCAGCTGCGGATCGCGGTCCGGGCGTACGCCTCCGAGGGCCACCACCCGGACGCGGTGCTCGCCCGCGCCTCCCGCTTCCTGTCCGGGCTCGCGGACCCCGGCGGGGACGGGGGACACGATCCGCGGTTCGCGACCTGTCTGTACATGGAGGTCGATCCGGTCGCGGGCACCCTGGACATCGCCCGCGCGGGCCATCCGGACCCGGCGGTCCGGCTGGCCGACGGCACGATGATGATCCGCCCCACCGCGGGCGGGCTGCCGCTGGGCGTCGACCCGGAGGGCGACTACCCCACCACCCGGGTGGTGCTGGAGCCCGGCGAGACGCTGCTGATGTGCACCGACGGGCTGATCGAGACCGGCGGCCACGACCTGGAGACCGGCTGGGACCGGATCCGGTCGATCTTCGAGCACCCGGCGACCGCGACCGACGGCCCCCATGATCTGGAAGCGCTCGCCGAGGCCCTGGTGCAGGCCGTGCACGGGCCGCCCTCGCACCACACCACCGGCCCCCTCGCCGACCGCCGCGAGGACGACATAGCGCTGCTGCTGATCCGCAGGGACGCTGAGGTGTGCCTGGTCGGACCCGGTTCGGCGCCGGTGCGGCGTACCGCGGTCACGCTCGCGCAGGCCGAGCCGGAGCGCATAGCGGGCGCCCGCCGCCAGCTGCGCGACATGCTGCACGACTGGGCGGATCCGGACCAGGTCGAGTCGGCGGTGCTGCTGCTCTCCGAGATGGTCACCAACGTCCTGGTGCACACCGACGGGGACGCCCTGCTGGTCGCCGAGGTCAGCGGGCGGCGCGGGTCGAGGCGGCTGCGGCTCGACGTCGCGGACGGCAGCGACGAGCTGCCGCACCGCCGCCGCCCCGGCGAACTCGCGTCGTCGGGGCGGGGGCTGATGCTGATGGAGATGCTGGCCGACGCCTGGGGCGTCGACCCGCGCGGCGACGGCAAGTGCATCTGGTACGAACTGCACGAGCGCCCGCCGGAGCCGTAAGCCCGCGGCAAGCCCACGCCGGACCACGGTCGGCCCCTCTCACCCCGAGCCGCCGACGGGTACGCGCCCGGCGGGGAAGGGCGGCCCCTCACGGGCCACGCCGGGCCGCCAGTCGCAGCGGACCGGCGCGTCACCGGGGCCGCGGGGCGGCTGCGGAGGCGGAGCCGCCGCATCGTGCGGGCCCGGCCGCTCGGGCCGAGGCACGGGCCCGGGACAGCGCCCGGCCCCGCTTACTCGGCGTCAGCCGGTATCGTGCCGAGCTTTCCGGCGCGGAAGTCGTCGAAGGCCTGGGCCAGTTCGGCGTGGGTGTTCATCACGAACGGGCCGTAGTGCATCATCGGCTCGCGGATCGGCTGCCCGCCGAGCAGCACGACCTCGAAGTTGGGGCTGCGCGACTCCTGCGCCGCGTCCGCCCGTATCGTCAGCGCGTCGCCCTCGCCGAAGACCACCGTCTGCCCGGTGCGGAAGGGCCGCTTCTCGGCGCCCGCGGTGCCGCGCCCGGCGAGCCCGTAGGCCAGGGCGTTGAAGTCGGCGCGCCAGGGCAGGGTCAGCTCGGCGCCCGGGTTCAGCGACACGTGCAGCATGGTGATCGGGGTGTGCGTGATGCCCGGCCCCTGGTGGCCGTCGATGTCGCCCGCGATCAGCCGCAGCAGCGCACCGCCGTCGGCGGAGGTGAGCAGCTTGACCTTGGCGCCGCCGATGTCCTGGTAGCGCGGCGGCATCATCTTGTCCTTGCTCGGCAGGTTCACCCACAGCTGGAGCCCGTGGAAGAGGCCGCCGGACATGACCAGGGACTCCGGCGGGGCCTCGATGTGGAGCAGCCCGGCGCCCGCGGTCATCCACTGGGTGTCGCCGTCGTTGATCGTGCCGCCGCCGCCGTGCGAGTCCTGGTGCACGAAGGTGCCGTCGATGAGGTACGTCACGGTCTCGAAGCCGCGGTGGGGGTGCCAGGGGGTGCCCTTGGGCTCGCCCGGCGCGTACTCCACCTCGCCCATCTGGTCCATCATGATGAACGGGTCGAGGTGCTGGTAGTCGATGCCGGCAAAGGCGCGCCGCACCGGGAATCCCTCCCCCTCGAAACCGCTGGGCGCGGTGGCGACGGCGAGCGCCGGGCGCGGGCGCGCCTCGGCGGGGGCTGCGACCCGGGGCAGGGTCAGGGGGTTGTCTACGGTCACTGCGGGCATGACGGCCTCCTCGGTCGTTCACCATTCAACTTAATTGACGGCTGAACGACCCGCAAGAGGGGCCCTATTCCGGCTCTAGTGGGACACGAGGGGTGTGATGGACGCCTCAGCCATACATGCGCCGCATGGCGAAGTCGACCATCTGCTCCACCGCCTTCGCGTCGAAGACCATGCGGTGCTCACCCTCCATGTCGAGGACGAAGCCGTAGCCGGTCGGCAGCAGGTCGATCACCTCGGCACCGGTGATCACGAAGTACTTGGACTCCTTGCCCGCGTACCGCCGCAGCTCCTTGAGGGAGGTGAACATCGGGATCACCGGCTGCTGGGTGTTGTGCAGCGCGAGGAAACCGGGGTTGTCACCGCGCGGACAGTAGACCTTGGAGGTCGCGAAGATCTGCTGGAAGTCCTCCGCCGCCATCGAGCCCGTGGTGAAGGCGCGCACCGCGTCCGCGAGGGACGGCGGCGAGGGCTCGGGGTACAGCGGCTGCCCACCGTAGCCGGGGCCCGGCTGTGAGTGGTGTGACGAATGCGGCTGCTGTTGCGGCGGAGGTGGCGGGGCGGCGTAACCCTGCCCTGCGCTCGCGTTCTGGTCGTAGCCGTACATGGACCGAAGCGTACTGAGTCACAGTTGGCGGGTTGAGGGTTGCCCTTTATTACCCACGGGTAGCATCATGGCGACACCGGATTGACTGCACCGGACTCTGCTGATCGATACCGCGCCACGAAGAGGTCCCTGCCTCTCCCGAGCCTTACGGAGCCGTCGCCATGGGGCACTACAAGTCGAATCTCCGCGACATCGAGTTCAACCTCTTCGAGGTGCTCGGCCGCGACAAGCTGTACGGCACCGGCCCGTTCGCGGAGATGGACGTCGAGACCGCCAAGAGCGTGCTCTCCGAGATATCGCGGCTCTCCGAGAACGAGCTGGCCGCCTCCTACGCCGACTCGGACCGCAACCCGCCGGTCTTCGACCCGAAGACGCACACGGCGCCGCTGCCCGAGTCGTTCAAGAAGAGCTACCGGGCGTACATGGACGCCGAGTGGTGGCGCCTCGGGGTGCCGGAGGCCCTCGGCGGCACCTCCTGCCCGCGCTCCCTGCTGTGGGCCTCGGCCGAGACCATCCTCGGCGCCAACACCCCGATCTGGATGTACGCCTCCGGACCGGCCTTCGCGGGCGTGCTGCACGACGAGGGCACCGAGGAGCAGCTGAAGATCGCGCAGCTGATGGTGGACAAGCAGTGGGGCTCCACCATGGTGCTGACCGAGCCCGACGCGGGCTCGGACGTGGGCGCCGGCCGCGCCAAGGCGGTCCAGCAGGAGGACGGCACCTGGCACATCGAGGGCGTGAAGCGGTTCATCACCTCCGGTGAGCACGACGTCTCCGACAACATCATCCACTTCGTGCTGGCCCGCCCCGAGGGCGCGGGGCCGGGCACCAAGGGGCTGTCCCTGTTCATCGTCCCCAAGTACGACTTCGACTGGGACAGCGGTGAGCTGGGGACACGCAACGGCGTCTACGCGACCAACGTCGAGCACAAGATGGGTCTGCGCGTCTCCAACACCTGCGAGCTGACCTTCGGCGCCGACACCCCGGCCAAGGGCTGGCTGCTGGGCGAGAAGCACGACGGCATCCGCCAGATGTTCAAGATCATCGAGTTCGCCCGGATGATGGTCGGCACGAAGGCCATGGCCACCCTCTCCACCGGCTACCTCAACGCGCTGGAGTACGCCAAGGAGCGCGTCCAGGGCCCGGACCTGGCGGCCTTCACCGACAAGACCGCCCCGCGCGTCACCATCACCCACCACCCGGACGTGCGCCGCTCGCTCATGACGCAGAAGGCGTACGCGGAGGGCCTGCGCGCGCTCGTCCTCTACACCGCCTCCGTCCAGGACGAGATCATGGTCCAGGAGGCCGCGGGCGAGGACGCATCGGCCAACAGCCGCCTCAACGACCTGCTGCTGCCGATCGTCAAGGGCTACGGCTCGGAGAAGGCGTACGAGCAGCTGGCGCAGTCCCTCCAGACCATCGGCGGCTCCGGCTACCTCCAGGAGTACCCGCTGGAGCAGTACATCCGGGACGCCAAGATCGACACCCTCTACGAGGGCACCACCGCCATCCAGGGCCAGGACTTCTTCTTCCGCAAGATCGTCCGGGACCAGGGCCAGGCGCTGACCGTCCTCTCCGAGGAGATCAAGAAGTTCCTGGCGGAGGCCGCCGGCGGCGAGGAGCTGGCCCCGGCCCGCGACCGGCTCGCCCAGGCCGCGGTCGACCTGGAGGGGATCGTGGGCGCCATGCTCACCGACCTCTCGGCCACCGAGCAGGACGTCTCCTCGATCTACAAGGTCGGCCTCAACGCCACCCGGCTGCTGCTCGCCTCCGGCGACGTGGTGATCGGCTACCTCCTCCTGCGCGGCGCGGCCGTGGCCACCGAGAAGCTGGGCACGGCGGCCTCCAAGGACGTGGCGTTCTACGAGGGCAAGATCGCGGCAGCGAAGTTCTTCGCCAACGAGGTCCTGCCGGGCGTCTCGGTGCAGCGCGCGCTGGCCGAGTCCGTCACCAAGGAGCTGATGGACCTGGACGAGGCGGCGTTCTAAGTCCCAGGGCCTCGCTTCCAAAGACCCGGGAGCCGGTCGCCCCTCTCCTTCACCGGGGGGCGGCCGGCTCCCGCCTTTTCAGGCCTCCTTGTCGGGCGGGTGCTCCCGCAGGGCCCGCTCCACCTCCTCACGCGCCTGGCGCCGCAGCTCCTCACCCTGCGCCAGCAGCTCCTCGATCGTCTCCTGCCCGGCCCCGGGCGGCCGTGGCCGGGCCCGCAGCTTGGCCAGCAGGTCCTGGCACGCCTCGTCCTCGGTGGCGAAGCGGGTGACGTCCTTCTCCACCGAGCGCTCCCACAGTCCCGTCACCCAGCCGCCGTCCGGCGCGGGCCGCAGGAAGTAGTAGGCGTCCGGCTGGACTTCGATGTCGGCCGCGCCGGGAATGTCGTACAAAGCGTCCGGGACCTGCTCGGCGCGCAGCACCCGGACGAGTTCCGTTCTGTCCACGGCACCAGGATGCGCGGTCAGTTCAGCGGCCGCAGGTTACCCGCGGCAACGAGCTGAGGAATCGACGGTCCCGTCAGATATTGCAGGCCGAAGCCCGGCTGGCCGAACCAGGGCCGGATGGGCCCGGCGTCCACCAGGAACGGCTTGGTGACCTCGTAGAGGTGATAGCCGTACGGGTACGCCGGATCGTAGGTGTTCAGGTTGCTCGGCGGCAGCGCGCGCTCCGCGTACGGGGTGCCCGCCGGGGCGAGGAAGTGACCGAAGCCGCTGCCGAAGAGGTCGACCTTCTGACCCACCTTCAGGGTGATGGTGGACTTGAGCGGTACGCCGTTCAGCAGGACCCAGCCGTCCGGGTACGGATACCACCAGCCGCCGGTCTGCTCGTTCCAGTAGCACGTCAGGAACGCGGAGGCGGACAAGCCGTCCAGCCGCTCGTAGCCCTGCACCATCCTCCCGATCGCGCCCCTGCGCGGAAGTTCGGCGGGCCCGAGCCGCCAGTCGCCCTGGTAGTACCGCTGGAACGGCTGCGTGGGCGCGGAGTTGGTCCCCCCGGTGCGGTCGGTGGTGGGACAGGGCGGGTGGCCCTTGGCACCGGCATCGGCTCCGTCCTCCGCCCCCGCGGCATCGGGCGTGGGCCCCGGCGCCGGAGCCGGGGCGGGCAGCCGCCCGGCGGGGAGCAGCCCGGCGGGGTCCGCCATGGCCTGTCCGCCGCCGCACAGCAGCAGCAGCGACCCCAGGACGACGAGGAGGTGTCGAAGAACGCGCATCCGCTGTCCCCTTGAGTGCGTCGGTGAGCGGTTAAGGGGACTATCGGCAGATACGCGAGTTTTATACCGCCGGTCTGACGTGCTTTCATCAGATTGGATCAATGGGAACGCACGGATGGGTCCCTCCACCACCCGCCCCTGGGCGACCGGCTCCCCGGCGGGCGGGGCGGTCCCGAATCTATGCTGATGTCATGAGCGCACACCCCGGCATCGACCGCGGCCATACCGATGACCTGATGTCCTTCCTCCGCGCCAGCCCCTCGCCGTACCACGCGGTGGCGAACACGGCAGAGCGCCTGGAGAAGGCGGGGTTCCGGCAGGTCGAGGAGACGGCGGCCTGGGACGGCGCGGCGGGCGGGCGGTACGTCCTGCGGGGCGGCGCGATCGTCGCCTGGTACGTGCCGGAGGACGCGAGCCCGTCCACTCCGTACCGAATTGTCGGCGCTCACACCGACTCTCCCAATCTGCGCGTCAAGCCGATCCCCGACACCGGGGCCCACGGCTGGCGGCAGATCGCCGTCGAGATCTACGGCGGCGCCCTCCTCAACACCTGGCTCGACCGCGACCTCGGGCTCTCCGGCCGGATCACCCTCCGGGACGGCTCCAGCCATCTCGTCACCGTCGACAGACCCCTGCTGCGCGTGCCGCAGCTCGCCGTGCACCTCGACCGGTCCGTGAACACCGAGGGCCTCAAGCTCGACAAGCAGCGCCACATGACGCCCATCTGGGGGCTGGGCGGCGTCGAGGAGGGCGACCTCATCCGGTTCGTGGCCGAGGAGACCGGGGTCGCGGCCGAGGACGTGACCGGCTGGGACCTGATGGTGCACAGCGTCGAGCCGCCCGCCTACCTCGGCCGGGACCGCGAGCTGGTCGCCGGGCCCCGGATGGACAACCTGCTGTCCGTGCACGCCGGGACGGCCGCGCTCACCGCCGTCGCGGCCCGCCCGGAGCTGCCGTACATCCCGGTGCTCGCCGCCTTCGACCACGAGGAGAACGGCAGCCAGTCCGACACCGGGGCCGACGGCCCGCTCCTCGGCAACGTGCTCGAACGTTCCGTCTACGCGCGCGGCGGCGGCTACGAGGACCGGGCCCGGGCCTTCGCCGGGACCGTCTGCCTGTCCTCCGACACCGGCCACGCGGTCCACCCCAACTACGCCGAACGCCATGAACCGGGCCATCACCCACGGCCCAACGGAGGTCCCATCCTCAAGGTCAACGTCAACCAGCGGTACGCCACCGACGGCTCCGGGCGGGCCGTCTTCGTCGCCGCCTGCGAGCGCGCGGGCGTGCCCTGGCAGAGTTTCGTCTCCCACAACGCGATGCCGTGCGGCACCACGATCGGCCCGATCACCGCCGCCCGGCACGGCATCGCCACCGTCGACATCGGCGTCGCGATCCTGTCCATGCACTCCGCGCGCGAACTGTGCGGCGCACAGGACCCGCGGCTGCTCGCCAAGGCACTGACCGCCTTTCTGGAGGGCTGAGTTGGACTTCTCCCTGCTGGGCCCCGTGACCGTGACCACGGGCCCCGTGGAGGCCCCCGTCGAGCTTCCGCTGGGACCGGCCAAGCGCCGCAGCGTGCTCGCGATGCTGCTCCTGCGCCCCAACTCGACCGTTTCCGTCGAGCAGTTGGTCGCGGGTCTGTGGGAGGACGAGCCTCCCGCCCACGCCCGTACCGTCATCCAGGGCCATGTCTCCCGGCTGCGCGCGGCCCTCGCCGAGGGCGGCGCCGACGCGCACGGCGTCGAGCTGACCACCCACAGCTCCGCCTATCTGCTCCGGCTGCCCGCCACGCTCGTGGACACCGTGCGCTTCGACGACCTGGTGGCCCGCGCCGACCCCGAGTCCGCACCCGCCGACGCCGTACCGATGCTGCGGCAGGCGCTCGGGCTGTGGCGCGGCCCGGCGCTCACCGGGACGGTGGCCAGCCCGCCGTTCGCGGCGGCCGCGCACGCCCTGGAGGAGCGGCGGCTGACCGCCGTGGAGGCCCTCGCCCGGGCGCACGGGGCGCTCGGCGAGTACGAGAAGGCGGCGGGCGTGCTGCACCCGGCGGCCCTCGGCAACCCGCTGCGCGAGGGGCTGATCGCGGACCTGATGCTGGTGCTGTACCGCACCGGGCGGCAGTCCGACGCGATCGCCTGGTTCCACCGCACCCGCGAGATGCTCGCCGACGACCTGGGCGTCGACCCGGGGGAGCGGCTGAGCGCCGCGTACCAGGAGATCCTGCGGGCCGCGCCCGTGCCGGAACCGCAGCCCGATCCGCGCGATCCCCGCGCTTCCCGTGAACCGCGCGATCCCCGCGAGCCGCGCGATCCGCGCGTCGGGGGCGAGGCGGCGGCCCCGGCCGCGTCTGCCGCGCCCGCGGCGGCCTCCGGCCCCGTGCCGGAGCTGCTGCCGCGGCCGCCCGCCGGGTTCCTGGGCCGGGACGCGGAGTTGGCCGAGCTGACCCGGCTGGCGCTGCCCGGCGCCGGGCAGGACCGGCCGTACGGCGGCGCTCCCGCCGGGCTGCCCGCCGAGGGCGGCATCGCCCTCGTCACCGGGCCCGCCGGGGTCGGCAAGACGGGGCTGGCCGTGCACTGGGGCCATGCGTACGCCGCCGCCTTCCCCGACGGGCGGCTCTTCGCCGATCTGCGCGGCTTCAGCGGCGGTGAGGAGGCGGAACCCGCCGCCGTGCTGCGGGAGTTCCTGCTCGCCATGGGCACGCCCGCCGACCAGATACCGCCCTCGGAGCAGGCCGCGGGGGCGCTCTACCGCTCGCTCGTGGCCCAGCGGCGGCTGCTGGTGGTGCTGGACAACGCGAGCAGCTCGGCCCAGGTGCGTCCGCTGCTGCCCGGCGGCCCGCACTGCGCCACGCTGGTCACCAGCCGGTCCCGGCTGGACGGGCTGATCGCCACCGATGCCGCCCGCCCGGTACGGCTGCACGCGCTCGGCCCCGCGGACGGCGCGGCCCTGATCGGCGCGCTCCTCGGACCCGACCGGGTCGCCGAGGACCCGGCCGCCGCGGAAGAGCTGGTGACGTTGTGCGACGGGCTGCCGCTCGCGCTGCGCGCCGCCTCCGCCCAGCTGGTGGCCCGGCCGCGGTGGCGGCTGGCGCGGCTGGCCACGGCGCTGCGCGACGAGCGGCGGCGGCTGGCCCTGCTGTCGGCGGAGGACGCCGGGGTGGCGGCCGCGCTGCGCAACTCGGTCGCCCGGCTCTCCGCGGACGACGCCCAGCTGCTGCGGGTGCTCGGCGCCGGTTTCGCCCGGGAGGTCAACACCGCGGAGGCGGCCGCGCTGTCCGGGGCGGACCCCGACCTGATCCAGGACTCCCTGGAGCGGCTTGCCGAGATGCATCTGCTGGACGAGGAGGCCACCAACCGCTACGTCATGAGTGACCTGGTGAAACTCTTCGCCCAGGGCGACGGCGGCCGGGGCGCCGGGCCGTCCGGCGAGGGCTCCGGCGGGCCGCGGGAGGAGTCGGGTCCGCCATGAACACCAGGGCGGTCAGCGGGGCGTTAGTGAGGCGTTAGCGGTCGGCAGCCGGACGGCAGCGGGACGGCAGCGGCCCCGGACAGAGTTGTTGTCGTACCGGACAGCAGCCGAGACTCACCGGGGGGAACCCACCATGTCGCACTCCACCGCTTTCCTCGCCCGCCACGCCCGCACCATCCGTTCCGTCGCCGCCGGTCTGACCGTCGTCGCCGCGGGCCTGACCCTCACGGCCTGCGGCGACAACGACGGCACCGGGGCCAAGAGCTCGGGCCGGGCCGAGTCCTCGGCCACGGCCCAGGCGGACCAGGGCGGCGCCGACGCCGGAGCCCGGGGCGAGGGCGGCAAGGGCACCGGTGGCGCGCAGGGCAGCGGCACCGGTGGCGCCCAGGGCAGCGGCTCCGGCGGTGCCGACGGCGCCGAGGAGCAGGCCGGTAAGCAGAACGGGAGCGCGGCCGGGACGAAGGGCGGCGGCGCGTCGGGCACCGAGCAGGAGATCGGTCCCTGTGATGTCAACAAGGCCGCGGTGAGCGTCCAGTCCGTCAACCGGCCCGTGAACCACCTGCTGCTGAAGTTCACCAACCGGGCCGGAGTGGACTGCACCGTCCCCTACTACCCCGTCCTCCGCTTCGACGACGCGCAGGCCGCCACCCCGCAGGTCGAGGACAGCAAGCCGCAGGCCGTCGTCACCCTGGCCCCCGGCGAGTCCGCCTACGCGGGCATCACCACCTCCGGCGCCGACGGCTCGGGCTCCGGCGGCACCAAGGCGTCCGAGCTGACGGTGTACCTGAAGGGTCAGGACGCCTCGACGACCGTGGCCCTGCCCGGCGGCGGCGTGTACGTCGACAGCGCCTCCAAGGTGACGTACTGGCAGACCAGCGCCTCCGACGCGCTCACCTGGTAATCGGCCCCACAGGTTTCCCGGACGGACAGGCAGCCGCCTCCCCCCGGCTGCGTGTCCCCGACGGCCCCCGCCCCCGGCGGGGGCCGTCCGCTGTCCCGACATGTCCCGCCGAGTCGCCTCCGATGTCCCGCACGCGGCCGTCCCCGGGCATGTCCCAGCAGGTCAGGGGCGCGTGACGGAACGGGACGTCCCATGGGACACCGGCTCCCCCGAAACCCCCCGCCCTCCGGACCACAGTGGTTCCCGTCGCCGCGGCGGATCGCCCGGCGGCCTCAACCGAGCGGCTCCGACGGCCAGTCGGCGCCCTTCGTCACAGGGGGATTCCACACATGACGCACTCCACCACAACCGCCCGGCGCCGGACCATCTGGCGCAAGGTGCTCCCCACGATCGCCGCCGCCGGTATCGGCGCCGCCGGACTCGTGGGCTGCTCGGGCGACGGGGACACCGGCGGCCATGGCACGAAGGCGGAGAAGGCAAACGAGACAGGTAAGCCAGACAAGGCAGACAAGGCAGACAAGGCCCAGGGGGCCGACAAGAACGCCCTGAGCCGCGACACGGGGGCCGCGAAGGGCAAGGGCAGCGCCCTCAAGCTGAAGACGACCAGCGGGGAGTTCGGCACCAAGGCGGCCGCGGCCGCCGACTTCCCCACCTGGGGCACGCGCTGGGTCGTCCATCAGACCGCCGACACCAGCAGCCCCTCCGTAGGCATGATCAACAAGGATGTCGCGGGGCAGGACCGCATCACCGCCGACTACCAGGTCGACACCGGCAAGAAGGCGTGCGAGGGCAGCACCTGCTCGACGTACATGGCCCACATCACCGGGCCGGTCAACGGCTTCCTGAGCGTCCTCGCGGTGGACATCCCCGAGGACTCGCTGCCCGGCGTCCCCGTGCAGAACGGCGGTCAGCAGCCGCCGAAGCCGCCCCAGCCCGGCGGCACCCGCGCCGAGGCGCTCCAGCGGGCCTCCACCTGGCTGACGGCCAACGGCGGCGGCCGGGTCCCGTACAGCCAGGCCAAGATCTGGAAGGACGGCTACCGGCAGGACTGCTCGGGCTATGTCTCCATGGCGCTGGGCCTGAAGGCGCCCGGCACCAACACCGTGGGCCTCACCAGCGGCAGCATCACCAAGCCGATCGCGGTGAACGACCTCAAGCCGGGCGATCTGCTGATCGACGCCGCCGGCGACAACAACACCCGCCATGTCGTGATGTTCGAGAAGTGGAACAACGACGCCCACACCTCGTACACCTCGTACGAGCAGCGCGGCGACTTCGGTACGGACCACACGACCCGCACCTACGGCCTGGAGCCGGGCAGCGAGTACAAGCCCTACCGGCCGCTGAAGTTCACGGACTGACCCGGAAGTTCACGGACTGATCCGGAAGTTCACGGACCGATGCGCCGGCGATCCGGTTCCGGTCACGAGCGGCACGTCCACCTCGGGGGTGTGGACGTGTCGCTCGTCATGTTCATGATCCACATGCTCCAATGGGAAGCGTGCCAGCGCATCCGAATCAGTCCGAGAATCCACGACGAAAGCCGCTCGCCCCGCTCCCCGAGGAACTGTCCGGCCCGGTACGGGAATTCGTGACCGCACTGCGCCACATGCACGGCGAACTGGGCCTGAGCCTCAAGGAACTCGAAGGGCGCCTGCCCGCCAGCCGCTCCTCCCTCTCCCGCTATCTGCGCGGCCAGAGCCTGCCCGACGAACGGCTCCTGGTCCAGTGGGGCAAGCTCTCCTTCACCGCCGAGGACCGGCTGCCCGAGCTGGTGAAGCTGCTCCACCGGGCCAACGAGGCCGCCGCCGAGTCCGACACCGGACCGGTGGTGGAGACGGACCCCGGGGCCGGGCCCGCCGCCCCGCCCCCGGAGGACCGGCCGCGGCCGCGGCGGCGGCTGCGGCTCACGCTCGCGGCGGTGGGCACGGTCGCCGTCGCGGCCGGGGCCACGGCCGGGGTGCTCGCGCTGCGGTCGTCGGACTCGTCGGACTCGTCGGGCAACGACAAGCCCCCGGCGACCCTGGGCAACGCGCGGATCACCGTCTTCAACGCCGAGAAGAGCTGCCGGGACGAGCGCGTCCGCGCCTGCTCCCTGGGCCTGGCGGGGGATCCGTACCTGGCCTACCGCCCCTCCAACATCACGGGCCGGGCCTGGCACGGCGACGTGCTGCGCGCCGACTGCCGCATCGCCAACGGCGTCACCGTCACCGACGAGGCGGGCGGGCACAGCAGCATGTGGTTCCGCGTCTCAAGAGACGGCAAGCGGATGTGGGTCCCGGCCATCCGGATCGATCATGACCAGGTGCAGTACACGAAGCTCCCCAACTGCCCCGACTGACCTCCTGGCTCAGATCTCCTCGTCCAGCCCGGCCAGCACCAGCGGCAGCCGGGCCGCGCCGCCCTCGGTGACCCGGACCGGAACGCCCCAGTCCTGCTGGTGCACATGGCAGGCCGGGTACACGTTCGAGCCCGCGGCGGAGCCGCTATCGGACTCCGTGTCGTCACAGGACGCGGCCATCGCCGAGACGTGCAGCACGCCCTCGGTGACCCCGTCGGCCAGCACCAGGTCCCGGCGCAGGTCCGTGCCCGCGCCGTCGCCGCCCGCCAGCAGCTCCGGCGGGGTGGAGCTGACCAGCAGCCGGGTGGAGGGGCCGTAGCGGGTGTCCAGCTTCTGGCCCGCGGGCGCCTGGAAGACCACGTCCAGCCGGAGCGTGCCCGGGGCGATGTCGGTGGCGGCGCGCCGGGTGCGGTGGGCCACCGCCTCGACCCGTACGGCCTCCTCGGGCAGCCGCAGCCGGGTCAGCCGGTGCCGGGCCGACTCCACCACCACGATGTCCCGGTCGACCAGCACCGCGTCGGACGGCTCGCGCAGATCCGTGGCGAGCGTGGAGACCTCGCCGGTGGCCGGGTCGTAGCGGCGCAGCGCGTGGTTGTAGGTGTCGGCGACGGCGACCGAGCCGTCGGGCAGCGCGGTGACGCCCAGCGGATGCTGGAGCAGGGCCTGGTCGGCCGCGCCGTCCCGGTGGCCGAAGTCGAAGAGCCCGGTGCCGACGGCGGTACGGACGGCGAAGCCGTCGCCGTCCCGCTCGACCCAGCGCACCGCGGAGCTCTCGGAGTCGGCGACCCAGAGCCGGTCGCCGGACGCGGCGAGCCCGGACGGCTGGGAGAACCACGCCTGGTCCGCGGGCCCGTCCACCAGGCCCTCGTTGGTGGTCCCGGCGGCGGCCCGTACGGTCCCGGCCTGAGGGTCGTACGTCCACAGCTGGTGCACGCCCGCCATGGCGATCCACAGCAGGCCGTCGAACCAGGCCAGGTCCCAGGGGGAGGACAGGTCGATGTCGCGGGCGGGCCCCTCGGCGGGCGAGCCCTGCCACCACTGGCGGCCGGTCCCGGCGAGCGTGGTGACCTCGCCGGTCGCGGGGTCGAAGCGGCGCAGCGCGTGGTTCACGGTGTCGGCGACCGCCACCGTGCCGTCGGGCAGCGCGGCGAGCCCCTGCGGCTCGCTGAACCGGGCCCGGTCCGCCGGGCCGTCGTCGAGGCCGCGCTCGCCCGTGCCGATGCGCCGCAGCACGCTCTCGCCGTCGGCCGCCAGTTCCACCAGCTGGTGGCGGGTGGTGTCCGAGACCAGGAAGGTGCCGCCGGGCAGCAGCAGCGCCTTGCCGGGGAAGCGCAGCTCGGTGGGGACCGGCTCCGGCGGTACATAGGGGCCGTCGCCGCGGCGCAGCGTGCCCTTGGCGGCGTGCTCGGTCTCCAGCTGCCCCACGAGGGTCTCGATGGCGTGGGCGTGGCCCTCGCCGGCGTGCTGGGCCACCACGTAGCCCTCGGGGTCGATGACGACGAGGGTGGGCCAGGCGCGGACCGCGTACTGCTTCCAGGTGGTCAGCTCCGGGTCGTCCAGGACCGGGTGGTGCACCCCGTACCGCTCGACGGCGTCCACGACGGCCTGGTGCTCGGCCTCGTGGACGAACTTCGGCGAGTGCACCCCGACGATCACGACGGTGTCGCGGTGCTTCTCCTCCAGCTCGCGCAGCTCGTCCAGGACGTGCAGACAGTTCACACAGCAGAACGTCCAGAAGTCGAGGATGACGATGCGGCCTCGCAGATCCGCGAGGGTGAGGTCTTTCCCGCCGGTGTTGAGCCAGCCGCCCCGACCGGTCAGTTCGGGGGCGCGGACGCGTGCACGTGGAGCCATATCCCCATCCAACATCAGCTGGGCGGATGGCATTCCCCCGGGCCGGTTCGACCGGCTCGCCCCGGTCCGTCCCGGTCCGGCGCGCGGGGTCCGATGACGGCCGCCGCCGACACGAGGCCAGGTCCTGTCCGGCGGGTCTTCGTGGATCAGGCCGCGGCGTCTGTGCAGGGGGCACCTCCCAGCGGTAGCTGGGGGAGCATCGCAAGGCGGAGGATCGTCCTCGTACTGGGCGTACTCGGACGATCCGACAACGCAGCGAGGTGCGGTGCCAGGCGTCGCGGCCCCGCGAAGACCCGCCGGACAGGGCCTGGGGGCCGTTCCGGGCCTACGATCGGACTCGAAGCACTGCCCTCGCGCGCGTGGGCAGCGTAACTTGAAGCCACACACCTGCACCCAGCCCGCGTACCAACCGCCCGAGGGGTCCCGTGACCGTCCATCCCAGCCTTCAGACCTCCATCGACGCCTGGACGCATTCCATCGACGCCATATCGGAGTTGGTGACCCCGCTCCCCGAGAGCGAATGGAACCGCGCCACCGAATGCCCGGGGTGGTCGGTGCGGGACATCGTCTCGCATGTGATCGGCCTCGAGTGCGAGATGCTCGGCGATCCCCGCCCCATCCACACGCTGCCGCGCGATCTGTTCCACATGACCGGCGAGCTGGGCCGCTACATGGAAGTCCAGGTCGATGTGCGGCGCTGCCACACGGCGCCGGAGATGACGTCCGAGCTGGAGTACACCGTCATCCGGCGGGCCCGCCAGCTGCGCAACGAGAAGCGGCAGCCGGACACCATGGTGCGCTGGCCCGGCGGTGGCGAACTGTCCCTCGAAGACGCCCTGACCCGGCGGGCCTTCGACGTGTGGGTGCACGAGCAGGATCTGCGGCGCGCGCTGAACCAGCCCGGCAACCTGGACTCGCCGGGCGCGTACGTCACCCGGGACGTGCTGCTGTCGGCGCTGCCGAGGGTGGTCGCCAAGGACGCGGGCGCGGGCCCCCAGTCGGCGGTGGTCTTCGACGTGAACGGCCCGATGGAGTTCATGCGCACCGTACGGGTGGACGCGGACGGCCGGGCCACCATCGACGGCAGTGTGTCGCTGGGCCCGTCCGTCACGCTCTCCCTGGACTGGGAGACGTACGTGCGGCTCGCCTGCGGCCGGGTGCGGGCCGACGCGGTCGCCGAACAGGTGAAGGTCGAGGGGGACCAGCAGTTGGCCGACGCCATCCTGGCCCACTTCGCGATCACCCCGTGACCCGGTCAACGTGACCCCGGCCCCATGATCCCGGCCCCGTGATCCCGTAAGCGGGCTCTCACGCCGGTACGTGCACCGCCTCGACGCGGCTCGCGACCACGCGCTCGCGTTCCCTGCGGTGCGCGCGGCCGCGCAGCCGCAGGATCTGGGAGACGCCGAGCGCCTGGAGCACGAACACCACCGCGAAGGCGATGCGGAAGTCCTGACCGGTCATGTCCAGCAGTACGCCGACGGCGAGCAACGTACTCATCGAGGCCGTGAATCCGCCCATGTTGACGATGCCGGAGGCGGTTCCGGTCCGCTCGGGCGGGTTGGCGGGGCGGGCGAAGTCGAAGCCGATCATCGACGCCGGACCGCACGCGCCGAGCACCGCGCACATGACGGTCAGCATCCACAGCGGCGCGTGGTCGCCCGGCCAGAACAGCGCGGTGCCCCACACCAGCGCGGTGAGGCCGACCGTGCCGAGGGCCAGCGGGGTGCGGGCGGCGTGGTGGCGGGCGATGATCTGCCCGTAGACCAGGCCGATCACGATGTTGGACACCACCACCACCGTCAGCAGTTCACCGGCGGTCGCCCGGGACAGCCCCTGCGCCTCCACCAGGAACGGCATCCCCCACAGCAGCAGGAAGGCCATGGCGGGGAACTGGGTGGTGAAGTGCGTCCACATGCCCAGCCGGGTGCCGGGCTCGCTCCAGGCGTCCGCGATCTGCCGGCGCACGAAGCTCTTGTCCGTCCGGGTGGCGGGCGGCGGTTCGTGCCCCTTCGGGTGGTCCTTGAGGAAGAGCAGCACCAGGACGAGGATGACCACCCCGGCGACCGCGCTGCCCGCGAAGGTCGGCGTCCAGCCGACGCTGTGCAGGGTCTGGGCGATCACCAGCGTGGAGACCAGGTTGCCCGCCATGCCGATCAGCCCGGCGATCTGGCCCACCAGCGGCACCCGGCGGGCCGGGAACCAGCGGGAGCCGAGCCGCAGCACGCTGATGAACGTCATCGCGTCGCCACAGCCGAGCACCGCCCGGGAGCCCAGCGCCATCGTGTACGTGTGGGAGAGCGCGAAGCCGAACTGCCCGATGGTGAACAGCACGATCCCGAGCGCGAGCACCTTACGGGTGCCGAGCCGGTCGACCATCAGCCCGACCGGTATCTGCATGCCCGCGTAGACGAGCACCTGGAGCACGGAGAAGGTCGACAGCGCCGAGGCGTTGATGTGGAAGCGCTCGGCGGCGTCGATCCCGGCCACGCCCAGGCTGGTGCGGTAGATGATGGCGACGAAGTAGACGGCGACACCGAGGCCCCAGATGGCGACGGCACGCCGTCCGCCGGGCGGGTCCCCGGGCAATCGGGCCGAGGTCATCGCACGTCTCCCCGGGCGAGGGTGTTCACCCAGCTGATGTGGCGCTGGACGAACCCGGCGGCCGAGATCGCGTCCCCGGCGCGCAGGGCGTCCAGGATCTCGGTGTGCTCGGTGATGTTCTTGGCGATCCGGTCGGGCTCGGCGTGCATGGTGGCCACGCCCATCCGCAGCTGCCGGTCGCGCAGCTGGTCGTACAGCTGGGCCAGGATCGTGTTCCCCGCGGCGCGGACGATCTCCGCGTGGAAGCAGCGGTCGGCGGCCGCGAACGCGGCCAGGTCGCCGGTCGCCGCGTGCCCCTTCTGCTCCTCCAGCAGCTCCTCCAGCCGTGCCAGCAGCTGCGGCCCGGCCGGTACCGCCTTGGCCACCGCGTGCTGCTCGACCAGCAGCCGGGTCTCCACCACGTCCGCGATCTCCTGCGCGGAGACGGGCAGCACCAGCGCGCCCTTCTTGGGGTAGAGCTTCAGCAGCCCCTCGGCCTCCAGCCGCAGCAGGGCCTCGCGGACCGGCGTACGGGAGACCCCGACGGCCTCGGCCAGCTCGCCCTCGCTCAGCAGCGTGCCGCCCTCGTAGCGGCGCTCCAGGACGGCTTGTTTGACATGGGTGTAGACGCGTTCGGCGGCGGGCGGCGGCTTGATGGCCGTATCGGCGGAACTCATGATGCGCACAGCATAGATACAACAGGTATGCCTGCGTATCCCCCGTCCGCCATGCGGACGGGGGGTACCTTCGCCCTAACCCCAGGTGATCAAGCGCTTGGGGCGTTCCAGGATGGCCGCGACATCCGCGAGCACCTTGGAGCCCAGCTCGCCGTCGACCAGCCGGTGGTCGAAGGAGAGCGCGAGGGTCGTCACCTGGCGCGGCTTGACCTCGCCCTTGTGGACCCACGGCTGGAGCTTGACCGCGCCGAAGGCGAGGATGGCCGACTCCCCGGGGTTGAGGAGCGGGGTGCCGGTGTCGATGCCGAAGACGCCGACGTTGGTGATGGTCACCGTGCCGCCGGTCATGGCCGCCGGGCTCGTCTTCCCCTCGCGGGCGGTGGACACCAGGTCGCTGAGGGCCTCGGCCAGCTGGGGCAGGGTCTTGGCGTCCGCGTCCTTGATGTTCGGGACGATCAGACCGCGCGGGGTGGCGGCCGCGATGCCCAGGTTGACGTAGTCCTTGTAGACGATCTCCTGGTTCTCCTCGTCCCAGGAGGCGTTGACGTCCGGGTTGCGCTTGATCGCCACCAGCAGCGCCTTGGCGACCAGGAGCAGCGGGTTCACCCGCAGCCCGGCCAGCTCCGGGTCCTGCTTGAGGTCGGCGACCAGCTTCATGGTGCGGGTGACGTCGACGGTGACGAACTCCGTCACGTGCGGGGCGGAGAAGGCGCTGTCCACCATCGCCTGCGCGGTGGCCTTCCGTACGCCCTTCACGGGCACCCGGCGCTCCCGCGCGCCCGCGACCGGGGCGGCGGGCTCCGGGGCGGCCGCGGGGGCTTCCACGGCCGCGTGGACGTCCTCGCGGGTGATGATCCCGCCCGGGCCGGTCGGGGTGATCGTCGCCAGGTCGATGCCCAGGTCCTTGGCGAGCTTGCGGACCGGGGGCTTGGCCAGCGGACGGGCGGTCCCGGTGCGGCCGTTCAGGTCGGGGCCGGGCTCCGGGCGCACCGGGGCGGCGGGCGCCGCGGGGGCCGGGGCCCGGGGTGCCTCGGCCGCCGGGCGCTGCGCCCCCGGCTGGGCCTTACGGGGGCGGCGCTTGGTGGAGGAGGGCGCGGCGCCGTAGCCGACCAGGTTGGCCTGGCGCCCCTCCGGTTCGGCCTCGGCGGGCGCCTCGGCGGCGGGTTCCGGCGCGGCGGCGGGCGCGGGCGCCTCTCCGGCGCCCGGGTCGGTGTCCACTGAAATGATCGCCGTGCCCACGTCCACGGTGGCGCCCTCGTCGAAACGCAGCTCGTGCACCACCCCGGTGAACGGGATGGGCAGCTCCACCGCGGCCTTCGCGGTCTCGACCTCGCAGACCACCTGACCGTCGGTCACGGTGTCGCCCGGCGCCACCAGCCACTTGAGGATCTCGGCCTCGGTCAGTCCCTCGCCCACGTCGGGCATCTTGAACTCACGGAAGCGCTGTTCGACTGCGGTCATCGTCACGATCTCCTCAAGCCCTTCAGTACGCCAACGCACGGTCTACGGCGTCGAGCACCCGGTCCAGGTCGGGCAGGTACTCGTCCTCCAGCCGCGAGGGCGGGTACGGCGCGTGATAGCCGCCGACCCGCAGCACCGGGGCCTGGAGGTGGTAGAAACACCGCTCGGTGATGCGCGCGGCGATCTCCGAGCCGGTCCCCAGGAAGACCGGCGCCTCATGCACCACGACCAGCCTGCCGGTTCGCTCGACCGACTGCTGGACCGTGTCGAAGTCGATCGGGGACATCGACCGCAGGTCCACGACCTCCAGCGACGTGCCCTCCTCGGCGGCGGCCGCGGCCGCGTCCAGCGCGACCTTCACCATCGGGCCGTAGGCCGCGAGGGTGAGGTCGGTGCCGGGCCGCACCACCCGGGCGGCGTGCAGCGGGCCGGGGATCGACGAGGTGTCGACCTCGCCCTTGTCGTGGTAGCGGCGCTTGGGCTCGAAGTAGATCACCGGGTCGTCGCTGCCGATGGCCTGCTGGAGCATCCAGTAGGCGTCGGAGGCGTTGGAGGGCGAGATCACCTTCAACCCGGCGACGTGCGCGAACAGCGCCTCGGGGGACTCGCTGTGGTGCTCGACCGCGCCGATGCCGCCGCCGTACGGGATGCGGATGACGACCGGCATCTTGACCTTGCCGAGCGACCGCGCGTGCATCTTGGCGAGCTGCGTGACGATCTGGTCGTACGCGGGGAAGACGAAACCGTCGAACTGGATCTCCACCACCGGGCGGTAGCCGCGCAGCGCGAGCCCGATCGCGGTGCCGACGATGCCGGACTCGGCCAGCGGGGTGTCGATGACCCGGTCCTCGCCGAAGTCCTTCTGGAGCCCGTCGGTGACGCGGAAGACGCCGCCGAGCTTGCCGACGTCCTCCCCCATGATGAGGACCTTGGGGTCGCTTTCGAGCGCCGTGCGCAGCGACGCGTTGATCGCCTTGGAGAGCGACATCTTCTCGGCTGCCATGTCAGATGCCTTCCTCAGCGGTGACGAACGAAGCCTGGTACGCGGCGAACTGCGCCCGCTCCTCGTCCACGAGCGCATGGCCGTCGGCGTAGGTGTGCTCGAACAGCGCCATGTCGTCGGGGTCGGGCATGGACCGGACCGCCTCGCGCACCCGCTTGGCGAGCGCGTCGGACTCCTGCTCCAGGGCGGCGAAGAACGCGTCGTCCGCCAGCTTCTCGTTGGTGAGGAGGGTGCGCAGCCGCAGGATCGGGTCCTTGGTCTCCCACAGCTCGCGCTCCTCGGAGGAGCGGTAGCGCGTCGGGTCGTCGGAGGTGGTGTGGGCGCCCATCCGGTAGGTGAACGCCTCCACGAGCATCGGCCCCTGGCCGGTGCGGGCCCGCTCCAGCGCCGCCTTGGTGACGGCGAGGCAGGCGAGCACGTCGTTGCCGTCCACCCGGACGCCCGGGAAGCCGTAGCCCTGGGCGCGCTGGTAGAGCGGCACCCGGGTCTGCCTCTCGGTGGGCTCGGAAATGGCCCACTGGTTGTTCTGGCAGAAGAAGACGACCGGGGCGTTGTAGACGGCGGAGTAGGTGAACGATTCGGCGACGTCGCCCTGGCTGGAGGCCCCGTCACCGAAGTAGGCCAGCACGGCGGAGTCCGCGCCGTCCTTAGCCACGCCCATCGCGTAGCCGGTGGCGTGCAGCGTCTGCGAGCCGATGACGATGGTGTACAGGTGGAAGTTGTTGCTGTTGGGGTCCCACCCGCCGTGGTTCACCCCGCGGAACATCCCCAGCAGATTGGTCGGGTCGACCCCGCGGCACCAGGCGACGCCGTGCTCGCGGTAGGTCGGGAAGACGTAGTCGTCGTCGTGCAGGGCCCGGCCGGAGCCGATCTGCGCGGCCTCCTGGCCGAGCAGGGAGGCCCACAGGCCCAGTTCGCCCTGGCGCTGAAGGGTGGTGGCCTCGGCGTCGAAGCGCCGCGTCAGCACCATGTCCCGGTACAGGCCGCGCAGCTCGTCGGGGGTCGGGTCGATCGCGTAGTCGGGGTGCTCGACGCGCTCGCCCTCCGGGGTCAGCAGCTGTACGAGTTCCGGTTCCGCCGACTGCTTCTTCGTGCTCCGCGCGCTGGTGCTGCGCTTGGCTCCGCTGCGGCGCGGCTTGCGCGCGGCAGTGCTCTCCACGGTCACGTGTGCTCCTCCGTCTGTCCGGCCTCCGGGATCCGCCGGCGGCCAGTTGCGGCTCGCCCGTCCGACGACGACGCACGGGGTGGGTGCGACGAAACGTCCGTCCGGGCGTGACAGGTTCCCGGCGGTCGGCCCCGCACAAGGCACGTTACCCAGTGCTCCGCATCTCTGCGAAACCCCACCTGACCTGCAATTTTGCTTGGATTTCCAAGTAAATCGCGCGGTTGGGTGAACATCCACTGGTCACAGCCTTGCCGACCGTCGGCCCTCCGCACGTTATCCCGCTGGACAAAGGCACGGGAAGACTCCGTATGTGAGACTGGAGCCGTGCGCGAAGAAGGAAAAATCAGGATTTTCCTACTCGACGACCATGAAGTCGTACGACGTGGCGTGCGCGAGTTGCTGGCGAGCGAGCCGGACATGGAGGTGGTCGGCGAGGCGGGCACCGCGGCCGACGCCCTCGCCCGGATCCTCGCGACCCGCCCCGACGTCGCCGTACTGGACATCCGGCTGCCCGACCGCAGCGGCGTCGAGGTCTGCCGGGAGATCCGTTCGCGCGACGAGGCCATCCGCTGCATGATGCTCACCTCCTTCGCCGACGACGAGGCCCTCTTCGACGCGATCATGGCGGGCGCGTCCGGCTACGTGCTCAAGGACATCCGCGGCAGCGAACTGCTCGCCGCCGTCCGGGACGTGGCCGCGGGCCGCTCGCTGCTCGACCCGGTGGCCACCGCGCGGGTCCTGGAGCGGCTGCGCGGCGGCGCCGCCAAGCCCGACGACCGGCTCGCCTCCCTCACCGAGCAGGAGCGCCGGATCCTGCTGCTGATCGGGGAGGGGCTGACCAACCGGGTGATCGGCGAGCGGCTGCACCTCGCCGAGAAGACGATCAAGAACTATGTCTCCAGTCTGCTCTCCAAGCTCGGCATGGAGCGCCGCTCGCAGGCCGCCGCCTTCGTGGCCCGGATGCAGGCCCAGAAGAACTAGTGCCGCGTCAGCCAAGGTTCACCCCGCTCGCCGGACCGAGTAGGCCCACTACGAGGCCGATCCGGCGCCTTGCATCTGACCGCACCAGGACGCCTCGCTACCGGGCAAACCTTGACTGACGCGGCACTAGGGGGCGCCCGCGAAGTCCCGCCGGGCCCGCGCACGTCCCCCGGCTACCGCCGGGAGGAGCCCCCGCGAGGACGCCCTCCGCCTTGCGGTCGCACGCTCCCGAAGCCGCCGCTGGGGGAGGCGCCCCCTGACGCCGCGGGCTGATCCGACGCGACTTTGCGGACATCCCCTGCCCCCTGTGCGGCGAGAGCACCCCAAGCACCATTCGGCCTGCCGCGTCAACTCCCGCACGGCCTGTGACGCCGGGTGATCTAACATCTGGCAAGTGCCGCGCTCACATGTACACCTCGCCGAGGCCGCTCCCGACGGGGAAACCCTGAGCGCCCTGCTCCGCCGCTACGACCGGGCCGGTGAGCCGGTGTCCTGCGACCCCCTCACCGAGGGCCTGCTCAACCGCGGCTACCGGCTCGCCACCACCCGCGGCCGGTTCTTCCTCAAGCACCACCTCGACGGCGACCGCGCCGCCATCGCCCGCCAGCACCGGGCCACCCAGCGGCTGGGCGCCCTCGGCCTGCCGGTCGCCCCGCCGGTCCCGGACGCCCACGGCCGCACGGTCGCCGTCATCGGCGGCCGCTGCTACGCCCTCCACCCCTGGATCGACGGACGGCACCGCGACGGCGCCGCGCTGACCACGCCCCAGTGCTGGCGGCTGGGTGGGCTGCTGGGGTTCGTCCACACCTGCCTGGAACAGGTCATGCGGGCCGGGACCAGCGACCGTGAGCCGCCGGAGCCCGCCGCCGACCCCGAGGACACCTACGCCGTCATCGACGAGCTGCTGGCGCGGGTCCGCGGCCACCGGCCGCGCGACAGCTTCGACGAACTCGCCGAGCACCGCCTGACCGAGCGCCGCGCGCTGCTGGAGCGGCACGCCCACCGCCGGCCGGAGGCGGACGCGATCCCGGCCACCGGCTGGGTGCACGGCGACTTCCACCCGCTGAACCTGCTCTACCGCGATACGGAACCCGCCGCGATCGTCGACTGGGACCGGCTGGGGGTCCAGCCGCGCGCCGAGGAGGCCGTCCGCGCCGCCGCGATCTTCTTCGTACGCCCCGGCGGCACCCTGGAGCTGACCAAGGTCCGCTCCTACGCCCGGGCCTACCGCCGCATGGCGGGCGCCGGGGCCGACGAGATGGCCGCGGCCGTGCACCGGGTGTGGTGGGAGCGGCTCAACGACTTCTGGATGCTGCGCTGGCACTACCAGCGCGGCGACCACCGCGCCGATCCGCAGTTCCCGGCCGCGGCCGCGCTGGTGGTGTGGTGGACGCGGGAGTACGAGGCGGTCCGCGACGCCTTCTGCGGCTGAGGGCTCCCGTACTCGAGCCCGTACGCATGCGACTGCCCCGGCACCGCGCGCGGTGCCGGGGCAGTCGGCGTTCTCGGGCGGTTCCGGTCGGGTCAGCCGACGTTCTCGCCGGTCGGGAGACCGCCGCCGGTCGGCTCGCCGCCACCGTCGTCCGGCGGCGTCGTCTCCCCGCCACCGTCGGACGGCTCCGCGGTCGGGCTGTCGCCGTCGGACGGCGTGGTCTGCGGGTCCGACGGGACGTCGGTCGGGCCGCCGGTCGGCTCGTTCGGGTACCCCGGATTGCTGGGCTGCCCGGTGTACGAGGGGCTGGTCGGGTCCTGGGACGGGGTGTAGTCGCCCGTACCGCCGGTGGAGTCGTCGGTCTCCGGGGGATCCGTCGTCTCCTCCGTGGGATCCTCGCTCGGCTCCTTCGTCTCCTTCTCCTGGGTCGCCGTCGGGTTCTTGTTCGGCTGCTTGCCCTTGTCGTCATTGCCGCCGAGGTTCAGCGCGAACGCGACCCCGACCGCCACGGCGATCACCGCGAGCGCCGCGATCAGCCACAGCTTGCCGCGGCCACCACCCCGGCGGCCCCGGCCGGAGCCCCCGTCGTAACCGCCGTCGTACCCGCCGCCGTTCCCCGCGCCGGGCGCGACCATCGGCTGCTGGGAGGTGTCGCCGTGCCCCGGGTGCGGCATCGCGGTGGTGCCCGCCATGCCCATCGCCCCGGTGGAGCCGCCGAGGTGCTGGGTGACCGGGCCGGTGTTCCAGACCCCGGTGTGGCCGCCCGCCTCCTGGAGCATCTGGAGCGCGTACTGGACCAGCCCGCGCATCTCCTCGGCGCTCTGGAACCGGTCGTCCGGGTCCTTGGCGAGCGAGCGCATCACCAGGCCGTCCAGCTCCGGCGGAACCTGGCCGCCCGAAATTTCGGACGGTGGTACGGGATTGTCCTGAACGTGCTGATAAACGACCGAAAGAGGAGTCTCACCGGTGAACGGCGGGCGCAGCGCGAGCAGTTCGTACAGCAGACACCCGGTCGCGTACAGGTCGGAGCGGTGGTCCACGGCCTTGCCGAGCGCCTGCTCGGGCGAGAGGTACTGCGGGGTGCCCATGACCATGCCGGTCTGGGTCATGGTGGACTGCGCGCCGTGCAGGGCGCGGGCGATGCCGAAGTCCATCACCTTGACCGCGCCGCTCTTGGTGATGATCACGTTCGCGGGCTTGATGTCACGGTGCACGATGCCGTGCTGATGGCTGTAGGCGAGCGCCTCCAGCACCCCGGAGACGATGATCAGCGCCTGGTCCGGCGGCGGCGCCTCGGCGTTCAGCAGCAGATCGCGGATGGTGTGGCCCTCGACCAGCTCCATCACGATGTAGGGGACGGTGTTCGCGCCGACGACGTCCTCGCCGGAGTCGTACACCGCGACGACCGCGTGATGGTTCAACCCCGCGACGGACTGTGCCTCGCGGGTGAAGCGGGCCTTGGACACCGGGTCCTCGGCCAGGTCGGCGCGCAGCAGCTTCACCGCGACAGTTCTGCCGAGCCGGATGTCCTCGGCGGCGAAGACCTCCGCCATGCCGCCGCGGCCCAGGCGCCCGGTGAGACGGTAACGGCCATCGCCGACCAGTCCACCATTTCCCCACGCCTCGGGCACATCAGACATTCCGGACCCGGTAGCGTCAGGTTCGGAGGGCCCCTGGGCGCTCTGGGTCTGTGCCATCGGTCCTCGCCGTCTCGGTCTAGGTGGGGGTCTGGTCGAGATCGCCCCGCCCGCGGGCGGTACGGTTCCTGCTAGGCACGCTACAGCCTTCGCGCCGCGCATCGGTTCGTGATGGACCGGCCATCAAACCTGTTGACGGTGAAGTGTTGCAAATCGCGTGACGGGTTCTTGAGCATCCGGTCACGGAACGGGCACGTGGCTTGACGTGTCCGTGGCCTGGGGCAGACTTGGCCACGATATCCGGAACACGAAGATCATGGCGTCGAAACGTGCGGGTTGAGCGGGAGTGCGCCGAGGGGGAAGTAACAACATGAGCCAGCACGGCGCACCGGGCCGCTACCAGGGCAGCTCCCTGGCCGGCGGCCGTTATCAATTGCGTGATCTCCTCGGCGAGGGCGGCATGGCCTCCGTGCACCTCGCCTACGACTCCGTGCTGGACCGCCAGGTCGCCATCAAGACGCTGCACACGGAGCTGGGACGCGAGCAGTCCTTCCGCGAGCGCTTCCGCCGCGAGGCCCAGGCGGTGGCCAAACTCACGCACACCAATATCGTTTCGGTCTTCGACACCGGCGAGGATTCGCTCGACGGCGCGCTCATGCCGTACATCGTCATGGAGTACGTCGAGGGACTTCCGCTGCGTTCCGTCCTCGACGCCGACGTTCGGCAATACGGCGCGATGCCGACCGAAAAGGCGCTGAAAATCACCGGTGATGTTCTGGCGGCGCTGGAGATCAGCCACGAAATGGGGCTGGTTCACCGCGACATCAAGCCCGGTAACGTGATGATGACCAAGCGTAATGTGGTCAAAGTCATGGACTTCGGCATCGCCCGCGCCATGCAATCCGGGGTCACCTCAATGACCCAGACCGGCATGGTCGTCGGCACCCCGCAGTACCTCTCGCCCGAACAGGCGCTGGGCCGCGGCGTGGACGCCCGCAGCGACCTCTACTCGGTCGGCATCATGCTCTTCGAGCTGCTGACCGGGCGGCTCCCCTTCGACGCCGACTCGCCGCTCGCCATCGCGTACGCGCACGTTCAGGAGGAGCCGGTCGCGCCCTCCTCGATCAACCAGTCCATCCCGCCCGCGGTGGACGCGCTGGTCGCCCGCGTTCTGAAGAAGAACCCGAACGAGCGCTTCCCGACCGCCGAGGCCATGCGCGACGAGTGCGCCCGGGTCTCCCGTACCGGCCAGACCGGCGCCTCCCCGATCATCATCAGCGGCGGCCCGCCCGCCGGCAGCGGCTCCGGCGTCGGCGCGGCGGTCTTCCCGCCCGTCGACCAGCAGACCCCCGGGCCGGGCCCCGGCGGCGTCCAGACGCCGTACCAGCCGCAGGCCGGGGCGGGGCAGTTCGGGGCCTTCGGCCCGTCCACCCCGCCGCCGCCGACCATGCCGGTGGGCCAGCAGCCGTACGCCGCCCCCGCGTCCCCGTACCAGGGCGGCCACGGCCCGAGCACCCCGCCGCCGTACAACATCTCGCCCAGCCCGGCTCCGTCCCCGTCCCCGGGGTCCCCGGGCGGTGGCGGCGGCAACAAGCGCGTGATCATAGGCTCCGCCGTGGTGGCCGCGATCGCGGTCCTCGGCGTCATCCTGGTCATCGCCCTCAGCGGCGACGACGGCGGCAAGAAGAACACGAGCAAGGGTGGCGGCGAGAAGACCTCCGCCCCCGCGTCGTCGAAGCCCGCGGGCTTCCGCATGGGCGACAAGACGAAGACGATCGACCCCGAGAAGTGCACGGACGCCTACGAGGACAGCGAGGAGAAGGGCACGTACAGCGTGCCCGACTTCCAGAACCTCTACGTCGACTCGGTGAAGAAGTGCATCCGGGCCGCGGGCTGGAAGTACCGCGTCACGACGCAGGACGAGAACCTGTGGGGCAAGGGCACGGTCCTCAACTACACGTACCGCAACTACGAGCCGTACAACCCGAAGACGGACACCATCGAGCTGACGGTCTCCACGGGGATGCCCGACGACTGACACGCGGCGCGCCATCCAGGGCTCGGCGGCGTAGCCGGACGGAAGCGGTCCGGCTACGCCGTTTTCATGTCTGCCGCTGGTGGTGGAATCCGGTGCGCCACGTCGGGTGGTCCGGGCGCCAGCCCAGGCGACGGGCGAGCGTGTTGTCGGCGCCGCGCTCCCAGCCCTCCCGACCGGTCGTCGCAACGGGCGCCGGGGCGCCGAGGGCGGCGGCGAGCGCGGGCAGCCAGTCGCGGGCGGGCGCCGGTTCGTCGTCCACCACGTTCACCGCGCCGCTCGGCCAGCCCAGCGCCGCGACCGCGGCCCGGGCGGCGTCCGCCACATGGACGAACGAGCTGATGGCGTCGTTCGGCACCACTTGACCCACCATCGCCGACCCCGGCCGCGCGCCGGGCCCGTCCAGGGGCGCGCCGCGCAGTACGGCGTCCAGCGCCCCGCCGGGCGCGTACCAGGTGCCCGGGCCGTAGAAGGTGCCGTAGCGCAGCACCACATGCGTCTCGATCCCGGCCACCGCCTCCTCCAGCGCCCGCAGGCTGCCCACCATGGCGGCGCGGGGTGGCGGGGCCGCCAGGTCCAGCGGGGTGGACTCGACCGCCGGGGTCGCGCCCGGTTCGTACGCCCAGGAGATGGACTGGGCGACGATGCGCCGCACCCCGGCGCGCCGCGCCGCGTCCACGAGGTGCCGGGTGCCCTCGCGGCGGATCCGCCCGTTCTCGGCGCGGTTGCCGCCCGCGAGGGCGGTCAGCTGGTGGATCACCGCGTCCGGGGCGGCGTCCGCGACCGTCCGCTCCACGCTCGCGGCGTCGAAGACGTCGAGCGGTACGGCCGCCGCGCCCTGCGCGCGCAGCCGCTCCGCGCCCCCGGCGGTACGGGCGGTTCCGGTGACCTGGTGCCCGGCCGCGACGAGCAGGGGGACGAGGAGACGGCCGACGGCGCCGGAGGCCCCGGCGAGAAAGATGCGCATGCGGTCGGAGCTTAGGAGGTCGCCGGACCACTGTCAGGGGCCAATGAGGGGGCGCGGGCGTGGGCCACTTCGCGCCGCCTGACTGGCTGGCCGCCCGGCCGGTTGCCGTCGCGCGAACGGCGGGCCGCCCCGGACCCTCAGGTCCCGGGGCGGCCCGCCGTTCGGAGTCAGGTCGCGCGCCGGCTACAGGTACGGGCCCGAGCGGGCGCCGCCGTGCTCCGGCCCCATCGCCTGGCCGTCCTCACCGCCGCCGACGCCCGGGGGCAGCGCCCTGCGCATCTGCTCCAGCTGTGCGCGGGCCGCCATCTGCTGGGCGAACAACGTCGTCTGGATGCCGTGGAACAACCCCTCCAGCCAGCCGACCAACTGTGCCTGGGCGATGCGCAGTTCCGCCTCCGTCGGGACGGACTCCTCGGTGAAGGGCAGCGACAGCCGCTCCAGCTCCCCGATCAGCTCGGGGGCGAGACCGTCCTCCAGCTCCTTGACCGAACTGGCGTGGATCTCCTTGAGACGGGCACGGCTCGCCTCGTCGAGAGGTGCGGCGCGGACCTCCTCCAGCAGCTGCTTGATCATGCTCCCGATCCGCATGACCTTTGCGGGCTGTTCGACCATGTCCGTCACGGGAACCTCGCGCGACTCGTCGTCACCACTGCCATCGCCAGGAGTGACACCGCCGAGCGCCATACCGTCCGGACCGACGACCAGGACGTGCGGGCTCTCCTGCGATCGTTCGTTCATCGGCTGGTTCATACCCCCATTGTTCCGCACCGCCACCTCCGGGAGAGGCCGTGGGTCGTTCCGGGGCCCCGGAGAGCCCCGGAACGTCCGCCTCCGCTCCCCGTCCGCCCGCGCCCCGGCCGTAGCCCCGCCGCGCCCGCTCCGCGCCCCGCCGCGCCCTCAGCGGCGCCGTAGCCGCAGGCCGAGGAAGGCCAGCCCGAGCCCCAGCCCGCTCAGCGCCAGCCCCGTGCCCAGCGGCAGCACCCGCGTCGCCCGGTCCCCGGGCGACGCGGCGGTCCGCTCGGTGGCGTACGGACGATCATCCTGGGGCAGCTTCCCCGCCCCTCGCCGCTCCTGCTCATGCGGGAGCCGAAGCGACGACGGCGTCCAGTCCGGAACCAGCGACGGGCGCGGGTCGGCCTGGTCCCGCCCGCTCGGCCGACCGCCCGGGTCGGGCGGGGTGTGCGAAGGCCGCGCGGGGTCGGCCGAGGGGTCCGGCGAGGGGGTGGGCGCCGCGGTCCGGCCGGGGTGGGCCCGGCCCTCCCCGGCCCGGGTACCCGCCAGATCGCCGTCGTCGGCGCGCGCCGCGGCTTGCGGGGCGGCGAGCAGGGCGGCGCCCGCCAGCAGGGACGCCGCGGGCAGCCTCAGACGTCTCAGGTGCCTCAGGTGCCTCACGGGACGAGCGTCACACGACGGGGTGAGCCGGGCATTCCGGGCGCGGCCGATCAGGCCAGGGCAGGCCCGCCCCGGGCCCCGCCCGGCCCCGGGCCGCGCTCAGACCGTCAGCAGCACCTTGCCCACGTGCCCGCTGGACTCCAGCAGCCGGTGCGCCTCCGCGGCCTCCCGCATAGGGAGCGTACGGTCCACGATCGCGCGGACCCGGCCGCTGCCGATCAGCGGCCAGACGTGCTCCCGTACCGCCGCGACGATCGCCGCCTTCTCGCCGAGCGGACGGCCCCGCAGCCCGGCGGCCGTCACCGCCCCGTTCTTGCCCAGCAGCTTGACCAGGTTCAGCTCGGCCTTCGCGCCGCCCTGGAGACCGATGATCGCGAGCCGTCCGTTGACGGCCAGCGCGTCCACGTTCCGGGCCAGGTACTTCGCCCCGACGATGTCCAGGACGACGTCCGCCCCGGCGCCCTCGGTGGCCCCGCGGACCTCCTCGACGAAGTCCTGCTCGCGGTAATTGATCAGTACGTCGGCCCCCAGCTCCCGGCAGGCCGCCAGCTTCTCCGCCGACCCGGCCGTGACCGCCACCCGTGCCCCGGCCGCCTTCGCGAGCTGGATGGCCATGGTGCCGATGCCGCTCGCCCCGCCATGCACCAACAGCGTCTCGCCCGGCCGGAGGTGGGAGATCATGAAGACGTTCGACCAGACGGTCGCCGTCACTTCGGGCAGCCCGGCGGCGGTGACCAGGTCGACGCCGTCGGGCACCGGCAGCAGCTGGCCCGCCGGGACCGCCACCTTCCCGGCGTACCCGCCGCCCGCCAGCAGCGCGCACACCTCGTCGCCCACCGTCCAGCCGCTGACGCCGGGGCCCAGTTCCACGATCCGGCCCGAGCACTCCAGGCCGGGGTATGCGGGGGCGCCGGGCGGCGGCGGATAGTGGCCCTGCCGCTGCATCAGATCGGCGCGGTTGACGCCGCCGGCCACGACCTCGACCAGGACCTCCCCCTCGCCGGGCGCGGGGTCGGGCACCTCCGTCCACTGGAGCGCGTCGGGGCCGCCGGGTTCAGGAATGGTGATCGCATACATGGCCGCGAGGCTACTCCTGGGGCGTCGGCGCGCGAACGATGGTGATCAGCCGGTCGGCGGCCTGCAACGGGCTCGCGTCGGGGTCGTCGTACGCGAGCAGGCGATGCCCGCGCCGTACGGACACCACGAGGTCGTCCGTGTCCCGCACCGACCTGCCCACCTCGGCCTTCACCACCGTGCGCTCCACCAGGTCCAGACCGCTGCCCTGCTGGATCAGGTCCTCGATCACCGCACCCGCGGTCGGCGACTGCACGCTCAGCCCCAGCAGCCGCCCCGCCGCGCTCGCGCTCGTGATCACCGCGTCCGCGCCCGACTGGCGCAGCAGCGGCGCGTTCTCCTCCTCGCGCACCGCCGCCACGATGTTCGCACCCTTGTTGAGCTGCCGCGCGGTCAGCGTGACCAGCACCGCCGTATCGTCCCGCTGGGTCGCGATCACGAACTGGCGGGCCCGCTGCGCCTCCGCCCGCAGCAGCACATCGCTGCGGGTCGCGTCCCCCACCACGCCCGCGAACCCCTCGGAGGTCGCGGACTCGATCACCTTGTGGTTCGGATCGACCACCACCACCCGGCCCTTGGGCAGCCCGCCCGCGCAGAGCGTCTGGACGGCGGACCGGCCCTTGGTGCCGAAGCCGACGACGACGGTGTGATCGCGCAAGGCGGACCTCCAGCGGTTCAGGCGGTATTGCTCGCGGGTGCGCTCGGCGAGGACTTCGAGCGTGGTGCCGACCAGGATGATCAGGAACAGCACGCGCAGCGGCGTGACCAGCAGGATGTTGGTGAGCCGGGCGCTGTCGCTGTGCGGGACGATGTCGCCGTAGCCGGTCGTGGACAGCGTCACGGTGGAGTAGTAGACGGAGTCGAGGAAGTCGACGTCGTCGTCGGCGTTGTCGTGGTAGCCGCTCCGGTCCAGGTAGACGATCAGGACCGTCAGCACCAGGACGAGCAGCGCCAGCAGCAGCCGGCGACTCACCTGGCGCAGCGGGCCGTCCGGGTAGCGCGGCAGGTGGACACGGTGACTGGTGTCCTCCGGTGGCGTACGGGCCGCCGCGTCATGACTGGGCAGCTTCACGCGGGGCCCTCCTGGGTGGCTATGCCATCGTCGTCGTCATCCTGGCCGCTGCCGCCGGGGCCGCCGGTGGCGCCGATCCGGCCGGTGCCGCCGGTCCCGTTCGACCAGGGGAGTTCCAGCACCTCGACCTCCGTGCCGCGCCCGGCCCCGCCCGGCGGGATCACCGCGAGCGCGTCCGCGACCGCGATGCCGCGCAGCATCGCCGGACCGCTGAAGCGCAGCGGCCGCGCCTCGTCGTACCGGAACGCCACCGGCACCAGCCGGGTGTTGTGCGGATGCCCGCTCACCGCCTCGGCGAGCGGGGCCGGGCGGCGCTCGGGCGCGGGGCGGCCCGTCAGCGTCCGCAGCAGCGGCTCCGCGAGCGTCAGCAGCCCCGATACGGCGGCCAGCGGATTGCCCGGCAGGCCGACCAGATGCCGTTCGGGCGCGAGGCGGGCCAGCAGCATCGGATGGCCCGGCCGCACTTCCACCCCGTCCACCAGCAGCTCGGCCCCCAGCCGGTGCAGCGTGGGGTGCACATGGTCCACGGGGCCCGCCGCGGTGCCGCCCGTCGTCACGACGAGGTCGGCCGACGAGCCGTCGATCGCCGCGTACAGCGCGTCCGCCTCGTCGGCGATCCGGCGGGTGGCCGACACCTCCGCGCCCAGCGCCAGCAGCCACGGCCCCAGCATGGGCCCCAGCGCGTCCCGGATGCCGCCCTCGCGGGGCAGCCCCCGGTGCAGCAGCTCGTCCCCGAGGACCAGCACCTCCACCCGCGGCCTGCGCACGGTCGCCAGCTCGTCGTACCCGGCGGCGGCCGCGAGCCCCAGCACGGCGGGCGTGACCCGTGTGCCCGCGGGCAGCAGCTGATCGCCGCTGCGGCACTCCTGGCCGCGGGGGCGGATGTCCTGCCCGAAGCCGACCGGCTGCGGAGCCTTCGCCGCGTACAGCCAGCCGTCGCCGGTGTCCGCGCCGTACTCCGTGCGCAGCACGGCGGTGGCGCCGGGCGGGATCCGGGCCCCGGTGGCGATCTGCACGGCGTGCCCGTCGGACAGCGGCTCGACCGCGCCGGTGCCCGCCAGGATCCCGCGCCCCGTCCGGCCCGCCGTGAGCCGCCACGGGCCCGGGCCCGCGAGGGCCCAGCCGTCCATGGCGGACGTGTCGAACGGCGGCAGGTCGGTCAGCGCGGTGAGGGGTTCGGCGAGGACGTGCCCGAGCGCGTCGTCCAGCGCCCGCAGGACGGGCGCCGCGGCGGCCCTGGCGGGAGCGGCTCGGGCGGCGATACGGCGGGCGTCTGGCCAGGCAGTCAGGGGAGCCTCGGGTGGGTGCGCGTCGGGTGCGTTGTCGGGTGGGTTGTCGGGTGCGGGTACGGGGCCTCCGGGACGAGGGTCCTGGACGGCATCGTTCCGGACCGCGTGGTCCCGGACCGCGTGGTCCCGGACCGCTTGGTCCCGGACCGCTTGGGTACGGACCGCTTGGGTACGGCGCCGGGAGCCCGGAGGCGCGACGTCGTCCGGAGCTTTGCGGCCCCTCCCATGCACGTCAGTGTCCAGGAACCCCGCTCCCGCGCCCCCGCCGCCCCCTCCCGGACGCGGCGGCTCCCCGCCCGATGGCCTGATACTCGGCGGCGGCCAGCCCAGCGCCTCGTCGGGCTCGTCCCCGGGCGCCGCCCGGGGCGCCTCCCCGGACACCTTGGGCCCGGGCTCGGGGTCGCCGTGGCGGAGGGTGCGCGCCACGCTCGGCGGGGGCCAGCCCAGCTCGGGGTCGGGCACGTCCGGGGGCGGCGAGGCCCGTTGGGTGGTGGCCTTCTCGTTGGCCAGGGCCAGGGCCTCGTCGACCTGGCGATCGAGCCTGTCGGCATCCCCGGAGCGGGGGTCCCGCCGCGTCATTCCTCGTCAGCCCAACGCGCCGCCAGGGCAGCCGCCTTGCGGCTGGCGTCGGCCAGGGCCTCGGGACCGCCGCCCTGCTGCGCGGCGGCATAGCCGACGAGGAACGTGGTCAGCGGGGCGGCGGGCCGGGCGACGCCGTGCGCGGCGTCCCGGGCGAGGTCGAGGAGGGCGGCGGTGTCGACATCGAGGTCGATCCCGAGTTCCGCTTTGACTGCGGCGATCCATTCTTCCAGCACGCGTCCATGCTCCCTGATGCGCGCACGGGCTGTCGTGATGTCCTCCCAGGTGTCGCAGTCGAAGGAGGCGGTGGCATGCGGGATGTGGTGGAGGTTCAGCTCGCCGGTGAGCAGCCGGAGCGGCAGCCCGCCGAGGCCGCCGTGCTCGGTGGCGAGCAGGGCGATCTCACGCCGCAGCGGTTCGGCGCGGTAGGCGGCGACGAGGGGCTGCTCGCGCCCGTCCCGGTCGGTGAGCACGGCGCCGTCGGCCTGCCCGAGCCCGGCGAGCAGGGCCTGCACGGTCTCCCCGGTGAGGAACGGCAGGTCGGCGGAGAGCAGGAGGACGACGGGGGCGGTGGTCCCCCGGACGCCCGCGTCGACGGCCGCGACCGGACCGCCGCCGGGCGGCTCCTCCCGCGCCCAGCGGACGGGCCGCACGGTGGGTCGGCGCGGGCCGACGACCACCGTCTGCCCGGCGCCCCGGCAGGCCCCCAGCACCCGGTCCAGGAGGGCGCGTCCACCCACGCGGAGCGCGGGCTTGTCCACGCCACCGAGCCGCCGGGCGGCACCCCCGGCCAGGATCACCGCGTCATACGTCACCCTCCGAGTATGGCCGCTGCGCCGGGCCCGCCCTACAGCCCCCGCAACAGCACCGAGGGCTGCTCGACGCGATCGGCCACATAGCGCAGGAACCCGCCCGCCGTCCCGCCGTCGCACACCCGGTGGTCGAATGTGAACGACAGCTGCACGACGTGGCGGACCGCCAGTTCGCCGTGGTGCACCCACGGCTTGGGGGCGATCCGTCCGACGCCGAGCATGGCGGCCTCGGGGTGGTTGATGATCGGCGTGGAGCCGTCGACCCCGAACACGCCGTAGTTGTTCAGCGTGAACGTGCCGCCCGTGAGGTCGGAGGGGGACAGCGCGCCCGCTCGCGCGGCCTCGGTCAGCCGCGCTATCTCGGCGGCCAGCCCCTCGACGCTGCGCTTGTGGGCGTCCCGGACGACGGGGACGACGAGACCGCGGTCCGTCTGCGCCGCGAACCCCAGGTGCACCTCGCTGAGCCGGACGACCTCGCGGCGCTCCCTGTCCACCGTGGCGTTCAGGTCGGGGAAGCGCGCGAGGGCGGCGGTGCAGATGCGGGCCAGCAGGGCGAGCACGGAGATCTTGGGGCCGCCCGCGGCGTTCATGGCCGTACGGGCGGCGAGCAGCTCGGTCGCGTCGGCGTCCACCCAGCACGTGGCGTCGGGGATCTCGCGGCGGCTGCGCGCGAGCTTGTCGGCCACGGCGCCCCGCACCCCGCGCAGCGGGATGCGCTCCCCGCGTTCCTCTCGCTCCTCGCTCACCGGCTCCGCGGTGCCGGGGATGGCCCGCTCGACGTCGGCGCGCAGGATCAGGCCCTCGGGCCCGGAGCCCACCAGCTGCCGCAGGTCGATGCCATGCTGCCGGGCAAGCCGCCGGACCAGGGGAGAGATCACCGGAACGGGACCCTCCGCGGTCGGCGCCGCCGCCTCCCCGTTGGCAGGACGCACCCGGCGGCGCCGCTCGGCGGGGGCGGACGTGCCGTAGCCGACGAGCACATTGCCGGAACCGCCCCCCGCGCCCGGTCCGCCGGACGACACGGCGGCTTCCGTGCCGCGTTCCTCGGCGGAAGCACCCCCCGCACCCGGTTCACCGGACACACCGGAATCCGCCACGGTCAGCAGCGGCGCACCCACCGGCAGCTCCGTGCCCTCCTCCCCGAAGCGCGCGGTCACCACCCCGGCATACGGGCACGGCACATCCACCATGGCCTTCGCGGTCTCGACCTCCACGACCGGCTGGTCGACCGCCACGACGTCGCCGACCTCGACCAGCCAGCGCACGATCTCCGCCCCGGTGAGCCCCTCCCCCAGGTCGGGCAGCGTGAACTCCCGCACGACAGCCATCAGACCGCGCTCCCCTCGGTCCACTCCGACTCCCACTGGAGTCGGGCGACGGCGTCCAGCACCCGGTCCACGCCGGGCAGATGGTGCCGCTCCAGCATCGGCGGCGGATACGGGATGTCGAATCCGGCGACCCGCAGCACCGGCGCCTCCAGATGGTGGAAGCACCGCTCGGTGACACGGGCGGCGATCTCGCCGCCGGGACCGCCGAAACCGGCGGCCTCGTGGACGACGACCGCGCGCCCGGTCCGGCGCACGGAGGCGCACACGGTCTCGTCGTCGAAAGGCACGAGCGAGCGCAGGTCCACGACCTCCAGGCGCCAGCCCTCGGCCCGCGCCGCCTCGGCGGCTTCGAGGCACACCGGGACGGAGGGCCCGTACGAGATCAGCGTGGCGCTGCGGCCCCCGCCGGTCCCGGCGTGGACCACCGCCCGCCCGATCGGCGGGACCTCGGCCGGGTGGTCGGCGTCCCAGTCGGCCTTGGACCAGTACAGCCGCTTCGGTTCGAGGAAGACGACCGGATCGTCGGAGGCGATGGCGGCCCGCAGCAGCCCGTAGGCGTCGGCGACGGTCGCCGGGGCGACGACATGGAGGCCGGGGGTGGCCATGTAGTACGCCTCGGAGGAGTCGCTGTGGTGCTCGACGCCGCCGATGCCGCCCCCGTACGGCACGCGCACGGTCAGCGGCAGCGGCACCGCACCCCGGGTGCGGTTGCGCATGCGGGAGACATGGCTGACGAGCTGCTCGAAGGAGGGGTAGGCGAAGGCGTCGAACTGCATCTCCACAACGGGCCGCAGCCCGTACATGGCCATGCCGACGGCCGTGCCCAGGATCCCCGCCTCCGCCAGCGGGGTGTCCGTACAGCGGTCGTCGCCGAACTCCTCGGCGAGCCCGCTGGTGATCCGGAAGACGCCGCCCAGGGTGCCGACGTCCTCGCCGAGGACATGGACGGCCGGGTCGGCGGCCATGGCGTCGCGCAGCGCCCGGCCGAGGGCCTGGGCCATGGTGGCGGGCTTGCGCTCGGTGGCGGTGGTCATCGCTCCCCCTCGGCGTCGAGCTCGGCCCGCAGCTGCGCCGCCTGCTCCCGCAGCTGGCTGGTCTTCTCGGCGTAGACGTGCTCGAACAGCTCCAGCGGGTCGAGGACCGGGTCCTGGTGCATGCCGGTCCGCAGATCGGCGGCCAGCCGCTCGGCGGATTCGCGCACGGCCCGGGCGCCGTCGTCGTCGAGCAGCCCGCGGTCCCGCATGGCGGCCTCCAGGAGCGCGACCGGGTCGTGTTCGCGCCATGCCTCGACCTCGGCGTCGGAACGGTAGCGGGTGGCGTCGTCGGCGTTGGTGTGGGCGTCGATCCGGTAGGTGACGGCCTCGACCAGGGTGGGGCCGCCCCCGCCGCGGGCCCGGCGGACGGCCTCGCCGAGGACCTGGTGGACGGCGGCCGCGTCATTGCCGTCCACGAGCCGCCCGGGCATCCCGTAGCCGACCGCCTTGTGGGCCAGGGAGGGGGCGGCCGTTTGCTTGGCGAGCGGAACGGAGATCGCGAAGCCGTTGTTCTGGACCAGGAACACGACCGGGGCCTGCCAGACGGCCGCGAAGTTGAGCGCCTCATGGAAGTCGCCCTCGCTGGTGCCGCCGTCGCCGACCAGGGCGAGCGCCACGACGTCGTCGCCCTTGAGGTGCGCGGCGTGGGCCAGGCCGACCGCGTGCGGCAACTGGGTGGCCAGCGGGGTGCTCAGCGGGGCGACCCGGTGCTCCCGGGGGTCGTAGCCCGAGTGCCAGTCGCCGCGCAGCAGGGTGAGGGCCTGGACGGGGTCGAGCCCGCGGACGACGGCGGCCAGGGTGTCGCGGTAGCTGGGGAAGAGCCAGTCGCGCTCCTCCAGCACCAGACCGGCGGCCACCTGGCAGGCCTCCTGCCCGGTCGAGGAGGGGTAGACGGCCAGCCTGCCCTGCCGGGTGAGGGCGGTGGCCTGCACGTTGTAGCGGCGGCCGTGCACCAGCTCCCGGTGGAGCCTGGTCAGCAGGTCGGGGGCGAGATCGGCGGCGGCGGAGGTGCCCAGCAGGCGGTACGGCTCGGGGTCGGGCAGCAGCGGTGCGGCGTCGGTGCGGGGCCGCCATGCGGGCGGGGGAGTGGGGTGGTAGGCGCCGGGCTGCTCTAGGACCGTCATGACACGACCTCCTGGGCGGGCAGACTGCTGGAGGGCGGGCGTGCCGTGCGGCAGCGCCCTCACCTACCGATTGTTCGGTCGTTGACGCATTTTGGCTACAGGCGACCCGAGCCTGTGGACAAACGGTTCTGCACAGCCTGTGATGAAGACAGGACGTCCATGAAGGGGAGGCGGGGCGGTATGCAGGACGAACAGATGGCCAATCCGGGCGGCAAACATCCCGCGCGTCCCCTGGACCCCATCGACCGTGACATCCTGCGACTGCTCCGGACGGACGGCCGGGCCTCCATACGGTCCGTGGCCGAGCAGGTCCACGTCTCGCGCGCCAACGCCTACGCCCGGATCAACCGGCTCCTGGACGACGGGGTGATCCGGGGCTTCAGCGCCCGGGTGGACCAGGAGCGGGCCGGGCAGGGGGCGTCCGCGTACATCACGCTGAAGATCGTCCAGAACTCCTGGCGCACCGTGCGCGAACAGCTCGGGATGCTGCCGGGAGCCGCCCATATCGCCCTGGTCAGCGGGGATTTCGATGTGCTGCTGCTGGTGCACACCGAGGACAACCGCTCGCTGCGCGAACTGGTCCTCACTCGGATCCAGGCCATCCCCGAGGTGCTGAGCACCCGCACCCTGCTGGTCTTCGAGGAAACGGACCTGGACCCGGAGGTCTAGGGGGTGTCTTGTCGATCAGGCCGGATCAGCGAGCGGTACATCGCAACCCGCGTGAGGAGAGCGCAGCGGCGCTGCGTGCGACGAGCGCGGGGCCGCGAGGTGCCGTGCCAGGCGTCGGGAGCCCGGCATGATCGGCGAGACACCCCCTAGGGCTGTCTAGCTGTCCGGGACGCGCAGTCCCGCGAAGGCGGTGCGGACCACGGCCTCGGCCACCTCGTCGGCTCCCGCGGCCCCGCCCCGGCCGGGCCGGTACCACTCCACGATGGAGTTGATCATGCCGAAGAGCAGCCGGGTCGCCAGCCGCGCGTCCACGTCGGCGCGCAGGTCGCCGTCGGCGGCCGCCCGCTTGAGCAGATCGGCGACCTGGTGGTCGAACTCCCGCCGGCGCTCCATGGCCCATCGCTCGGTGTCCGTGTTGCCGCGGACCCGCAGGAGCAGCGTGACGTAGGGCAGCTCCTCCATCAGCACCTCGGCGGTGCGCCGGGTCACGTGCTCCAGCCGCTCGATCGCCCGGCCCTCGCGCGCGCCCGGCTCCTGGAGGATGCCGAACAGCCCGTCCAGCGCACGGCTTATGGCCCGCCGGAGCAGCTCTTCCTTGCCCTTGACGTGGTGGTAGATCGACGACTTGGAGATCCCCGCGGCACGGGAGAGGTGCTCCATGGAGGTGCCGTCGTATCCGCGCTCGTTGAACACCTCCACGGCGACCGCGAGCAGCGATTCGGGCGTATAGGTGTCGCGCTTGACCATGGTCATGATTAGAGCAGCTTTCCCTCGGTGGCGGCACGCCGGATCAGGGCCTGGGAGGGGGCGTAGCGGCCGGTGGGGCAGGCGTCGTGGAGGTTCTTCAGGACATCGCGCACCCAGCCCGCGCCGAGCTGGTCCCCCCAGTGCAGCGGGCCGCGCGGATAGTTGACGCCGGCGCGCATGGCGGTGTCGATGTCCCCGGCGCTCGCCACCCCGCGGGCGACGGCGTCCGCGGCGAAGTCCACGAGCATCGCGACGGTGCGGGCCACGATCATGCCGGGAAGGTCTCCCACCACGCTCACCTGCTTTCCGAGCGCCTGGAAGAGGCCGGTCGCGGCGGCCGTGGCCGAGGGGTCTGCGGTCGCGGAGGGGGCGAGGGCGATGCGGGTGGCGGTGCGGTAGTCCAGCGCCAGGTCGAACCGGATGCCGGGGGCGAAGGGGTCCGTGGTGGCGGCGGAGCCGTCGGTCAGGGACAGCCGGGTGCCGTCGGGCAGGGCGAGGAAGCCGCCGTGCCCGGCCTCCGCCACGGGCTCGCGCACCAGCGTGATGCCCGCCTCCTCGATGAGGGGGACGAGCCCGGCGGCGGGCCCCAGATCCCCATGGAGGGCGATCTTCGCGGGGGCGTCGCAGGGGTCGGCGCTGTGCGGGCGGGGGCGCGGTGCGCCGTCGGCGTGGTCGTACCAGCCGCGGCCCGTCTTGCGCCCGTGCAGTCCGGCGTCGACCAGGCGGCGCTGAGCGAGGGAGGGGGTGAATTTCGGATCGTGGAACAGCGATTCCCAGACGGATCGGGTGACGGCCTCGTTCACGTCCTGGCCGATGAGGTCGGTCAGCTCGAAGGGGCCCATCCGGAACCCGCCGGACTCGCGCAGCACGGCGTCGATCGTGGCCGGGTCCGCGCCGCCCTCCTCGTACACCCGGAACGCCTCCGCGTAGAAGGGACGGGCGATCCGGTTGACGATGAACCCGGGGGTGTCGGCGCAGCACACCGGGGTCTTGCCCCATGCGGCGACGGTCTCGTACGCGCGGTCGGCGGCGACCCGGTCGGTGGCGAAGCCGCGGACGACCTCGACCAGCGGCAGTACCGGGGCCGGGTTGAAGAAGTGGAGGCCGACGAGGCGGCCGGGACGGCGCAGGGCGCCCGCGACGGCCGTGACGGAGAGGGAGGAGGTGTTGGTGGCGAGCAGACAGCGGTCCGAGACGACGGTTTCGAGGGCGGTGAACAGCTGCTGCTTGGCGCCCAGCTCCTCCAGGATGGCCTCGATGGCCAGCTCGGTGTCGGCCAGGTCCGCGAGGCGGTCGACGGCGGCGAGCCTGCCGAGGGCGGCGTCGCGGTCGGCGGCGGCGAGGGAGCCCTTGGCGACCAGCCGGTCGAGGCGGGCCGCGATGGCGTCCGCGGCCTGGGCGGCGCGGCCGGACGCGGCGTCATAGAGCCGCACCGGATGCCCGGCGACCAGCGCCACCTGGGCGATTCCCTGGCCCATGGTGCCGGTGCCGACGACGGCTACGGTGCCGGTGCGCGGGATCCCACGGTCGCTCGTGCCGCTCGCAGTCATGCCGCTGGTCCTTTTCGACGAAGTTATCCACAGGTCCGCCGGGCCCTCTTGTCCCGACCGATCGTTCGGTTAATCTAACTCTGTCGCCACTTCCAGCCCAGCTCAATCCCAGCTCGACGAGGAGTTGGTCAGCCGTGACCGCCGGACTCACCACAGACCAGTTGACGAAGACGCACCGTCCCACCCTCGACCAGGCCCTGGAGGCGATCCGTACCCGCGCCTATTGGTCCCCGCACCCCGAGCATCCGAAGGCGTACGGCGGGGAGGGCCAGGGCGGGCGGCCCAGCCTGAGCGTCGCCGAGGGCCAGGCCGCCTTCGAGGCGCTGCGCGGCACGCGCCTGGAGCTGGACCAGCCGGGCACCGACGGCTGGACGGGCTCCGAGGTCTCGCCGTACGGGGCCGAGATGGGCATGGAGTATCCGCACCCGGATATCGACGTGCTGCTGCCCGCGATGCGGGCGGGGATGCCCGCCTGGCGGGATGCCGGGCCCGAGGCGCGGGCCGTGGTCTGCCTGGAGATCCTGGCCCGGATCAGCGCCCGCTCGCACGAGTTCGCGCAGGCGGTGATGCACACCAGCGGACAGGCGTACATGATGGCGTTCCAGGCGGGCGGCCCGCACGCCCAGGACCGCGGTCTGGAGGCCGTGGCGTACGCGTTCGCGGAGCAGACGCGCACGCCGGGAGCCGCCGACTGGTCCAAGCCGCAGGGCAAGCGCGACCCGCTGGAGCTGCGCAAGACCTTCACCGCCGTCCCGCGGGGCATCGCGCTGCTGATCGGCTGCAACACCTTCCCCACGTGGAACGGCTACCCGGGCCTGTTCGCCTCGCTCGCCACCGGCAACCCGGTGCTGGTCAAGCCGCATCCACAGGCGGTGCTGCCGCTCGCGCTGACCGTGCAGACGGCGCGCGAGGTGCTGCGGGAGGCGGGCTTCGACCCCAATCTCGTGGCGCTGGCGGCCGAGCGGCCCGACGAGGGCATCGCCAAGGTCCTCGCCGTGCGCCCCGAGATCCGCATCATCGACTACACGGGCTCGACCGCCTTCGGTGACTGGCTGGAGACCCACGCCCGCCAGGCCCAGGTCTTCACCGAGAAGGCCGGGGTCAACACGGTCGTCGTCGACTCCACCGACGACTACAAGGGCATGCTCGCCAATCTGGCGTTCTCCCTGTCCCTCTACAGCGGCCAGATGTGCACCACCCCGCAGAACCTGCTGATCCCCCGCGAGGGCATCACCACCGACGCCGGTCCCAAGTCGTACGACGAGGTGGTGGCCGACCTGGCGGCGGCGGTCGACGGGCTGCTGGGCGACGACGCGCGGGCGAGCGCGCTGCTCGGCGCGATCGTGGGCCCGCGGGTGCGGGAGCGGCTGGAGGCCGCGCCCGGGCTCGGCGGCGTCGCGCTCGCCTCCCGTGCGGTGACCCACCCCGACTTCCCCGACGCCACGGTGCGTACGCCGCTGGTCGTGAAGGCCGACGGGGCGCGGAAGTTCTGGGAGGGGGCGGACGGGGACGCGCCCTATCTCTCCGAATGCTTCGGCCCGGTGTCCTTCGCCGTCGCCGTCGACTCGGCGGCGGACGCGGTCGCCCTGCTCCGTCGCACCACCCGGGACAAGGGCGCGATGACGGTCGGTGCGTACACCACGTCGCCCGAGGTGGAGCGGCTGATCGAGGAGGCGTGCCTGGAGGAGTGCGCCCAGCTGTCGCTGAACCTGACCAGCGGGGTGTATGTGAACCAGACCGCGGCCTTCTCCGACTTCCACGGCACGGGCGGCAACCCGTCGGCCAACGCCGCGCTGTGCGACGGGGCGTTCGTGGCGAGCCGCTTCCGCGTGGTGGAGGTGCGGCGCCCGGCCTAGCTAGTGCCGCGTCAGTCAAGGTTTGCCCGGTAGCGAGGCGTCCTGGTGGCCGCGTAGTGGGCCTACTCGGTCGATTCGGCAACGCCGCAGATGGCCGTGCCAGGGCGGCGAGCGGGGTGAACCTTGGCTGACGCGGCACTAGCTAGCCCTTGCCGTCCTGCGGGTGCGCGGGAGGTCCTCCCCAGTGGAACAGGGCCATGGCCACGCTGGTGGCCAGGTTGTAGCTGGACACCTGGGGCCGCATGGGGAGGGCCACCAGCCGGGTCGCCCGCTTGCGCAGCTCCGGCGAGAGCCCGTGCCGCTCGGAGCCGAACGCCAGAAGGGCGTCATCGGGAATGGCCAGGGACCGGATGTCCTCCCCCTCCGCGTCCAGGGCGTACAGCGGCCCCGGTGGAAGGGCGTCGGACGGCAGCCGTTCGACCGCGGTGGCGAAGTGGAGGCCCGCACCCGAGCGCACGGCGTTCGGGTGCCAGGGGTCGATGTTCCCGGTGGTGACCACCCCCGCGGCACCGAACCCGGCGGCGAGGCGTACCACGGCGCCGACGTTCCCGAGGTTGCGGGGGTTGTCCAGGACGACGACCGGTGCGGGCCTCGGCTGCCGCGCCAGGGCGTCCAGATTCCCCTGCCGCCCGCGCCTGACCGCCAGCGCGGCGACGCGGGTGGGGTGCACCCGGGGGACGAGAGCGCGCAGGGTCCGGTCCGGCACCTCCACCAGGAGATCCGTGATCACCTCGGTGAGATCACCGGCCAGCCCCGCCGCCAGCTCCACCGCGGCAGCCTTGTCGCTGGTGACCGCGACCCGCACCTCGGCACCGAAGCGGAGCGCGTGCTTCAGCGCATGGAAGCCGTCGAGCAGCACGGTCTCGGGCGCCGTCTCGCGCCACTGCCGCTCGGCGAGCGCGGCCTGGTCCTCAGTCATCCCCTCAGCGTACGGGGGCCGGGGCCGTGACCAGGCGGGTCCACCGGCGGTCCGGACCCGGGCCCGGGCCGTCGTCCGGGGTCGTCATCCGGGCCGTTGGCAGGGCCACTGCCCGGGGCCGTCCCGCCAGTCGCTGACGGGGTAGTCGAGGTAGCCGTCGGCCCCGCCGGTGTAGTACGTGGCGCGGTCACCGGCCGCCAGTTCGCGGCCCAGGGCGAACCGGGTGACCAGATCCGGATTGGCGATGAAGTGGGTGGCGAAGGAGACGGCGTCGGCCTTCCCCGAGGCGATGAGGGCATTCGCCGAGGCGCGGTCGTAGCCGTTGTTGGCGATCAACGGGCCGTCGAACCGCCGCCGGTACCGGGCGATCTCCCCGGCGTCCGGAGCCTCGTCCGGTGCGGCGAGGTCCCGTCCGCGCAGATGCAGATAGGCCACGGGGTGGTCGTTCAGCGCCGACACCAGCGCGTCGTAGTCGGCGAGTGTCTCCTCGTCCGCCCGGAACAGCTCTCCGTCCGTCCAGTACGGCCCGAGCCGGACCCCGACGCCCCGCCCTCCCCAGGGCACGGCGGCCGCGTCGACGATCTCCAGCAGCAGCCGCCTCCGGGCCGCGCGGTCGCCGCCGTAGGCATCCGTGCGGTGGTTCAGCCGCGGATTGAGGAACTGCGCGATCAGGAACGAGCCGAGGGCCCCGATCTCGACCCCGTCGAACCCGGCCCGCCGGGCATTCTCCGAGGCGGCGCCGAAGTCGGCGACCGCGGCGGCGATATCGGCCGGGGTCATGGCCCGGGGCGTGACGGTCTCCTTGAATCCGCCGGAGGTGAAGGACCGCATCCGGGGATTGATCGCCGAGGGCCCCGCGGGCCGTCGTCCGCCCAGGTGGTCGGGGTGCGAGGCGGCACCGGTGTGCCACAGCTGGAGTACGATGCGGCCGCCCAGCGCGTGCACGACGCCGGTGACCCTCCGCCAGGCGTCCACCTGCTCCTCGGTGTAGATGCCGGGCACATTGACGAAGCCGATCGCCTGCTCACCGACCCAGGTCCCCTCGGCGATGATCAGCCCGGCGCTGGCCCGCTGGCCGTAGTACGCGGCGTGCATCGCGGTCGGCACCAGCCCGTCACCGGCGGCGCGGGCACGGGTGACCGGCGCCATCACCACCCGGTTGGGCAGCCGGAACGCGCCGAGGTCCGCCGGGCTCAGCAGCGGCTGTCCCAGGGCTGTCGCGACAGCGGTGTCGGCGGCGTGGGCAGTGTCGGTGGTCTCGGCGGTGTACATGGCCTGTCTCCTCTTCCTTGGCTTTCCTTGGCTTTCCTGGGCTTCCTGGCTTCCTGCCGTGCGGCGCGGGCACGGGGCGGACGGTCGGCGGCTTACGGTCACGTCAGGCCCGTTTCGCGCGTCATCCCGGTGACGGTGCACGGAGGCGAAAGGTGACCCATGGACGAGCAGGACCGGCTGGCGGAACGGTTCGAGGCCCATCGCAGCCATCTGCGGGCGGTCGCCTACCGGCTGCTCGGCTCGCTCAGCGAGGCGGACGACGCCGTCCAGGAGACGTGGCTACGGCTCAGCCGCAGCGACGCCGACCGGATCGAGAACCTGCCCGCCTGGCTGTACACGGTCGTCTCCCGGCTGTGCCTGGACATGCTCCGCTCGCGCTCCGCCCGCCGCGAGGAGCCGATCGAGCGGCAGCCCGCCCACCGGGTCCGGGACGACGGCGGTGCGGGCGGCGGGAGCGACCCCGAGGGTGAGGCGGTGCTGATCGACTCGGTCGGCCGCGCGCTGCTCGTGGTGCTGGACACGCTCGCCCCCGCCGAGCGGATCGCCTTCGTCCTGCACGACGCCTTCGCCGTGCCGTTCGACCAGATCGCCCCCGTCGTGGAGCGCTCCCCGGCGACGGCGAAGAAGCTCGCCAGCCGCGCACGGCACAAGGTGCGCGGCTCGCCCGCGGTTTCCGCCGACGGGCTGGCCGCCCAGCGCCGGGTCGTGGACGCCTTCCTCGCCGCCGCGCGCGACGGCGACCTGGAGGCGCTGCTGGCGGTGCTCGCCCCGGACGTCGTACGCCGCGCCGACCGGGCGGCCCTCCCGCCGGGCGTCCCGACGACGTCCCGTGGTGCGCGCGCGGTCGCCGAGGAGACCACCGTGCTCGGGCGCCGGGCGCGGTTCGCCGCACCGGCGCTGGTGAACGGTTCGGTGGGCGTGGTCGTGGCGCCGCGCGGGCGGCTGCTGCTCGCCCTCACCTTCACGGTCGAGGACGGGCGGATCGCGGCGTACGAGGTGATCGCCGACCCGGCCCGGCTCCGCGGGCTGGAGCTGGCCGTCCTCGACAGCTGACGCAGACGGCTGACGCAGACGGCTGACGCAGACGGCTGACGCACCGGGCGCGGGCCGGGGGCGTTCAGCCGGTGAGCGTGGGGGCGGGCTTCTCGTCGTCCGGCTGCTCGTCGTGCTCTCCCGCCCGCTGCCGTGGCAGGCGGACGGCGCGCGCGGCCAGCCGGTCGCGGGCCCGGGTCGCCTTCCGGCCGGTCCAGAGCAGGAAGGCGGTCGGCAGGAAGACCGCGTCCGCGGCGATGGCGGCCAGCGAGAAGAAGGGCAGGCCGAGCGCGACGGCGATGCCGATGTGCTCCAGCATCAGCAGCACCAGCATGGCGTTCTTGGCCCGGCGGTTCAGCAGGGTGAACGGGAAGGCGACCTGGACGATGACCGTGCCGTAGGTCAGCAGCATCACCAGGGTGCCGCTGCTCGCGAGCGCGTCGGCCAGGGACGGCCAGGGCGAGAAGTAGTCCAGGTGCAGCGGGTAGTAGAGGGCGGTGCCGTCCTGCCAGCGCGATCCCTGGACCTTGTACCAGCCGGCGGAGGCGTAGAGCAGGCACACCTCGCCCATGATCACCACGAGGGCGCCGTTGTGCGCGAGGTTGGCGAGCATGTCCAGGACGGTGCGCGGCTCCCCCGGTGCGTAACGGCGCGCGAGCCACCAGCCGCCCTGGACCAGCCACAGCCCCCACAGGACCGTGGCCCAGCCCAACCCGGGGAGCGGGCCGTCGGCGATCGGGGACAGCCCGGCGTCGGTGAACAGCTGGACCCAGGCCAGGGCGAGCCCCAGGACGGTCCACAGCACGATTCCGGTCGTATCGCGCGGCGGTTCCTGCCCGTCCGGGCGGCGGGCGCCGCGGCGGGCGTCGAGCGACCAGACCTGGCCGCACCGGGTGAGCACCAGGTAGAGCGACATCAGGTGGATGAGGTTGTCGCCGCCGTCGCCGAGGAAGATGGAGCGGTTCTGGAGCGACAGCACGCCGAGCATGAACAGCACGGACATGGTGCGGGTGCGCCAGCCGAGCAGCAGCAGCAGGGCCGAGACGAGGGCGAGGGCGTAGACGGTCTCGAACCACAGGCCGCTGTCGGACCACATGAGCGTGGTGAAGGCCCGGTTGCCGTCGATCAGCTGACGGGCCATGTCCCAGCTCCAGGGACCGTCGGGGCCGTACAGCTCCCGGCGGTGGGGCCATTCGCGGAGCAGGAAGAGCAGCCAGGTGAAGGAGAAGCCGATGCGCACCACGGCCGTCTGGTAGGGACCGAGCGCGGATCCGGTGACGCGGGCGTGGCCGCGCGCCATGGCGGCCTGGACCCGCACCAGGGCGGTCTGGACAGCGGATAGCGTCACCGGCGAGCCCCCTCGGGAAGGTCGGCCGCGGTCGCCGTCCACCAGGGCAGGGTCCGGTAGAACGTCCTGGTGTCGGTCTTCTCGTCGCTCCACGGCGGCGCGGCGAGCTGCGTGGTCGCGGACCGCACCTGGACGCGCTGCACCGTGCCGCCGTCCGTCTCCGGGCCGAGGCGGAGCATGACGATCCGGCGTATGTACCGCTCGGAGAGGCTGCCGCGGGTGCCGTTCGGCCGTTCCTGCGCGTCGTGCGAGCCGAGGTAGAACTCCCAGGCGCGGCGGAGTTCGTTCTGCTGGGTGTGGCTGGGCAGCGGGTTGTGGTGGATGGCGGCGCCGTCCTGGGCGGAGAGGTTGGTCCAGTCGGTGGTCGTGAGGCCGCCCTCGGGGGTGCGTATCTCGGCCCGGGCCTGGATGGCGATGTCCTGCTGGAGGGGATTGGGCGCGAAGAGCTTCCAGTTCCGCTCGAATTCGGGGTAGGTGTAGTCGTCCATCGCCGCGCCGTGCCGCTTGCTGATCGTGTTGGGCGGCGCGACGCTCAGGAACGCCATCCCCAGGTGAAGGGCCGCGGCGACCGCGACGGCGGCGACCGCCACCGCGACGATCAGCTGGGACGGCAGGGAGAGCGCGGCGAGCCGTTCCGCCGCCTCGTCGTCCGGCTCACCCGGCTCACCCGGATCCGTAACCGCCATGCCCCGCCCCACTCCCGATGGTCCAGGTCTGCGCACCCGGGCCCGGACGGCTGCGCGCCCACGGCCCCCCGGTGGGCGTCCTCTCCGCCCGCACGCTACCGATGCGGCCCCTCCGGCACAGCACCCTCAGCGTTATCCACAGGCTTGACACCCTACGTTCCTCCGGCACACCATTGAACCGAACGATCGGTCGGTTGGTTGCCGGGCTGGTCGTCGGGACGGATGGCGGGGACGGACGGCGAAGGGGCTTCGCATGACGACGACGGCGGCGGATGCCGGGGCGGGGGCGTACGAGGCGGTGTTCGACGCCGCCCTGGCCGCGGACGAGCGCATCGAGCCGCGGGACTGGATGCCCGACGACTACCGGGCCTCCCTGGTCCGGCAGATCGCCCAGCACGCCCACTCCGAGATCATCGGCATGCAGCCCGAGGCCAACTGGATCAGCCGCGCCCCCTCGCTGCGGCGCAAGGCGATCCTGATGGCGAAGGTCCAGGACGAGGCGGGCCACGGCCTGTATCTGTACAGCGCGGCGGAAACCCTGGGCACCAGCCGGGACGAGCTGCTCGACAAGCTCCACTCGGGCCGCCAGAAATACTCGTCGATCTTCAACTACCCGACGCTGACCTGGGCCGACGTGGGCGCCATCGGCTGGCTGGTGGACGGCGCGGCGATCACCAACCAGGTCCCGCTGTGCCGCTGCTCCTACGGGCCGTATGCCCGGGCGATGGTCCGCATCTGCAAGGAGGAGTCCTTCCACCAGCGCCAGGGGTACGAGCTGCTGCTGGCCCTCAGCCGGGGCACCGAGGCCCAGCACGCCATGGCCCAGGACGCGGTGGACCGCTGGTGGTGGCCGTCACTGATGATGTTCGGCCCGCCCGACGACGCGTCGGCGCACTCCGCCCAGTCGATGGCCTGGAAGATCAAGCGCCACTCCAACGACGAGCTGCGCCAGCGCTTCGTCGACATCTGCGTCCCCCAGGCCGCGTCCCTCGGCCTGACCCTCCCCGACCCCGATCTGCGGTGGAACGAGGAGCGGGGACACCACGACTTCGGCCCGATCGACTGGGACGAGTTCGGCGAGGTGCTGCGGGGAAACGGGCCGTGCAACGCCCAGCGGATCTCCCAGCGCCGCCGGGCCCATGAGGAAGGCGCCTGGGTGCGCGAGGCGGCCGCGGCGTACGCGGCCAAGCACGGGGAGGCACGGGCATGAGCGGCGACGGAAACGGCGCATGGCCGCTGTGGGAGGTGTTCGTCCGCGGCAGGCGCGGCCTCGCGCACACCCACGCGGGCTCCCTGCACGCCCCGGACGCGGAGATGGCCCTGCGGAACGCGCGCGATCTGTACACCCGCCGCTCGGAGGGCGTCTCGATCTGGGTGGTGCCCTCCGCCTCGATCACCGCCTCCTCGCCGGACGAGAAGGACCCGTTCTTCGAGCCCGCCGCCGACAAGCCCTACCGGCACCCCACGTTCTACGAGATCCCGGAGGGGGTGCGGCACCTGTGACCGCGGCCCTCGCCCTGGGCGACGACGCGCTGGTGCTCTCCCACCGGCTGGGAGAGTGGGCGGGCCACGCCCCCGTGCTGGAGGAGGAGGTCGCGCTCGCCAATATCGCGCTCGACCTGCTCGGCCAGGCCCGGGTGCTGCTCTCCCTCGTCGGCGACGAGGACGAGCTGGCGTACCTGCGCGATGAGCGGGCATTCCGCAACGTCCAGCTGGTCGAGCAGCCCAACGGGGACTTCGCCCACACCATCGCCCGCCAGCTCTACTTCTCCACCTACCAGGAGCTGTTGTACGAGGAGCTGGCGCGCGGCGACGGCCCCTTCGCACCGCTGGCCGCCAAGGCGGTCAAGGAGGTCGCGTACCACCGCGACCACGCCGAGCAATGGACGCTGCGGCTCGGCGACGGCACGGAGGAGAGCCACCAGCGGATGCGCCGCGGACTGGACGCGCTGTGGCGGTTCACCGGCGAGCTGTTCGAGCCGGTCGAGGGGTGCGAGGTGGAGTGGTCCGCGCTGGGCGCCGCATGGCTGGAGCGCATCACGGCCGTCCTCACCCGCGCCACGCTGAGCCTGCCCGAGGGGCCGCGGCGCGGCGCCTGGGCGGCCGGGGCCGGGCGCCAGGGCATCCACACCGAGCCGTTCGGCCCGATGCTCGCGCAGATGCAGCATCTGCACCGCAGCCACCCGGGGGCGGCATGGTGACGCCCGCGCCTCACGCCCCCACCGCGCTCGAAGAGGAGCTGCGGCGGCTGGCCGGATCCGTGCCGGACCCGGAGCTGCCGATGGTGTCCCTGGCCGAGCTGGGCGTGCTGCGGGGGCTGCGGGTCCTCGCACCGGGCCGGGTCGAGGTCGAGCTGACCCCCACCTACACCGGCTGCCCCGCGGTGGAGACGATGGCCGCCGACATCGAGCGGGTGCTGCACGACCGGGGCATGGCCGAGGTCGAGGTCCGCACCGTGCTCGCGCCGCCCTGGACGACGGACGCGATCAGCGCCGAGGGCCGCCGCAAGCTCGCGGAGTCCGGCATAGCGCCGCCAGCGCCTCGGAGGGCCGCGGCGGGCGGTCCGGTCCCCGTCGAGCTGACGGTGCGCTGTCCGCGCTGCGGCTCGATCGAGACCACGCTGCTGAGCCGCTTCTCTTCCACCGCCTGCAAGGCGCTGCGCCGCTGCGAGACCTGCCGCGAACCGTTCGACCACTTCAAGGAGTTGTGATGGCCGCGGAAGCGGTGCCCGTCGCCGCGCCCCACCACGGCGCGTTCCATCCGCTGCGGGTGGCGGCCGTCGACCCGCTCGCCGACGACGCGGTGGCCGTCACCCTCCGGGTGCCGCCCGCGCTGCGCGAGACGTTCCGCTTCGCCCCCGGGCAGCACATCGCGGTGCGGCGGTTCACCGACGGCGCGGAGATCCGGCGTACGTACTCGATCTGCACCCCGGCCCCGGGCCCGGAGGGACCCGAGCTGCTGCGGGTCGGGGTGCGGCTGGTGGAGGGCGGCGCGTTCTCCACGTACGCCCTCAAGGAACTGGCGGTCGGGGAGGTCGTGGAGGTGATGGCCCCGGCGGGCCGGTTCGTGCTCGACCCCCGGCCCGGCCACTTCGCCGCGGTCGTCGGCGGCAGCGGCATCACACCCGTGCTGTCCATCGCCGCCACCCTGCTGGAGCGGCAGCCCGAGGCCCGGTTCTGTCTGATCCGCAGCGACCGCACCGCCGCCTCCACGATGTTCCTGGAGGAGATCGCCGACCTCAAGGACCACTGGCCCGACCGGTTCCAGCTGGTGTGCGCGCTCTCCCGGGAGGAGCAGCAGACCGGGCTGGTGTCCGGGCGGCTGGACGAGGAGCGGCTGACCGGGCTGCTGCCCTCGCTGCTGCCGGTGCGCTCGGTGGACGGCTGGTTCCTGTGCGGTCCGTACGGGCTGGTGCGGGCCGCCGAGCGGGCGCTGCGCGGGCTCGGGGTGCCCCGCGGCCGGGTCCATCAGGAAATCTTCCACGTGGCGGCGGAGCCCGGCGAGGGCGTCTCCCCCGCGCCCCGCCCGGCCGCCGCGCCCTCGCACAGCACGGTGACGGCGACCCTGGACGGCCGGTCGGGCAGCTGGCCCGTGCGGGACGGGGAACCGCTGCTGGAGACCGTGCTGCGCCATCGCGCCGACGCGCCGTACGCCTGCAAGGGCGGGGTGTGCGGGACCTGCCGGGCGTTCCTGGTCTCCGGGGAGGTGCGGATGGACCGGAACTTCGCGCTGGAGCCGGACGAGGTGGAGGCGGGCTATGTGCTGTCCTGCCAGTCCCATCCGGTCGGCGAGCGGGTGGAGTTGGACTTCGACCGCTGATCCCCGCCGTCCGCCCCGGCGAGGTGGCGCGGCGCGGGCGGGGTGGCGCGGCGCGGGCGGGGTGGCGCGGCAGGGGCCGGGTGGCGCGGCGGGGGCCGGGTGGCGCGGCGGGGGCGTTCGGGGCGTTCCCTTCTTGTAGAACCTGTTCTATCTTGACGGGCCGTCAGGCAAGGCTCGACGGCGCGGGAGGACGGACAGTGGACTTCACCTTCACCGAGGAGCAACAGGCGGCCGTCGAGGCGGCGAAGGCCGTCTTCTCCTCCACCACACCGGACGGCGTGCCCAGCCCCGCCCTCACCTCCGGCGCCGTCGCCGACGACATCGACCGGGCACTGTGGCGCAGACTCGCCGACGCCGATCTGCTCGGGCTGACCCTCGACCCGCGCCACGGCGGCTCCGGGCTCGACCCCCTCGCGCTGTGCCTGGTGCTGCGCGAGTCCGCGAAAGTACTGGCCCGGGTGCCCCTGCTGGAGACCGCCGCGGCCGCCCTCGCCGTGCAGCGGTACGGCGCGCCCGAGCTGTGCGCGGCCGTGCTGCCCCGGGCCGCCCGCGGCGACCTCGTGCTCACCGTGGCCACCGCCGGACGCACCGGCCACGGCCGGGCCGAACTCGCCGTCCAGGCCCGCCGGGACGGCGGCGGCTGGGTGCTGGACGGTGTGCAGACCGCCGTCCCCTGGGCCGCCGACGCCGATCACCTGCTGATCCCGGCCCACCCCGGCGCGGGCCCGGCGCTCCTCGCCCTGGTCCCCCGCGACCGGGCGGGCATCGGCCTGGACGAGCAGGTGTCCACCAGCGGCGAGCGGCTGGCCGAGGTCCGCCTCGACGGCGTGCGGGCGGCCGCCCATGAGGTGCTGGACGCGGACGGCGCCTGGGACTGGCTGCGCGCGCTGCTCACCACCGGCACCTGTGCGCTGGCCCTGGGCGTCGGCACGGCGGTGCTCGACCTGACCAGCTCGTACACGTCCACGCGGGAGCAGTTCGGCCATCCGCTCGCCACGTTCCAGGCCGTCGCCGTCCAGACCGCCGACCGGTACATCGATCTGCGGGCCATGGAAGCCACGCTCTGGCAGGCCGCCTGGCGGCTCTCCCGGGACGGGAAGGACCCGGAGGCGACGGCGAACGGGGCGCTGCCGGTCGCCGGGGACGTGGCGGTCGCCAAGATGTGGGCCGCCGACGGCGTACGCCGGGTCGTCCAGACCGCCCAGCATCTGCACGGCGGCTTCGGCGCGGTCACCGACTATCCGCTGCACCGCTATCACGCCTGGGCCAAGCACCTGGAGCTGTCCCTGGGCCCGGCCGCCGCCCACGAGGAGGAACTCGGCGAACTCCTCGCCGCCCACACCCTCGCGTGAGGCTAGAGGACGAAGGCGCCGTCGGCCGTGCCCTCGCGGCCGACCATCGGGCGGCCCGCGGCCTCCCAGGCGAGCATCCCGCCGTCCACGTTCACCGCGTCCAGCCCCTGGGCGACCAGATACTGCGTCACCTGCGCGGACCGCCCGCCGACCCGGCACATCACATGCACCCGGTGCCCCTCGCCGACCGACTCGGTCAGCTCACCGAACCGGGCGACGACCTGACCCATCGGAATGTGGAGGGCGCCCTCGACGTGCCCGGCCGCCCACTCGTCGTCCTCCCGGACGTCCAGCAGAAAGCCATCGGCCGGGACCGCCGCGGCCTCCACCTGGGGAAGCTGGGCAAAATGCATCACACACACCTCTCACATGACATCGACAACCCGGCAAAACCTACTACCGCACCAGCTCCGCGAGCCGGGCCTCCTTCTCGGAGACCTGGGCGAGCAACTGCTCGGCGATCTCGTCCAGCAGCCGGTCCGGATCCTCCGGCGCCATCTTGATCATTGCGCCGATCGCGCTCGACTCCAGCTCGGAGGCGACCTCGGCCAGCATCTCCTTGCGCTCGGCCAGCCACTCCAGCCGGGCGTACAGCTCCTCGCTGCGGCTCGCCCGCCGCTCGGGCGGCGGCGGACCGGCCTCCCACTCCTCGGCCAGCTTCCGCAGCGCCGCCTCGTCCCCGGCCGCGTATGCGGCGTTGACCCGCACGATGAACTCACCGCGCCGCTCCCGCTCGGCCTCCTCCTCGGCCAGGTCCGGATGGGCCTTGCGGGCCAGGTCGCGGTAGATCCGGCGGGCCTCCTCGCTCGGCCGCACCCGCGGCGGGGGCTGCACCGGCTGCTCGGTGAGCATCGCGGACGCCTCCGGCGACAGTCCGTCCGAGTCGATCCAGCCGTGGAACAGCTCCTCCACTCCGGGCATCGGCTGCACCAGTCCGCGGGCCTCCCGAGCCCTTCGCTGGTCCTCCGGATCGCCGGTGCGCGCCGCGACCGCCTCGGCGATCAGCGCGTCCAGCTCGTCCAGGCGCGAGTACATCGGTCCGAGCCGCTGATGGTGCAGCCGGGAGAAGTTCTCCACCTCGACCCGGAAGGTCTCCACCGCGATCTCGAACTCGATCAGCGCCTGCTCGGCCGCCCGCACCGCCCGCTCAAGTCGTTCGGCGGCCCGCGCCTCCTCCTCGGCCCGCGCCTCTTCCTCGGATCGCGCCTCCTCGGACGGTGCCTGCTCGGACTGGGCCTCGGCCGGTGCCTGAGATTCCTCCTGGGGCTCCGCCTCGGACACCGCCCGCTGTGCCTGCTGCTGCGCTTCCCGGTTCGTCACCCGCTCAGCCTACGTGGGGCTGCCCCCGGTGCCTGAGCCTCACACCCCCGGCTCGGCCGCTATCCGCCCGGCACGCACCGCGGCCAGCAGTTCCGCATGATCGGCCTCCGTACGGTCCGCGTACGCCACCGCGAAGTCGGCGATCGCCTCGTCCAGCTCCTCCCCCTTGCCGCAGTACCCGGCGAGCAGCCGCGGATCCGCGCTGTGCGCATGCGCCCGCGCCAGCAGCGCGCCCGTCATCCGCCCGTAGTCGTCCATCTGGTCGGCGGCCAGCGCCGCCGGGTCGACGCTCCCCTTGCGGTTCCGGAACTGCCGTACCTGGTACGGCCGCCCGAGCACCGTCGTCCAACCCAGAAGAATGTCGCTCACGACCTGCATCCGCTTCTGGCCGAGCACCACCCGCCGCCCCTCGTGGACGACGTCGGGTATCTCGAAACCGGCCCGCCCCAGATGCGGCAGCAGCGCGGACGGCCGGGCCTCCTTCACCTGGAGCACCAGCGGCTCGCCCCGGTGGTCGAGCAGCAGCACCACATACGAACGCGTCCCCACGCTGCCCGTGCCCACGACCCGGAACGCCACGTCGTGCACCTCGTACCGGGCGAGGAGCGGCAGCCGGTCCTCGGGCAGCGTCCCCAGATAGTCGCCGAGCGCCGTCGCGACCGCCACCGCCTCGTCGTCCGGCACCCGCCGCAGCACCGGCGGGGCGTCCACGAAGCGCCGGGCCACGGGCCGGCCGGAGGAGCCCCCGTCGCCCGGGACCGCCTCCGTGGCCTTGGCTGCGAAGCGCGCGCTCGTGTTCCGCCGGGCCTTCTCGGCGACCCGCTCCAGCGTGCCCGCCAGATCCCGGGCACCGGTGTGCGAGACCAGCTCCTCGTCCGCGATCGCGTTCCACGCGTCGGCCGCCGGCAGCTTGGCCAGCAGCCGCACGGTGCGCCGGTAGGCGCCCGCCGCGTCACGGGCCGCCGACCGGCAGGAGTCCTCGTCGGCACCGGCCTCCCGCCCGGCCAGCACCAGCGAGGCCGCGAGCCGCTTCACATCCCACTCCCACGGACCGTGGACGGTCTCGTCGAAGTCGTTCAGGTCGATGATCAAACCGCCGCGCGCGTCCCCGTAGAGGCCGAAGTTGGCGGCGTGCGCGTCACCGCAGAGCTGTGCGCCGACGCCGGTGACCGGGGTGCCCGCCAGGTCGTGCGCCATCAGCCCGGCCGAGCCGCGGAGGAAGGAGAACGGGGTCGCGATCATCCGCCCCACCCGTATCGGCGTCAGCTCCGGCAGCCGCCCGGCGTTCGACCGCTCGACCGCCGCCACCGCGTCCGGCCGCCCGGGGGCGGGCGACGGCAGCGCGGCGTGCGCCGAGCGCGGCACCCGCGTCCGCAGCGCCTTCCCCTCCTGCTTGGGAGAGGGACCCTCGCCGCGCCAGGCGGCGAACCCCGGGACCTGGGGCAGCCGCCGGGCCGCCCCGCTCACACCCGCGCCGTCACCCATCACGCCCCCCGCTTCGTTCTCGCACGTCACCGGCACGTCCGACAGCGGCTCACGCCGTCGACCGACCAGCACCGTACCCCCGATCGCCCACGTCCCGTCAGGCCTGTGGACAACTCCGGCGAGCCCGGCGGACCGACCCGGCGAATCCGGTGAAGTCCCTGCTCAGGACCGGAACTGCTCGGGGCAGCCGCCGCCTTCGGGCAGATACGTCTCGGCCCACCGCGCGAGTTCCTTCAGCGCGGGCTCCAGCGCCTTCCCCGCCTCCGTCAGCCGGTAGGCCACCCGCAGCGGAGGCCCGTGGTCGACTTCCCGGAGCACCAGCCCCGCCGTCGACAGCTCGGTGAGCCGGTCCGACAGCATCCGCTCGCTGATCCCCGGGATGGCCCGTCGCAACTCCGCGAAGTACGCCCCCTGCTCGGTCAGAACGGCCACGATCAGCCCGGTCCATCTCTTCCCGAACAGCTCGAAGACCCGGGTCATCGAGCCGTCGACCCGCTTGCACGCGTGCTCGCCGTGGACCTCGCGCCCGCCTCCGTCCGCCATGGAATACACGATACTGCGCTCTCGTTGGGTGCTGAAGAAAAGTAAGCTACTGTGCCAATTGCAGGTACGTAGAAAACACCCGCTCCTTAGTGGAGCGCCTTGTCCACGGAGGCACCCCCATGCCCACGCTTCTTCACCTCGACACGTCCGTCTTCCCCGGCGAGGCGTCCGCCTCCCGCGCGGTGACCGCCACCTTCCGACAGGAGTGGGAGGCCCAGCATCCGAACGGCACGGTCATCTACCGCGACCTGGCCGCCGAGCCGCTGCCGCACCTGGACGGCCTCGCCGCCCAGGCCGGGTTCGTCCCCGCCGAGAACCACACCCCCGAGCAGCAGGCCGCCTTCGCGCTGCGCGACACCCTGGCCGGTGAGCTGGAGCGGGCCGACGTGGTCCTCATAGGCGCCCCGATGTACAACTTCACGATCCCCTCGACCCTCAAGGCGTGGCTGGACCACGTGATCATCATGGGTCGCACCGCCGGTGCCGAGCAGACCACCACCTCGGGCACCCCGACGATCGTCGTCGCCAGCCGGGGCGGCGGCTACGGCCCGGGCACGCCGCGGGAGAGCTTCGAGTTCGTCACGACCTACCTGGAGAAGGCACTCAAGGACGGGCTCAACCTCGACGTCGAGTTCGTCGTGCCCGAGCTCACCCTGGCCCGCAGCAACCCGGCGATGGCCGACCTGGTCGAGCTGTCCGACGCCTCCAAGGCCAAGGCCCACGAGGACGCCGCCTCGAAGGCCAAGGAGCTCGCCACCCGCTTCGCCGCCTGACCCGCGGCCGTCGCGGACCGATCCGCTGCCCGGCACGGAACCGCGGGGCCGCCCCACCGGGGAGGCCCCGCTTCCGTTTGTCCGGGACGGCACCGGGACACTCCGCGACGAGCGCCGGGACGAGCGCCCGGACACGTGCCGGGACGAGCCGCGGCCAACCGATGTGGATCAAGCCGAACTGGCGGTGGATCAAGCCGAAGTCGAGCCGGGCACGGGCCGGGCACGAGTGGGGCGCAAGCCGGACATACGCGAAGCGGGCCCCTCCGAGCGACTTTCGTCACTCCGGAGAGGCCCGCTCCGACTGTGGTGCGCGAGGGGGGAGTTGAACCCCCACGCCCTTTCGGGCACTGGAACCTGAATCCAGCGCGTCTGCCTATTCCGCCACCCGCGCATGGGTGCTGTCTTCCGTTCACCGCTTGGTTTTCCGGGCCTTCCGGCCCGGCGCCCCGCGGCGCCTTCCGACATCCAGAACACTAGCACGCTGGGCAGGGTGGATTCACACTCGTTGTCGACGCCCCCGCCCGGAGGGGCTCCGTCGCGGTTGCGGGACACTGTCCAGAGGGCACCTCTACGATCCTGTGAGAGGTGACACTGCTCCGCAGGGCCAGGAAGGGGAACCACCCGATTTCCCGACGCGTGGATACGATCAGTAAGCAGTACCAGGACGACACTGAGCACGACTGAGGAAGGAGGTGCCCCGTGGGAGTACTGAAGCGCTTCGAGCAGCGTCTCGAGGGTCTCGTGAACGGCACCTTCGCCAAGGTGTTCAAGTCGGAGGTCCAGCCCGTCGAGATCGCGGGCGCGCTCCAGCGTGAGTGCGACAACAACGCGACCATCTGGAACCGGGACCGGACCGTCGTCCCCAACGACTTCATCGTCGAGCTGAGCACCGGCGACTACGAGCGGCTCGCGCCGTACTCCGGGCAGCTCGGCGACGAGCTCTCCGGCATGGTCCGCGACTACGCCAAGCAGCAGCGGTACACCTTCATGGGGGGCGTCAAGGTCCACCTGGAGAAGGCCGACGACCTCGACACCGGCCTGTACCGGGTGCGCAGCCGGACGCTGGCCTCCAGCGAGTCCCAGAGCCCGGCCGCCCAGCAGGCTCCGGCCCGCGGCGGGGCGCCGCAGCAGCGCCCCGGCGGCTACGGCCAGCCCGCGGGTGCGCCGCCCATGCCCAGCGCCCCTCCCGGCGCCCGCCCCGGGGCCCGGAGCGGAGGCGCGGGCGTCGGCCCGCAGCCGCAGGCGCAGACCCGGCGCTGGATTGAGATCAATGGCACTCGCCACCAGATCTCCCGGCCCACCCTGGTTCTGGGCCGCAGCACCGACGCTGACGTGCGCATTGACGATCCCGGTGTCTCCCGCAGGCACTGCGAAATCCGGGTCGGAACACCGCCGACCATCCAGGATCTGGGGTCGACGAACGGCATCGTGGTGGACGGACAGCACACCACCCGCGCTACGCTCCGCGACGGCTCACGGATCGTCGTGGGCAGCACCACCATCGTTTACCGGCAAGCCGAAGGGTGAAGCGGGGGCAATGTCAGAGCTGACCCTCACGGTCATGCGGTTGGGTTTCCTCGCCGTACTGTGGCTGTTCGTCATCGTGGCCGTTCAGGTCATCCGTAGCGACCTGTTCGGGACTCGCGTGACCCAGCGCGGCTCGGCGCGCCGTGGCGCCCCCGACCGGCCGCAGCAGCAACCGCGGCAGCAACAGCAGGCCGCACCGCCCCAGCAGCGCCAGCAGCCCTCGGGCCGCGGCCGCCGTGGGGCCCCCACCAAGCTGGTGGTGTCCGAGGGCACGCTGACCGGCACCACGGTCGCGCTCCAGGGGCAGACCATCACTCTCGGTCGTGCGCACGATTCAACAATCGTGCTGGACGACGACTACGCCTCCAGCCGGCATGCCAGGATCTACCCGGACCGTGACGGCCAGTGGATCGTCGAGGACCTCGGCTCCACCAACGGCACCTATCTCGAGCGGAACCGACTCACCACACCGACACCGATTCCGCTGGGTGCACCGATCCGCATCGGCAAGACCGTCATCGAGCTGCGGAAGTAGTAGGACCATGACGACCGGAGGGTGGGCAGCGTGGTTGGCAAGGGGCTGTACCCGGAGCCGACGGGCGAGGTGCGCATGAGTCTGTCACTGCGTTTCGCCGCCGGGTCCCACAAGGGCATGATCCGGGAGGGCAACGAGGACTCCGGCTACGCCGGTCCCCGGCTGCTCGCCATCGCCGACGGCATGGGTGGCCAGGCCGCCGGCGAGGTCGCCAGCTCCGAGGTGATCTCCACCCTGGTCCAGCTCGACGACGACGTCCCCGGGTCGGACATCCTGACCTCCCTGGGCAGCGCCGTGCAGCGGGCCAACGACCAGCTGCGCGTCATGGTCGAGGAGGACCCCCAGCTGGAGGGCATGGGCACCACGCTCACCGCCCTGCTCTGGACCGGCCAGCGGCTCGGCCTCGTGCACGTCGGCGACTCGCGCGCGTATCTGCTGCGCGACGGCGTGCTCACCCAGATCACCCAGGACCACACCTGGGTGCAGCGGCTCGTCGACGAGGGCCGCATCACCGAGGAGGAGGCGGGCACCCACCCGCAGCGCTCCCTGCTGATGCGCGCGCTCGGCAGCGGCGACCACGTCGAGCCCGACCTGTCCATCCGTGAGGTCCGGGCCGGCGACCGCTATCTGATCTGCTCCGACGGCCTGTCCGGCGTCGTGAGCCACCAGACCCTCGAGGACACCCTCGCCAGTTACCAGGGCCCGCACGAGACCGTGCAGGAGCTGATCCAGCTCGCGCTGCGCGGCGGCGGCCCCGACAACATCACCTGCATCGTCGCCGACGTCCTCGACGTGGACGGCGGCGACACCCTGGCCGGCCAGCTCAACGACACCCCGGTGATCGTGGGCGCGGTGGCCGAGAACCAGGTCCCCCTCGGGGACGGCGGTGCCGGCAACACCCCGGCGGGCCGCGCCGCCGAGCTGGGCCGGAACCGTCCCGTTCCGCAGCAGGGCGACGCACCGGGCGGCTTCGGGCCGCCCGGCAGCGGTGACCCGGGCCTCGGCGTCCCGCCCGCCGAGGGCAGCTACGGGGCCTACGCGGACGGCGACTACACCAAGAAGAGCGGCCGTAAGACCTGGGTCAAGCGGTCGCTGTTCATCGCACTGGGCCTCGCCGTGATCGGCGGCGGGCTCTACAGCGGCTATCAGTGGACGCAGACGCAGTACTACGTGGGCTCCAACGGAGACCATGTCGCGATCTACCGGGGCATCAGCCAGGACCTCGCGTGGATCAAGCTCAACAAGGTCCATGAGGACCACCGCGAGATCGAACTCAAGTACCTCCCGACCGACCAGCGCAGCCGCGTGGAGGACACCATCGCGGTCAGCGGGCTCGGCCAGGCCGAGGACAAGACGAAGGACCTCGCCACACTCGCCAGCGCCTGCAGAAAGGCTGACGCACAGCGCAAGGCCGAGGAGAGCCAGAAGGACCTCACCGGCGGCAAGGGGCAGGCCGGCGGCGGATCCGGAGGCAAGACAGGTAGCAGCGGCAGCACGCCGCAGCAGAGTCAGAGCGCGACGGGGTTGCGCGCTGCCAAGGCCACACCGACGCCGACGAACTCGGCGTCGCCCTCTCCCACTCCGAAGCCGGGGCCCACCCTGTCGGAGCAGGAGAAGGAGCTGGTCCCGCAGTGCAGCAGCACCCAGCCGTGAGCCGTGAGAGGGCCGCCCACCCATGAGCAGTAGTACGACCAACACGACCACGATCAGTACGGCCGGTCCACCGAGCCGCCGCAACACCGAGCTGGCCATGCTGGTGTTCGCGGTGATCATTCCGGTCTTCGCGTACGCCAACGCGGGCCTGGCGCTCAGCGACGAGCTGCCCTCGGGCATGCTCAGCTACGGCATCGGACTCGGCCTGCTCGCGGGCGTCGGCCACCTCGTGGTGCGCAAGTTCACCCCGTACGCCGATCCGCTGCTGCTGCCGATCGCCACGCTCCTCAACGGCCTCGGGCTCGTGATCATCTGGCGGCTGGACCAGTCGAGGCGGCTGGCCGTGCGGGCGGAGGACATCGGTCAGACCTTCGCGCCCTCGGCGCCCAACCAGCTGATGTACTCGGCGATGGGCGTGGCCCTGTTCGTGGCCGTCCTGATCCTCCTCAAGGATCACCGGATCCTTCAGCGGTACACCTACATCTCCATGATCGGTGCGCTGATCCTGCTGATCCTGCCGATGTTCTTCCCGGCCCGGTTCGGCGCACGCATCTGGATCACCGTCGGCTCCTTCTCCATCCAGCCCGGCGAGTTCGCCAAGATCATCATCGCGGTCTTCTTCTCCGGCTACCTCATGGTGAAGCGCGACGCGCTCGCGCTGGCCAGCCGCCGCTTCATGGGGCTGTACCTGCCGCGCGGCCGTGACCTCGGTCCGATCCTGATCGTCTGGGCCATGAGCATCCTGATCCTGGTCTTCGAGACCGACCTCGGAAGCTCGCTGCTGTTCTTCGGCCTGTTCGTCGTCATGCTGTACGTGGCGACCGAGCGCACCAGCTGGATCGTCTTCGGCCTGCTGATGTCCGCGGTCGGCGCGGTCGGCGTCGCGTCGTTCGAGTCGCACGTCAAGGTCCGTGTGATGGCGTGGCTGCACCCGTTCGCCGTCTACGACACCCCCCGGCCCAGCTGGGCGACCACCGACCAGATCGCCCTCTCCCTGATGGCCTTCGGCTCCGGCGGCGTCTCCGGCACCGGCTGGGGCCAGGGCGCCTCCGACCTGATCGGCTTCGCGGCCAACTCCGACTTCATCCTCGCCACCGTCGGCGAGGAGCTGGGGCTGGCCGGAACCATGGCGTTCCTCCTGCTGTACGGCCTGATCGTGGAGCGCGGCATGCGCACCGCCCTGGCCGCCCGGGACCCGTTCGGCAAGCTGCTGGCGGCGGGCCTGTCCGCCGCGTTCGGCATCCAGGTCTTCGTCGTCGCGGGCGGTGTGATGGGCCTCATCCCGCTGACCGGTATGACGATGCCGTTCGTGGCGTACGGCGGTTCGTCGGTGCTCGCCAACTGGGCGCTGGTCGCGCTCCTCATCAAGATCAGCGACACCGCCCGGCGGCCGGCGCCCGCGCCCGCCCCGTCCACTGACGCCGAGATGACTCAGGTGGTCCGACCGTGAACAAGCCCCTGCGCCGAATCGCGATCTTCTGCGGCCTCCTGGTCCTCGCCCTGCTGGTACGGGACAACTGGATCCAGTACGTCCAGGCCGACGGCCTCAAGACCCACAAGCAGAACCGCCGGGTGGCGATCGAACAGTACAGCCAGCCGCGCGGCAACATCATCGTCGACGGCCGCCCGATCACCGGCTCCAAGGAGACCGACGGGGTCGACTTCAAGTACAAGCGCACGTACAAGAACGGTGCGATGTGGGCACCGGTCACCGGGTACGCCTCCCAGGCGTACGGCTCCACCCAGATCGAGAACCTCGAGGACGGCATCCTCACCGGCAACGACGACCGGCTGTTCTTCAACCGGACGGTCGACATGTTCACCGGCAAGAAGCCGAAGGGCGGTGACGTCATCACCACCCTGAACGCCAAGGCCCAGGAGGCCGCTTACAAGGGCCTCGGCAAGAACAAGGGCGCCGTCGCCGCGCTCGACCCGCGCACCGGCAAGGTCCTCGCCCTCGTCTCCACCCCGAGCTACGACCCGTCGAAGTTCGCGGGCAGCTCGAAGAGCGACGAGGAAGCCTGGAAGGCGATGCAGGGTGAGGTCGACGAGGACAACCCGACGCTGAACCGCGCACTGCGGCAGACCTACCCGCCCGGCTCCACGTTCAAGGTCGTCACCGCCGCGGCGGCGCTGGAGAACGGCAAGTACACCGACATCGACAGCCCGACCAACTCGCCGCTGCCGTGGCGGCTGCCGCTGTCCACCCAGCCCCTGCGCAACGAGGGCAACATCCCCTGCGAGAACGCCACCCTGCGGCAGGCCCTGCGCTACTCCTGCAACACCGTCTTCGGCAAGCTCGGCGACGACCTGGGCAAGGACAAGATGCTGGAGGAGGCGAAGAAGTTCGGCTTCAACGACGAGGTCTTCATGCCCGTCCGCGCCGCCGAGAGCGTCTACCCCGAGAAGATGGACCGGCCGGGCAACGCCCTGTCGTCGATCGGCCAGTTCGACACCCGCGCCACCCCGCTCCAGATGGCCATGGTCGCCGCCGGGATCGCCAACGACGGCAAGCTGATGAAGCCGTACATGATCGACTCGCTGCGCGCCCCCAACCTCAACACGGTCGACCAGACCAGCCCGGAGCAGATGAGCCAGCCGCTCAGCTCGGAGAACGCGGGCAAGCTCCAGGACATGATGGAGACCGTGGTCAAGGAGGGCACCGGCACCAACGCCCAGATCCCGGGCGCCACGGTCGGCGGCAAGACCGGTACCGCGCAGCACGGTGTCGACAACAGCGAGAACCCGTACGCGTGGTTCATCTCGTACGCCAAGACCGACGAGGGTTCCCCGGTCGCGGTCGCCGTCGTGGTGGAGAGTTCCGACACCCTCCGCGACGACATCGCGGGCGGCAAGCTGGCGGCGCCGATCGCCAAGGATGTGATGAAGGCGGTACTCGACAGCGAGCGCGACAAGTGACGCCGGTCACGCCCTGATACCAATGCCGCACGTCGTCGTACCGGTCCGGTATCAAGAATCGGCCGAGGCCGGGTCCCGTAAGGCGTGCCGGGTACCGTATGCGCGAGCAGCACTTCGCCGGCCCCCCACACAGGGTGCGGCCGGGAATGACGGAAGAGGGCTGGAGTAGCTATGGAAGAGCCGCGTCGCCTCGGCGGCCGGTACGAGCTGGGCTCGGTGCTCGGCCGCGGTGGCATGGCGGAGGTCTACCTCGCGCACGACACCCGCCTCGGCCGTACTGTCGCCGTGAAGACGCTCCGGGTGGACCTCGCCCGCGATCCGTCCTTCCAGGCCCGGTTCCGCCGAGAGGCCCAGTCGGCAGCCTCGCTCAACCACCCCGCGATCGTCGCGGTCTACGACACCGGCGAGGACTACGTCGACGGTGTCTCGATCCCGTACATCGTGATGGAGTACGTCGACGGCTCCACTCTGCGTGAGCTTCTTCACTCCGGGAGAAAGCTGCTCCCCGAGCGCTCGATGGAGATGACGGTCGGGATCCTCCAGGCCCTGGAGTACTCGCACCGGAACAACATCGTCCACCGGGACATCAAGCCGGCGAACGTGATGCTCACGCGCAGCGGCCAGGTCAAGGTGATGGACTTCGGCATCGCCCGGGCCATGGGCGACGCCGGTATGACCATGACGCAGACGGCGGCCGTCATCGGCACCGCGCAGTACCTCTCCCCCGAGCAGGCCAAGGGCGAGACCGTCGACGCGCGCAGCGACCTGTACTCCACCGGCTGTCTGCTGTACGAGCTGCTGACGGTGCGGCCGCCGTTCGTCGGGGACTCCCCGGTGGCCGTGGCCTACCAGCACGTGCGGGAAGAGCCGCAGCCGCCGAGCACGTACGACCCCGAGATCACCCCGGAGATGGACGCGATCGTCCTGCGGGCCCTGGTCAAGGACCCCGACTACCGCTACCAGTCGGCCGACGAGATGCGCGCCGACATCGAGGCGGCGCTCGAGGGCCAGCCGGTCGCCGCGACCGCCGCGCTGGGCGCGGTCGGCTACGGCTCCGACGACCAGCCCACGACGATGCTGCGGCCGCAGGACTCCGGTCCGGCGACCTCGATGCTTCCCCCGATGCGGGACGACGACGGCGGCTTCGGCTACGACGAGCGGCCGGAGCGCCGCCGGGGCGGACCGGAGAAGAAGAGCAACCTCTCGACGATCCTGCTGGTGATCGCCGGCGTCCTGGTGCTGGTCGGCGCGATCTTCATCGGGAAGTCGATCTTCACCGGTGGCAAGAACGACGATATGGTCCCGGTGCCGTCGCTGGCCGGCAAGTCGCTCAAGGAAGCCACCGCCCAGGGGAAGAACGGCGACTTCGAGGTCAAGCAGGTGGGCTCCAAGTTCTGCGAGCAGGCGAAGAACACCGTCTGTGAGCAGAACCCGGAGAGCGGCGAGATCAAGCGCTACGGCACGGTCGAGCTGATCATGTCGAAGGGCAAGAAGCCGGCGGAGAAGGTCGAGGTCCCCGACGTCCTCAACGTCCCGTTCGCGTCGGCGAAGGCGTCGTTGGAGGCCAAGGGCTTCGACGTCCAGAAGGAGACCGAGGAGTCCGACCAGACCCCGGGCAAGGTCACCCGCCAGAGCCTGGACGCCGGCAAGAAGGTCGCGCGGGGCACCTCGATCACCCTGACCGTCGCCACGCCGCAGCAGCAGGTCCCCGTCCCCGACGTGACGACCAAGCAGCAGGCGGAGGCCGAGGCCACCCTCAAGGCGCAGGGCTTCAAGGTCGAGTCGACGGAAGAGGAGAGCGCCGACGCCCAGGCCGGTACGGTCATCCGCCAGGACCCGGCAGGCGGCGGGACGGCGGCGCCCGGATCCACCATCAACCTGACCGTCGCCAAGGCCCCGGCCCAGCAGGAGCAGGTCCCTGTGCCCAACCTGGGCGGCCAGAAGCTCAAGGACGCCAAGAAGGCGCTCCAGGACCTCGGGCTCAACGTGGGCAACATCCAGGGTGACCAGGGCGACAACGCGACCGTGGTCGCCAGCAACCCCGGCGCCGGCACCCAGGTGCCCAAGGGACAGTCGGTGAACCTGGTCACGGTCAAGGGCAACGGCGGCGGAGGCGACGACGGAGGCTTCTTCGGCGGCCTCGGCTAGCGCGCCGTCCGCACGGCACCACCGCACGGGGAAGCCCCCGGCGCCCGGGAGAGGGCGCCGGGGGCTTCCCCGTGTGCGGAGGGCCTTCCGTCAGCGCAGCTCCTCGGGGAGCGTGCGGTCCGCATCGACCTTCTCGGTGCGCTCCAGCTCGCCCCAGACGATGTAGCGGTGCCGCGAGGTGTAGACCGGGGTGCAGGTCGAGAGGGTGATGTAGCGGCCCGCCTTCTTCTTGCCCGACTCCTTCGGGACCGCCTTCAGCACGTCCACGTTGAACTTCGAGGTCTCGGGCAGCGTCGCGTAGACCTTGTAGACGTACCAGGTGTCCCGGGTCTCGAAGACCACCGCGTCACCGTCGTTGATCTTGTCGATGCCGTGGAACTTGGCGCCGTGCCCGTCCCGGTGGGCGGCCAGCGAGAAGTTGCCGGACTTCGCCCAGGGCATCGCGGACTTGATCGGCTCCGTGTAGTACCCGGCGACGCCGTCGTTGAGGACCTCGGCCGAGGTGCCCTTCTTGACCAGCACCTCGCCGTCGCCCATGGCCGGTACGTGGAGGAAGCCGATGCCGTCCTTGGTGTCGAGCCTGCCCGGCCCCTGATCGGCCCAGTGCTTGCGCACCTGGTCGCCCTGCTTCTTCGCCTCGCGGTCGGCGAGGACGTTCGTCCACCACAGCGAGTAGGCCACGAAGAGGGCCAGGATCAGCCCCGCGGTGATCAGCAGCTCGCCCAGCACCCCGATGGCCGCCGCGATCCGTCCGCGGCCGGAGCGGCGGGTCGGCGTGGCGGGCGGGGCGGGGTCCCGGCCCTGCCGCTGGTCGTGGTCGGTCCGTGCCACCGCGTCGTACCCCTTTTCTGGATCTTCCCGGTCCTACTCGACCAGTGCGTCCGGCTTCCCCTCGCTGCGCGGCCGCTCGTCGACCATCTTGCCCCAGACGATCATCCGATACGTGCTGGTGAACTCGGGTGTGCAGGTCGTCAGCGTGAGGTAGCGGCCCGGCTTGGTGAAGCCGGAGCCGGGCGGCACCGGCCCGATGACGCCCGTGTTCGAGGGGGACGTCTGCGGCAGGATGCTGGTCATGTCGTAGGTGTAGAACCGGCTCTGCGTCTCGACGACGATCTTGTCGCCGGGCTTGAGGCGGTTGATGTAGCGGAACGGCTCGCCATGGGTGTTGCGGTGCCCGGCGAGCGCGAAGTTGCCCTTCTTGTCCCACGGCATCGCGGTCTTCAGCTTGCCCTTGGCGTAGTGGCCGACCATCCCGCGGTCGAGGACCTTGTGCTTGTCGATCCCCTCGGCGATCGGGGCCTTCACGTCCAGCTCGGGGATGTAGATGATCGCGAACCCCTGGCCGGGGGAGAACACGCCCGGATCGCGGTCCGCGCCCTTCGTGTCCCACTTCTTCTGGAGATCGCCCGCCGCGCCGTTCGCCTGCTGGTGCGCCAGGATGTTCGTCCACCACAGCTGGTACGTCACGAAGAGCAGCATCACCACACCGAGGGTGATGAACACCTCGCCGACCACCCGGCTCGCCACCACGCCCGGGCTGTCCTTGCGCGCCCGGGCGGCGCGCTTGGCCTCCATACGGGTGCGGGGTCGCGCCTCCGCGTCCGACGGGCCCGCCCCCGAGGCGCCTGTGGCCCCTCTGACGGCCGAACCGCCGCGCGCCCGGGCACCGTGCCGTCCGCCGCGCTTCGCGGCCTCCTGAGCCGCCTTGCGGCGAGCCGCACGGCCGCCGGTGGGCGGCGCCTCACCCTCTCCCTCGGCCGGCGTCCCGTTCGCCGTCCCGCCTGCCGTACGGCCCGGCTCGACGGTGCGCAGCGGCATGGTCCGGTCGTGGACGGGCGCCGCGCGGACGGTCACGGCCCGCAGCGCCACCGTCTCGTCGTCCTCCGCGGCGGCCTCCGCCGGAGCCTCCGAGGCCGCGGGAGCCGCCGGAGGGGCCGGGGTCACCGGGGCCAGGACGGCCGTCTCGGCGGGGTTCGCGGGAGCGCTGCCGCCGGGGACGGTGGTACCGGGAGCGCTGCCGCCGGGCGCGCCGCCGCCGGAGGCGGTGGCGCGCCGCCGTCCGGTGGGCGGTGCGGCCGCCTCCTCGGGGCGCTCGTCCGGGGCCGCCGCGCGGGCGCGGCGGCGGCGCCCGGTGGGCGGCGGCTCGGGGGCCGGTGCGGCGCCCGCGGCGGATTCCGGGGCGCCCTGGGCCGCGTCCTCGCGCCCCGGGCGCGGTGCGGTCACTCGACGGCCTTGCCGCCGACCGCCCCGACCACCGGGGCGAGCCCCGTCGACCGCTCTATCGCGTCCGTGTCGCCGCACTCCACCAGCCAGTTGGCGAGCATGCGGTGGCCCCATTCGGTGAGGACCGATTCGGGATGGAACTGGACGCCCTCGACCCGCAGTTCGCGGTGGCGCAGCCCCATGGCGATGCCCGTCTCCGTCCAGGCGGTGATCTCCAACGCGTCGGGAACGGTGCCCCGTTCGACCGCGAGGGAGTGGTAACGGGTGGCGGTGAAGGGCGACGGCAGCCCGCTGAAGACGCCCGCGCCCTCGTGGGTCACCAGCGAGGTCTTGCCGTGCAGCAGCTCCGGGGCGCGGCCGACGACGCCGCCGTAGGCGACGGCCATGGACTGCATCCCCAGGCAGACGCCGAACACCGGCACCCCGGTGTCCGCGCAGTGCCGCACCATGTCGACGCAGACGCCCGCCCTCTCGGGGGTGCCGGGGCCGGGGGAGAGCAGCACGCCGTCGAAGCCGTCCTGGGCGTGTGCGAGGGAGACCTCGTCGTTGCGCACCACCTCGCACTCGGCGCCGAGCTGGTAGAGGTACTGGACGAGGTTGAAGACGAAGCTGTCGTAGTTGTCGACGACCAGGACGCGCGCGCTCATCGGGGACCCGCCATTCCCTGGTCGACCGTCACGTCGTTGAACGGCAGCAGCGGCTCCGCCCACGGGAAGACGTACTGGAAGAGCACGAACACGATCGCCAGCACGAGCACGAGCGAAATCGCCGCCCGCACCCATGCGTTACCCGGCAGATGCCGCCAGATCCAGCCGTACATGCCGTCCCTACTCACCGATGACGAAGTCCAATGCAGCACCGGAGTGCAGGACCAGAGTAAAGGTCCGGGGGTGGGCCCGGAGGGTCAGCCGTACAAAGCCTTGGGCTTGCCTTGGGCAACGGATTGGGTCGCGTCGAGGTGCGCCCAGGCGATCAGCCGGTGGCTGTGCCCCCACTCCGGCTCACAGGTCGTGAGCGTCAGATAGCGGCCGGGGCCGCGGAAGCCGGAGGCGCGCGGCACCGGGTCGAGCACCCCGACGTCGGTCGGCAGGGTGCGGTAGGGCCGCCCGGTGATGCGGTACGTGTACCAGGTGGTGCCGTCGGACAGCACCACCGCGTCGCCGGGGCGCAGCCGGGGGAAGTCCTTGAAGGGGTCGCCGTAGGTGCGGCGGTGCCCGGCGACGGCGAAGTTGCCGGTGGCGCCGAGGCCGGCGGTGGCCGCGTAGTGCCCGAGCCCCTTGCGCAGGGTGGCGGTGGAGGTGCCCTGGAGGACGGGCTTGGCCCAGTCGGCGCCGAAGCGCGGGATGTACATGATCGCGAAGGATCTGCCGCTCGCGTAGGGGCGCGGCCGCGGCGCGGGCCGGCCGGCGTCGGCGTCGGCGTCGGCCGCGGCGACCGGCCCGGCGGCCCAGCGGTCCTGGAGGTGGTCGATCTCGCCGTCCATGGCCTGGTCGGCGCGGACGGAGGTCCAGTAGAGGAGATAGACGACGAAGAGGAGGATCAGGGTGCCGGCGGTGACGCACAGCTCACTGAGCGTCCTGACGACCAGCCGGATCCTCATCGGCCCCCCATCGGCGCGCGGCTACGGGACGGGCTGTGCCTGGTGCAGGTCCACTGTGCCGGAGTACCCGGGAAGAGTCACCGTGTCGTGCTGGTCGACTTTCCAGCCGAGGCCGTACGCCTCGACGTAGGAGCGGTAGTTCTGGATGGCGGGGGAGGCGGTGAGCGCGGTGCTCAGCCGGTCCCGGTCACCCACGGCGGTGATCTTGTAGGGCGGGGAGTAGACCCGGCCCTGGAGGATCAGGGTGTTGCCGACGCAGCGCACGGCGCTGGTGGAGATCAGCCGCTGGTCCATCACCTTGATCCCCTTGGCACCGCCCTGCCACAGCGCGTTGACCACGGCTTGGAGGTCCTGCTGGTGGATCACGAGGTCGTTGGGCTGCGGCTCGGGCACGCCGGGGATCTTGGGGGTGGCGTTCGGCGGGGCGTCGGTGAGGGTGACGGTGAGCCCGGGACCGCTGAGGCCCCGGGTGCCCGCGGTCTTCTCCAGCGCCTCCAGCTTGCGCTGCTCGGCCTTGGTGCTGCCGTTGTCGCGGCGGGCGAGGGCGTCGACGTCGGAGCGCATCTTGGCGGCGCTCTCGTCGAGGGTGCCGTTCTTGCGGCTGCGCTCCTGGATGAGATCGGACAGCCGCAGCATCGATTCATCGCTGCGGATGTCGGTGCCCTGAGCCGTGTTGAAGCTGGTCCAGAAGATGATCCCGGCCAGCGCGAAGACGGCTCCGGTCAGCAGCCGGACGGGTCGGAACCGGGGACGGCGGGACGCCGGGGTGGGGGAGTCAGCGGAATTGCTCAACGTACCCTTACTCCTTACGACGCCGCGGAAGGACTACGCTAACTGACGTGTGGGGGAGGGAAGTGATCCCCTTCACCGTCCCGCCCCGGCGCCGTCCGTACACATCCCCGCGCGGTCACGCAGCGCATCGACAGGAGAGTTCCTCGTGCCGAAGTCACGGATCCGCAAGAAGGACGATTTCACGCCGCCGCCGGCGAAGCAGGCAACCAACATCAACCTGGGCAGTGGCCGCCGGTGGGTGGCCCCGTTGATGCTGGCGATGTTCCTGATCGGCCTCGCCTGGATCGTCCTCTTCTACGTGACGACGGGGGACATGCCGGTCAAGTCCCTGGGCAACTGGAATATCGTGGTCGGCTTCGGCTTCATCGCCGCGGGGTTCGTCGTCTCCACCCAGTGGAAGTAGACCCGCTCCGCGGGGGTGCCGCAGCGCCTGTCCACAGGGTTATCCACAGGCGGGGAAAACTCAGAAGATCTGTGGATAACCTCTGCCGCGTTGACGCCGGTGTGACTGATGGAACGGTCGCGTTCGATCACTCACACCGGCTTCTTCCTGCGAAAACGCAGGTCAGCACGGAAACGCACAGACGTTCTCCACAGGGTGCGCAAGATCCACCACGTGCTGTGGACAACTGACCGAGTCCACCCCCGTTCGAGGCGGCCCGAGACGGCTGAGACGCCCGAGGGCGCTCCAAGAACACCCGAGACCGACCGGGGAGCTGCGTGTCGGCGCTCAGCCGGTGAGCTGGAGCGTACGGACCCACACCGTCGCGACGATCGCGAGCAGCATCACGGCGCAGGCGCCCCGCTGCACCAGGGCGCGCCGCTCCCGCGGTGCGTGCACCATCGCGTACGCCACCACCGTGCCGACCACCAGGCCTCCGACGTGCGCCTGCCAGGCGATTCCGGACCAGCCGAAGGTGAAGATGAGGTTCAGCACGAGCAGCGCGATGACGGGGCGCATGTCGTAGTTGAGCCGGCGCATCAGCACGGCGGTGGCGCCCAGCAGGCCGAAGACGGCTCCGGAGGCGCCGAGCGAGGGCTGGTTCTGCGCGGCGAGCAGATACGACAGCGCGCTGCCGCCGAGCCCCGACAGCAGATAGAGCGTGAGGTAGCGGGCGCGGCCGAGCGCGGCCTCCAGCGGGGCGCCGATCCACCACAGGGACAGCATGTTGAACGCGATGTGCATCGGCTGCTGGTGCAGAAAGACCGCGGTGAGCAGCCGGTACCACTGTCCTTCGGCGACGCCCACGATGTCGGCCGTGCCCGGGTTGTAGGCCCGGCCCACCAGGTCGAAGGCTTCCACCAGCCGGTCACCGGTCCCCAGCACCGCCAGCCATACGGCGATGTTGAGGCCGATCAGGATCTTGGTGACCAGCCGCGGATCGGCGGTGTACGCGCCGCCGGCTATGGTGCGCGGCTCGGACGCGCGCCGCGGGGGCGCCGGGGGCTCACCGGGGGCGGACGCGCCACCGCGCACGCACTCCGGGCAGTGGAACCCGACCGACGCGCTGATCATGCACTCCGGACAGATCGGGCGCTCACAGCGGGTACAGCTGATGCCGGTCTCCCGCTGCGGGTGCCGGTAACAGCAGACCGCCTGGTCCTCCATGGTGTCCCTTCGCCCCCTGTCCGCAGACTTGCGCGCGTTCCCCCGCCCCGCTTGTTCACACGGACAAGCGGGGCGCGGAGTTCCCGTGCGGGGTTCAGCCCTCCCGGGTCTCCACGACGACGGACTCGATCACGACGTCCTGGAGCGGGCGGTCGGTGCGCGGGTTGGTCGCGGCACCCGCGATGGTGTCGATGACCTTCTTGCTGGCCTCGTCGACGACCTCGCCGAAGATGGTGTGCTTGCCGGTCAGCCAGGTGGTCGGGGCGACCGTGAGGAAGAACTGCGAGCCGTTGGTGCCCGGACCGGCGTTGGCCATGGCCAGCAGGTACGGCTTGTTGAAGGCCAGGTCCGGGTGGAACTCGTCACCGAACTCGTAGCCGGGGCCGCCGGTGCCGTTGCCCAGCGGGTCACCGCCCTGGATCATGAAACCGCTGATCACGCGGTGGAATACGGTGCCGTCGTAGAGCTTCTCCGCGGCCTTCTTGCCGGTGGCCGGGTGGGTCCACTCGCGGGTGCCCTCGGCGAGCTCCACGAAGTTCTTCACGGTTTTGGGGGCGTGGTTCGGCAGCAGCCGGACCACGATGTCGCCGTTGTTCGTCTTGAGGGTGGCGTACAGCTGCTCGGCCACGATCTACCTTCCATCGTTTTCGCTTCCTTGCCCTGATCCTCGCACGGACCCGAGCGCGACGAGTAGCCGCCGAAGGCGCACGCGGCGCGCCGTTCCGCGCGTTTTCCGGGAGAATCTCACCTATGACCCGGATGCCGGTTCACGCATGCCGCGTGGGCTGCGAACGGGCATGATCTCCACAAACAGGCATGATCTTTCTTCGGATGGAAACACGAAACTGCGCACATGCAGCTCAGCACTCTGCACCCCGGAGCATCACCACGCCACCGAGGAGGAGGATCCCGTGACCCGCATTGACAGCGTGCGAGCCGCGACCGGCACCGCGAAGGACAGCGTCCTGCACGCCGCGGAGGCGGTGGCGCCCTACGCCGGCACGGCCAAGGACACCGCCACGCATTACGCGCACGAGGCCCGCGTACGGCTGGCACCGAAGGTCTCCAGCGCCGCGCACCAAGCCCGCTGCGCCGCCGGCAGCCAGTACCACGCGCATGTCGCACCCCGGCTCAACCAGGCCCGCGGCACCCTGCCGCCCAAGGTGGACGCGGCCGCCACCCGGGCCGCCAAGCGGACCCGCAAGGCCGCCCGGCAGGCCGCCGACTACACCGGGCCGCGCGTCGAGCACGCGGTGGCCGGAGCGCGCGCGGCCGCCGGTCCGGTACGCGAGGAGGCCGTCACGCGTGCGGGCGCGGCCGTCGCGGCGCTGCGCACCCATGTGACGGCGGCCGACATCGAGAAGCTCGCCCGCAAGCGCCGTCGCCGGGCCCGCGTGGGCCGCGTCGCCAAGCGGGCCACCTTCATCAGCCTGGTGGGCGCCGGTGTCTTCGCCGCCTGGAAGTGGTGGGACCGGCAGGCCAACCCCGACTGGCTGGTCGAGCCCCCGGCGGCGACCGAGGTGGGCGACCGGGAGCGGCTGGCCGCGGTGGACGGCAGCGACCAGAGCACCCTCGATCCCGAGGTGCAGGCCAAGCAGGCGGAGACCGAGGCAGGGAAGGACGACGAGCAGCGCTGACGCCCTCGTCGTAGCGCCGACACCCCTCGTCGCACCCGGCCGAGGGGCGGAGGACCGCGCGGTCTTTCCGCCCCTCGGCCCGTTCACTCCCCGGCGTCACTCCTTGGCCTCCCGCTCGCTGTAGCGGCGCCGCTCCAGGAAGTATTCGGTGAAGACGGAGACCTTGGCCCGCAGCGCCCAGGGGTCGATCGGCTTGGCCATGTAGTCCACCGCGCCCGCCGCGTAACCCCGCGAGGTGTGCTCGGGATCGGCGCCCATCGCGGTGAGGAAGATGATCGGCACGTCCCGGTTGCGCGGTCGCCGCTTGATGTGGGCGGCCGTCTCGTAGCCGTCCATCTCGGGCATCTGCACATCCAGCAGGATCACCGCGAAGTCGTCGTGGTCCAGCAGCGCCTTCAGCGCCTCCTGCCCCGAGGTCGCGGTCACCAGCTCCTGGTCGAGGGTGGCCAGCACCGCCTCCATGGCCAGCAGGTTGTTCTGCTGGTCGTCGACCACCAGGATCTTGGGCCGCGGCCCGGCGCACGGCTCGGGCACGGCCGGGCCCGCGGGCACGACGGGCTCCTCGTCCTGCCGGGGGACCGCCGCCATCCGCTGGGACTCCACCATGGCCAGCTGCCGCTCCAGCATCTGGCAGCGGTCCTCCGCCAGCCGCCCCAGCTGCCGCACCTCCTCCAGCTCCTCGGTGAGCCGGTGCACCTCCTGCCGCAGCCGGTCCCGCTCCTTGACCAGCTCCTGGTGATCCGGGAAGTTCCGCTCCAGGGCGTCCGCGCGGGCCCGCTCCGCCGCCCACGCCGCCTCGGTCTGGCTCAGCCGCACCTCGAGGTCGGCGATCCGGTGCCGGCGGTCGAGCAGCGCCTCGCCCAGCGCGTCCTCGTGCACGCTGGAACGCCGCGCCTCCCGGTCCGCGTCGGCCAGCTGGATCTGAAGGATCTCCAGGGCGTGCCCGGGGGACCCGCTGGTGCGCACAGCGGCCCGGTGCAGCTCCCGCACCACCTCGATGGCGGCCGGAGTGGCCGCCGAACCCCGGCACTCCGCGAGATCCGCCAGCAGATCGACCACGAACTCCCACGGCGGGACTCTCGTACCGCTCAGATAGCGCGAGATCGTGCTGGGGTCCCGGAACCTGCGTGCGGCGTACCGGCGCACCGAGACGCCCAGCCCGTCGAAGAGCTTCCGCAGCTCCACGGCGAACGCCCGGCACTCCTCGGGCAGATTCTGCCCCAGTGGATGCAGTTCACCCATTACGTCCCCCTGTGCAACGACTCGCGCCGATCGACGATTCCCGGGCGGCTTGCCCGAGTTGTGAGACAGCGTGAGGCATCGGGGAAGTGTTGCGCGGGCCAATGCCGGGAGCGGCAACACCACTTCTCTTGCAGATCGCTCGATCCGCTCGATCCGCTGTTCGCTTACGCACGCGAGACGCCCGCCGTCCCGCGCCGGGCCGCCGGACATTCCAGCCGCTCCATCGCCCCGGCACTGACGGCACCCATGCAAAAAGGTCTCCTGACCTGCATTTTTGCAGGTCAGGAGACCTCTCATAGAGTGGAGCCTAGGAGAGTCGAACTCCTGACATCCGCCATGCAAAGACGGCGCTCTACCAACTGAGCTAAGGCCCCTTCGCCGATCAGGATACCCGCTACCGGCGGCCTTTCCCGACCGGGTATCGCTCGCGGGTACCGCTCTCCGTAGGATGCCACGCAAGATTCGCGGCAGCGAAGCGAAGGGGAGAGCGAGATGGACGCAACACAGCAGGATGCCACCGCGCGCGCACGAGAGCTTCAGCGCAGTTGGTACGGGGAACCGCTGGGGGCGCTCTTTCGCCGTCTCATCGACGATCTCGGCCTCAACCAGGCGCGCCTGGCCGCCGTCCTCGGGCTCTCCGCGCCCATGCTGTCCCAGCTCATGAGCGGCCAGCGCGCCAAGATCGGCAATCCTGCGGTGGTCCAGCGAGTGCAGGCGCTCCAGGAACTCTCCAGTCAGGCGGCGGACGGCCGGGTGAGCGCCGCCGAGGCCGCGGAGCGCATGGAGGAAATCAAGAAGACCGCCGGCGGATCGGTCCTCAACTCCACGCAGACCGCCGCCAGCACGGGGGCCCCGACCGTACGGCGCGTGGTCCGCGAAATCCAGTCGCTGCTGCGGTCCGTGGCCGCCGCCGGGGACATCATCGATGCGGCCGATTCCCTCGCCCCCGTCCATCCCGAGCTGGCAGAGTTCCTCCGTGTGTACGGCGCCGGGCGGACCGCCGAGGCGGTCGCGCACTACGAGGCGCACCAGAGCTGACGGGCTGATGGACTGCTGACGAGTCGATGACGGGGCGGGCACGGCGCGATGGGTGAGATCTTCGCGGGCCGGTACGAACTGGTGGACCCGATCGGGCACGGAGGCGTGGGCGCCGTATGGCGGGTCTGGGACCATCGCCGCCGCCGTTACGTCGCGGCGAAGGTGCTTCAGCAACGCGACGCACATACGCTCCTGCGCTTCGTACGGGAGCAGGCCCTGCGGATCGACCACCCCCATGTGCTGGCACCGGCGAGCTGGGCGGCGGACGACGACAAGGTGCTGTTCACCATGGACCTGGTGGCCGGCGGCTCGTTCGCACACCTCATCGGCGACTACGGCCCCCTGCCGCCCCGCTATGTGTGCACCCTGCTGGACCAGTTGCTCTCCGGGCTGGCCGCGGTCCACGAGGAGCGGGTGGTCCACCGGGACATCAAGCCCGCGAACATCCTGCTGGAGGCCACCGGAACGGGTCGGCCCCATGTCCGGCTGGGTGACTTCGGCATCGCGCTCACCAAAGGCGAGCCCCGCCTCACCGAGGCCAACTACGTGATGGGAACGCCCGGTTACTTCGCACCCGAACAGATGATGGGCGAGGAACCGGACTTCCCCGCCGACCTGTTCGCGGTCGGCCTGGTGACGCTCTATCTGCTCCGCGGCCACAAGCCCGACGGGGAAGCGATCGTGAAGCTGTTCGGCGAGCACGGCGTGCCGCACGCCCCCGAAGGCGTGCCCGAGCCGCTGTGGCAGGTCATAGCCGGGCTGCTGCAACCGGACCCGGAGGACCGCTTCCGCTCCGCCACGGGGGCGCGCAAGGCGCTCGTAGCGGCGGTCGAGATGCTGCCCGAGGGCGACCTCGACGACGAGGTGATCGAGGTCTTCGACCATCTCGGACCGCTGCCGACCGGATTCGGCCCGCACGGTCCGGCCCGGCCGGGCCGCCGTCATGCGAAGGCCGACCCTCCCGATGACAACGGAACGGTGCCGCGCCCCTCGCCGCCCGCCACCAAGCCGACGGAACCCGCCGCGCCCGCCGCCGAACTCGCTGCCGAGCCCGCCGCCGGGCCGACCGCCGAGCCCGACGCCCGGCCGCCCGCGGCCGAGCAGCCCGCCCAGCCCGCCCAGCCCTCGATGTCCGACACCGGCAGCTTCACCCTCCCGCCGCCGCAGCCCCGGACGCCGCACCCGCAGACAGCGCACCCCCAGACGCCGCAGCCGCGAACGCCGCCCGCGCAGATACGGCCTCAGCCGGCGCCTCCCGGCACGCCGCCTCCGCACACACCACCGCCCCAGCATCCGCCGGCACCGCACCCTCAGCCCCCGCAGCAGCCGCCGACCCCGTCGACCGGGGCGCCGCTCCCGCAGCCGCCCCAGCCGCCCGTACACCAGCCACAGGGCCCACAACAGCCCGGACAGCCGGGCCCCTCGACCCAGCCCGCGCACCTTCATACGCCCGCCCCCACTCCCACGCCGTCCGCCGCGCCCCTGTCGGCGCCGCGTGACTACCCCCTCACCCGTGCATACACCGCTCAGCGCCCCCGGGTTCCCACCCCCGCCGCGCGGCGGGGGGGCCCGTCCCGGAAGACGACGGTCCTGATCCTGATCGTCGCGGTGCTGTGCTTCGCCGTGGGGGCGTGGGCACTGGCCGCGGCAGGCTGAAGCAGCGGAATGACCAGCGGACTGGACCAGCCGACTGAACCAGCCGACTGAACCAGCGGACTGACCGGTGAGCTGAACCGGTGAGCTGAACCACCGAGCCGAACTACCAGGCGGGCGGCGGCCCGTACCGGTGCTGGCCGGTCGTCGGATCCGCCGTTTCCGCCCCGTCCCCCGGGCCACCCCCCGGACCGTCCGCCGCGGCGCGGCGCCGGGCGGTCAGGATCCATACGCCCAGCCCGATCAGCAGCAGCGAGCCCGTCCCGAAGCTCGTGTAGGCCACCGTCCGGAGCGTGGCGCGATGCTCGCCCGCCGGGCGGCCCATGGGGTCGGGCTGGATCGGCGAGGCCGCCTTGCGGGCCTCCTGCTTCTCGGCGTCGGTGAGCCCGAAGCCCGCCGTGACCGCGTTTCCGGCGTAGGACGGGCCGTCATGTGTCGTGCCCGCGACCCGCAGCCGCAACGTCACCGGAACCGTGCGGTCCAAGTGGGGTTCCACATTCGGGGGATTGAGCGTGACCGCCAGGTAGTAGCCGCCGGTGAGGCTCATGGCGCGCACCGAGTAGTCGGCCTTCGCGTACCGGTTCCCGTACGCCGCCGGGGCGGTGCTGACCTCGGTCTGCGGCCGCTCGCCCTCCTGGGCCAGGGCGGTGCCGCGCTTCGCCAGCCCCCGCGCCGGGTTGTAGGCGCGCATGGCGATCGCCTGCTGGAGCAGCGCGGTGCTCTTGTCCGCCCCGTCGGCGGGGAGTTCGGCGATGGCGGATATCTGCTGTCCCCAGTCGACCGGCACCCGGTAGAAGTGCGTCTCCCCCGGCTCGAAGTCGTCCTGCCACACCCCGGTGGACACCAGCGGCGCGTCGGAGAAGCCCCGCCCGCCCGGCCGCGGCCTGGCGCTGCCGGACGGCGGCCGGGGCGGCTCGGCGTGCCAACTGCCCTGGGGAGCCTGTTCCGTGGAGCCGCCCTTCACCGGCGGCTCCACCATCAGCCGCAGCTCCAGCGGCCAGCTCTCGGGGTCCGCGGAGCCGGCCTGGCGCTCCACGGTGACCAGATACCGGCCCGCCGCGCGGCAGGACGCCACCGAGCCCGAGCCGGTCTGGCGGGTGACGTAGTCGGCGAGGGGATAGGCGACCCCCTTCGTCTCGATCCGCCGGGGGACGGTGTCGCAGATCCCGCCCGCGGGGTTCTTCAGCGTCACCGTGACGCCGTCGCGGTACGAGACGACGCCCGCGCCCGGCCGGGGCGCGGCGACCGCCGAGACGTATGCGGCGGACTTCGCGTCGAGGTCCACGCGGTAGAACCGCTTCTCGCCGGGTCCCAGCCGGTCCGCGTACGTCCGGCCGGGTCTCAGGGACGGGGCGTCCGCGCCGCTCCCGGCGCCGTGCACCGGAGTGCCCCGGACCTCGTACTCCCGGGCCCCCGTGGGGCTGTCGGCGGCCGCGGCCGGGAGCTGCACCGCCATCGTCGCCACGGCGCACAGCGCCGCCACCGCGGTGAGACCGGCCCTGTCCCTGCTGCGGTGTTTCATCGCGTCCCCCCTCGTCGTCCCGGTCGGCATACCGGTCGACCAGCACGTCACTTTTGCTTATGCAAGCGATTCATTTGCGAGAGTAAAGACGAGGGCCCCGACCGCTGCAGCGATCGGGGCCCTCGTAACGGGACTGTGGGGGTCACACACCCGAACCTGCGGGCACGGAGTCGGTCGCCTCCGTCCACAGATCCTGCTCGGCGCGATCCGCCTGGATCTGGCGGTACACGAGGAGCCCGCCGATGGCGGCCAGTGCGACCAGGAGAAGCTTCTTCACCGCGCTACCTCGTCTCTTTCTTGACGTAGGGGACCTCTGGCGCCCGATGATACACACCGACCGATACCGTTCGGTGACCTATGCTCGGCATCGCTCGGGCGGTATCCGGTCATCAACTCGCCGGGCACCCAAATGAATCAGCCTGGACGGAGGATCTCCGTCCAGGCTGATCGCGCCGGTGGGGCTAACAGGACTTGAACCTGTGGCCTCTTCCTTATCAGGGAAGCGCTCTAACCGTCTGAGCTATAGCCCCGCGCTGCACCGAAAGATTAGCGCACCACCTGCCCAGTCCCAAAATCGGTAACGGCGGCGGTCCCCGCTCGGCTATTCGTCCTCGGCGAGCGTCAGCTCCACGCCGCCCACGAAGCCCGCCGACAGGTTGTAGATGAACGCGCCCAGCGTGGCGAGCGCGGTCGCCAGCACCACGTTGATCACGGCGATCACCGAGGTGAACGTCATGACGTGGGGAAGCGACAGGAACGACTCCAGATCGAAGCCGCCGCCCTGCTGCCCCTCCGTGGCCTCGCTGATGGTCCCGCCCACCGCGCTGAAGACGCCCATGGCGTCCATGACCATCCACAGCACCGACGCCGCGACCACCGTGCAGATCCCGAGCGCGATCGCGAGCAGGAAGCTCACCTTCATGACCGACCACGGGTCGACCTTGGCGACCCGCAGCCGCGCCTTGCGCGTACGCGGCGCCGGACGCGCGGCGGGCGCACCGCCGCCCGTGCCGGGGCCCGGACGGCGCGCCGCCGCCCCGTGGGGCTGCTGCCCGGGCACGGCGGGCTGCGCGGAGGTGCCACGGCCGGACGTGGCCGCACCGCCGCCGGGCGGCGGCGCGTAGGCCTGCGGCGGGTGGTACGGCCGCTCGGGCTGCGGCGGGGCGGACCGCTCACTGGGCAGCGGGCTCGACGCCTGCCGCTCGGGCTGCTGCTCGGGCTGGGGGTCCGAGGCGGGCACGGGACGCAGCTTCCGGGTGTCCGTCACCGTGCCCCCGTGGGAGTCGGCTCCGCCCGGGGAATCGGCGGCGGGGCCACGGGCGTCTTTCGCGGCGGACGCACCGCCCGCGGAGGGCGGGGTCTTCGATCCCGGACGCCCTTCGGCCCCCGTACCGCCACCCGCTCCGCCCGTGGCTCCACTCACGACTTACTCCTCGGTGGTCTCGTCGGCCGGGGACTGCGTGCCCCCGGCCGCCTCGGACGCGGCCTCCTCGGCTGCCTCGATCGCGGTCTCGATGACGTCCTCGACCTCTTCAGCCTCACGACCGGCCTCGGCGTTCCGGGCGATGCCGACGACGGCATCGCGCTTGCCCAGGTTGATCAGTTGGACGCCCATGGTGTCACGGCCCGTCTCCCTGACCTCGCTGACCCGTGTACGGATCACACCGCCCCCGAGGGTGATGGCGAGGATCTCGTCGCTCTCCTCGACCACCAGCGCTCCGACCAGCGAACCCCGGTCCTCCACGATCTTGGCGGCCTTGATTCCGAGGCCGCCGCGACCCTGGACGCGGTACTCGTCGACGTTCGAACGCTTCGCGTACCCACCGTCGGTGGCGGTGAACACGAACGTACCGGGCCGGACGACATTCATCGAGAGCAGCTCGTCGTCCTCGCGGAAGCTCATGCCCTTGACGCCCGAGGTCGCCCGCCCCATCGGCCGCAGCGACTCGTCGGTCGCCGTGAACCGGATCGACTGCGCCTTCTTGCTGATCAGCAGCAGATCGTCGTCGGCGGAGACCAGCTCGGCGCCGATCAGCTCGTCCTCGCGGCCGTCGTCCATCTCCCGGAGGTTGATGGCGATCACACCGCCGGAGCGCGGCGAGTCGTAATCCTTCAGCGGTGTCTTCTTCACCAGGCCCGACTTGGTGGCCAGCACCAGATACGGCACCGCCTCGTAGTCGCGGATCGCCAGGATCCGGGCGATCTGCTCGTCCGGCTGGAACGCCAGCAGATTCGCGACGTGCTGGCCGCGCGCCTCCCGGCCCGCGTCCGGGAGTTCGTACGCCTTGGCCCGGTAGACCCGGCCCTTGTTGGTGAAGAACAGCAGCCAGTGGTGGGTGGTCGAGACGAAGAAGTGGTCGACGATGTCGTCCTGCTTCAGCTTCGTCCCGCGCACGCCCTTGCCGCCGCGCTTCTGCGAACGGTAGTCCTCGGTCTTGGTGCGCTTCAGATAGCCGCCGCGGGTGATCGTGACGACGATGTCCTCCTCGGCGATCAGGTCCTCGATGGACATGTCGCCGTCGAAGGGGACCAGCTTGGAGCGCCGGTCGTCGCCGAACTTCTCGACGAGCGCGGTCAGCTCCTCGCTGATGATCTGCCGCTGCCGCTCGGGCGAGGCGAGGATCGCGTTGTACTCGTTGATCTTCGCCTGAAGCTCGTCGTGCTCCTGGATGATCTTCTGACGCTCCAGGGCGGCCAGCCGCCGCAGCTGCATCTCCAGGATCGCGTTCGCCTGGATCTCGTCGATCTCCAGCAGCTCCATCAGGCCGCCGCGCGCGGTGTCGACCGTGTCGCTGCGCCGGATCAGCGCGATGACCTCGTCGATCGCGTCCAGCGCCTTGAGCAGGCCGCGCAGGATGTGCGCCCGCTCCTCGGCCTTGCGCAGCCGGAAGCGCGTCCGGCGGACGATGACCTCGATCTGGTGGGTGACCCAGTTGCGGATGAACGCGTCCAGCGACAGGGTCCGCGGCACCCCGTCGACCAGCGCCAGCATGTTGGCGCCGAAGTTCGTCTGGAGATCGGTGTGCTTGTACAGGTTGTTGAGGACGACCTTGGCGACCGCGTCCCGCTTGAGCACGATGACCAGGCGCTGGCCGGTGCGCGACGAGGTCTCGTCGCGGACGTCCGCGATGCCGCCGATCTTGGCGTCCTTCACCAGGTCGGCGATCTTCTGCGCCAGGTTGTCCGGGTTGACCTGGTACGGCAGCTCGGTGACCACCAGGCACTGCCGGCCCTGGATCTCCTCGACCTCGACGACCGCGCGCATCGTGATCGAGCCGCGGCCGGTGCGGTACGCCTCCTCGATGCCCTTGCGGCCCACGACCAGCGCGCCGGTCGGGAAGTCCGGGCCCTTGATCCGGTCGACCAGGGCGTCGAGCAGCTCCTCCTGGGTCGCCTCCGGGTTCGCCAGGAACCACTGGGCGCCCTCGGCGACCTCGCGCAGATTGTGCGGCGGGATGTTGGTGGCCATGCCCACCGCGATCCCCGCCGATCCGTTGACCAGCAGGTTGGGGAAGCGGGCCGGCAGGACCGTCGGCTCCTGGTTACGGCCGTCGTAGTTGTCCTGGAAGTCGACGGTCTCCTCGTCGATGTCCCGGAGCATCTCCATGGCCAGCGGGGCCATCTTGCACTCGGTGTACCGCATGGCCGCCGCGGGGTCGTTGCCCGGGGAGCCGAAGTTGCCGTTGGAGTCGACCAGCGGCATGCGCATGGACCACGACTGGGCCAGCCGCACGAGGGCGTCGTAGATGGACGAGTCACCGTGCGGGTGGTACGTGCCCATCACGTCGCCGACGACGCGGGCGCACTTGTAGAAGCCCTTCTCGGGGCGGTATCCGCCGTCGTACATCGCGTACAGCACGCGCCGGTGCACCGGCTTGAGGCCGTCCCGGACGTCGGGCAGCGCACGGCTCACGATGACGCTCATCGCGTAGTCGAGGTACGAGCGCTGCATCTCGGTCTCGAGGCCGACCGCCTCGATGCGCATGGCGGCGCCCGCGGCGAGTTCGTCGGGCGTGGTGGGGTTGTTCTCGTCGGCCATTGCTGGTCAAGTCCTTCTGTCGTCTGCGGCTGCGGGTGGCCGACTCAGATGTCGAGGAAGCGGACATCCTTGGCGTTGCGCTGGATGAACGAGCGCCGGGCCTCGACGTCCTCGCCCATCAGGACCGAGAACAGGTCGTCGGCCTGCGCCGCGTCGTCCAGCGTGACCTGGCCGAGGACCCGGCTGTCGAGGTCCATGGTGGTCACGCGCAGCTCCTCGGCGTTCATCTCGCCCAGACCCTTGAAGCGCTGCACCGAGTCGTCCTTGATGCGCTTGCCCTGCTCGCGGCCGGCCTGGATCAGGGCGTCCCGCTCCCGGTCCGAGTACGCGTACTCGAAGTCGTCCCGGCCCCACTTGATCTTGTAGAGCGGGGGGCGGGAGAGGAAGACGTGCCCGGCCTCGACCAGCGGACGCATGAAGCGGAAGAGGAACGTCAGCAGCAGGGTGTTGATGTGCTGACCGTCGACGTCGGCGTCCGCCATCAGGATGATCTTGTGATAGCGGAGCTTGGCGATGTCGAAGTCCTCGTGCACACCGGTGCCGAAGGCCGAGATCAGTGCCTGGACCTCGTTGTTCTGGAGGATCTTGTCGACCCGGGCCTTCTCGACGTTGAGGATCTTGCCTCGGATCGGAAGGATCGCCTGGTACTGCGGGTCACGGCCGGACTTGGCCGAGCCACCGGCGGAGTCACCCTCGACGATGAAGATCTCGCACTTCGACGGGTCGTTGGACTGGCAGTCGCTCAGCTTGCCCGGCAGCGACGCGGTCTCCAGCAGCCCCTTGCGGCGGGTCAGGTCGCGCGCCTTGCGGGCCGCCACCCGGGCCGTCGCCGCCTGGATCCCCTTGCGGATGATGTCCGCGGCCTCGTTGGGGTTCCGGTCCAGCCAGTCGGTCAGGTGCTCGTTGACGATCTTCTGGACGAAGGTCTTCGCCTCGGTGTTGCCCAGCTTCGTCTTCGTCTGGCCCTCGAACTGCGGCTCGCCCAGCTTGACCGAGATGATCGCGGTCAGGCCCTCGCGGATGTCCTCACCGGTGAGGTTGTCGTCCTTCTCGCGGAGCAGCTTCCTGTCGCGCGCGTACTTGTTGATCAGGTACGTCAGTGCGGCCCGGAAGCCCTCCTCGTGCGTACCGCCCTCATGGGTGTGGATGGTGTTCGCGAAGCTGTAGACACCCTCGGAGTACTGGGTGTTCCACTGCATCGCGATCTCGAGGGAGAGCAGCCGCTCCTTGTCCTCGGCCTCGAAGCCGATCACCGTGGGGTGAACCAGCTCGCCCTTGCGGGAGTTGAGGTACGTGACGAAGTCGACGATGCCGCCCTCGTAGTGGTACCGCACGGAGAGCGGCTTGCCCTCCTCGTCCACATGGGCCTCGCGCTCGTCCGTCAGCGAGATCGACAGGCCCTTGTTGAGGAACGCCATCTCCTGGAAGCGCCGGGACAGCGTCTCGAACGAGTACTCGGTGGTCTCGAAGATGTCCCCGTCGGCCCAGAAGGTGACCGTCGTGCCGGTCTCCTCCGTGGCCTCGTTCCGGGCCAGGGGCGCCGTCGGCACGCCGGTCTTGTAGTCCTGGGTCCAGCGGTATCCGTCCGTCTTGACCTCGACCGAGACCTTCGTCGACAGGGCGTTGACGACGGAGACGCCGACTCCGTGCAGACCGCCGGAGACGGCGTAGCCGCCGCCGCCGAACTTGCCGCCCGCGTGCAGGACGGTCATCACGACCTCCACGGCCGGCTTCCCCTCCGAGGGGACGATCCCTACCGGGATCCCGCGGCCGTTGTCGATGACGCGGACCCCGCCGTCGGGGAGGATCGTGACGTCGATGCTGTCCGCGTGACCGGCCATGGCCTCGTCGACGGAGTTGTCGACGACTTCCTGGACCAGGTGGTGCAGGCCGCGCTCACCGGTGGAACCGATGTACATACCGGGTCGCTTGCGGACCGCGTCCAGCCCCTCCAGGACGGTGATCGCACTGGCGTCGTACGACGGCGGAGCCAGGGCCTCGCCGTCGGGGATGGACGTGATGTTTTCGATGGGGTTGCCGGAATCGGCCACGAAGCGCCCTTTCTGGCACAGCACATGCCGTCTCCGGGCAGGCAGGAGCGGCTGCGTCGTTCAACATGTGTCCGCAAGCGCTCGGCGCGCCAGCGGCGACGGTGTACTCGCCCAGTCTACCGGTAGCGCCGACAAGAATGGGGGCTTGCTGGCGCCTGAGTCCGCATGTGCCGCCCTGAACCGGTCGCCAGCGACTCCCCATATGCGGGGACGGGCTCCAAGAGGCTCACACCGCCACTCAGCGCTTCGAGCTGTCAACCACCGGCTACCGTGACCGGGGTCTCAGCCGTCACCCTGTGCTCAGGCGTCCATACGGGCCCGGAAGCGGGCCCGGAGCGACCCTCGGGACGACCGTCGGAGCGACTCCCGGGGCGGGTCCGTACGGGCCCTGCGGGCGGGCACCGTCAGCCGTAGGTGTCACCGGGGCCGGTGCTGCCGGGGGAGCGCAGCGGACCGTAGCGCCGGGGCGGCCCGCCCGGGCCCAGCACCTTGATCAACCGCACCGTGCCCTGCCCGAGATCGGCGTTCAGCCGGGCCACCAGCTGCGGTGCGAGCAGCCGCAGCTGGGTCGCCCACGCCGTGGAGTCGCAGCGCACGGTCAGCACCCGGGCGTCCTCGTCGTACCGCTGGGGCTCACAGTGCTGGGCGACCTCCGGGCCGACCATCTGGGGCCAGCGGCCCATCACCCCGCCGACCGCCGCCGGTGCCTCCCAGCCGCGCTCGGTGATCAGCCGGTTGATCGCCGCCCCGAGCGGGAGCGGATCGCGCCCATCGGCGCGCGCGCCGGAGCGCAAGCCCCCTCGACGCGCCTGCTTCTTCTGCTGGGCGACCGCGCCGCGGGCCCGCGCCTGCTCCTTGGCGGCGCGCAGCGCGACGCGCGCCAGGTCGACGCCCGAGGGCTCGGGGTTCTTCGGGGGCTGATCCGTCATACCCGCCGCACCTCGCCCTCGGCCACCGCGTAGCGCACGCCCGCCAGCACCTCCGGAACGTCCTCCTCCACGGCCGCGGTGACGAGCACCTGCTCACCGGGGGCGACCAGCTCGGCCAGCCGCTCCCGCCGCCGGGAGTCCAGCTCGGCGAAGACGTCGTCCAGCACCAGGACGGGTTCGGCGCCTTCCGCGCGCAGCAGGTCGTACGAGGCCAGACGCAGCGCGAGGGCGTACGACCAGGACTCGCCATGGCTCGCGTAACCCTTGGCCGGAAGCCGCCCGAGCTTGAGGACGAGGTCGTCCCGGTGCGGCCCCACCAGCGTGACGCCGCGCTCGATCTCCTGTTTCCGGGCGTCCGCCAGGGCCACCATCAGCCGCTCGTACAGCTCCTCGCGGCTGCCCGCCGCGGCCAGGTCCTCACCGGCCGAGCCGCGGTACTCCAGCAGGACCGGGCCGCCGCCCGGGGCCAGCTGCTCGTACGCCTTGTCGGCGAGCGGCTGGAGCACGGAGATCAGATCGAAGCGCTGGGCGAGCAACTCGGCGCCGGTCCGGGCCAGATGCTGGTCCCAGACGTCGAGGGTGGACAGCGCCGCGTCACCACTGCCTCCGCCGCGTGAGCCGTGCCGCCGGGCCATCGCCGCGGTCTTCAGCAGGCTGTTGCGCTGCTTGAGCACCCGGTCGTAGTCCGAGCGGACCCCGGCCATGCGCGGCGCACGGGCGGTGATCAGATCGTCGAGGAAGCGACGGCGCTCACCGGGGTCGCCCTTGACCAGGGCCAGGTCCTCGGGCGCGAACAGCACCGTGCGCAGGATGCCGAGCACATCCCTCGGCCTGACCTGCGAGGACCGGTTGATGCGGGCGCGGTTGGCCTTACCGGGGTTCAGCTCCAGCTCGACCAGCTGCTGCCGGTCCCCGTGGACCACCGCGGCCCGGACGACCGCCCGCTCGGCGCCCATCCGCACCATCGGGGCGTCCGAGGAGACGCGGTGGCTGCCGAGGGTGGCGAGATAGCCGACGGCCTCGACCAGATTGGTCTTGCCCTGGCCATTGGGCCCGACGAAGGCGGTGACGCCCGGGCCCAGGGCGACCTCGGCCCGGGCGTACGAGCGGAAGTCGGCGAGCGACAGATGCGTGACGTGCATGGTGGGCTGCGCCGACCTCCCCCGGCAGTACTACACCCTTGAGGTGCTGGTTACTTGGTGTTCTCGACCGCGTGACCGCCGAACTGATTGCGCAGCGCGGCGATCATCTTCATCTGCGGGGAGTCGTCCTGACGCGAGGCGAAGCGGGCGAACAGGGACGCCGTGATCGCGGGCAGCGGCACCGCGTTGTCGATCGCGGCTTCCACGGTCCAGCGGCCCTCGCCCGAGTCGTCGGCGTATCCGCGCAAGCGGGACAGGTGCTCGTCGTCGTCCAGGGCGCGGACGGCCAGGTCCAGCAGCCAGGAGCGGATGACGGTGCCCTCCTGCCAGGAGCGGAACACCTCGCGCACGTCGGTGACCGAGTGCACGGCCTCCAGCAGCTCCCAGCCCTCGGCGTACGCCTGCATCATCGCGTACTCGATGCCGTTGTGGACCATCTTGGCGAAGTGGCCCGCGCCGACCTTGCCCGCGTGGACGGCGCCGGCGCTGCCCTCGGGCTTGAGCGCGTCGAAGATCGGCTGGACCTGGGCGACGTGCTCGGCGGAACCGCCGTACATCAGCGCATAGCCGTTCTCCAGGCCCCAGACGCCGCCGGAGACACCGCAGTCGACGAAGCCGATGCCCTTGGCACCCAGCTCCTCGGCGTGCTTCTCGTCGTCCGTCCAGCGGGAGTTGCCGCCGTCCACGACGATGTCGCCGGGCGACAGCAGCTCGGCCAGCTCGTCGATGGTGGTCTGGGTCGCGACACCGGCCGGAACCATGATCCACACCACGCGCGGACCCTTGAGGTTGCTCACCAGCTCACCGAGGCTGTGAACATCGGCGACGTCCGGGTTGCGGTCGTATCCGATGACGGTGTGGCCTGCGCGGCGAATGCGCTCGCGCATGTTGCCGCCCATCTTGCCGAGGCCGACGAGACCGAGGTCCATCAATGATCCTTATGCCGTAGTCAGTGCGGTTCGTACCCGAGACCGAGCCTACGCCCGCGGGTGTCCGCACAGATGTTGGCTACACCCGCTCATTCGCTCGATTCTCGGCCACTCATCCGCTCAGCCGGACCGGCATGATCAGGTACTTGTACGCCTCGTCCGCCTCGGCGTCCACGGCGGGCTTGCCGCTGAGCAGAGCGGGCTTCGTCGACGTGGTGAACGACAGCTGGGCGACCGGCGAGTCGATCGCGCTGAGCCCGTCGAGCAGGAACGTCGGGTTGAAGGCGATGGAGATGTCGTCGCCGTCGAGCTGGGCGTCGACGCGCTCCACAGCCTGTGCATCATCGCTGGAACCGGCCTCCAGGATCAGCACGCCCTGCTCGAAGCTGAGCCGCACCGGCGTGTTCCGCTCGGCCACCAGCGCCACACGCTTGACGGCCTCGACGAAGGGCGCGGTCTCGATCACCGCGACGGAGTTGAACTCGGTCGGGAAGAGCGTGCGGTACTTCGGCAGGTCGCCCTCGAGCAGCCGGGTGGTCGTACGGCGCCCGGCGCCCTCGAAGCCGATCAGCCCCTCGCCCGCGCCCGAGCCGGACAGCGCCAGGGCGACCGTGTCACCGCTGGTCAGCGACTTGGCGGTGTCCAGCAGCGTCTTGGCGGGGACCAGCGCGACGGCGGAGACGTCCGGCGTCTCCGGCTTCCACAGGAACTCGCGGACCGCGAACCGGTAGCGGTCGGTGGAGGCCAGCGTGACGGTGTCGCCCTCGATCTCGATCCGTACACCGGTGAGCACCGGCAGGGTGTCGTCCCGGCCGGCCGCGATGGCGACCTGGGCGGCGGCGGCGGCGAAGACCTCACCGGGGACGGTGCCGGTCGCGGTCGGCATCTGCGGCAGCGCCGGGTACTCCTCCACAGGCAGTGTGTGGAGGGTGAAGCGCGACGAACCGCAGACGACGGTCACGCGGACGCCGTCGCTGGAGATCTCCACAGGGCGATTGGGGAGAGCGCGGCAGATGTCGGCGAGAAGGCGGCCGGAGACCAGGACCGTGCCGTCGTCCTCCACGTCGGCCTCGACGGAGACGCGGGCCGAGACCTCGTAGTCGAAGCCGGAGAGGCTGAGAGCGCCTTCCTCCGCCTTCAGCAGGATGCCCGCGAGGACGGGCACCGGCGGACGGGCCGGGAGGCTGCGGGCTGTCCAGGCCACTGCCTCCGCGAGTACATCGCGCTCCACCCGGATCTTCACCGGAAACCGCCTCCTGCTGTTGCTGGCTCGCCCTGCTGGCCTTCGTCGTCGGCTGATGTGCCGGAGACCAGTCTGACGCACGCCGCTGACAGTCGGCGCGGCTCGGGGTCAAGTCGGGGCGAGACGTGTCGTGCGGCCCGGCCCGAAGTTGTGCACAGGCCCCACTTCGAAGCGATTTCCCGGCTCTAACTGTGTGGTCGTAGTAGTAGGGCCTGTGGAAACCGTGGAAAACTGCCTTTGTGCAGGTCAGCACCGGTTTTTTGTCCACCGCTCCTGTGGGTGGCGCCCGTGGACAACCCAGTCGTTCTGTGGACGCCGGAAAGTTCTGCACACGCGATGCACAGGAGACGCCCGGTTCTCCCCAGCGGCGTCCCCAGTTTTACCCACCTTCCCCACAGCCCAACCCGGCTCCTTGGTGTGACGCCTTTCACTCGGTCCGGTGAGCGTGACCGTTTCGTTGCCGAACAGTGGACAGGCGTGTGGAGAAGCTGTGGGCAACCGGCCTGTGGCTGTGGGCGGCCGGTGGACAACTCGAAGCACGGCCTGTGGGCAATTCATTTGTCCACAGTCTGTGGACTCTCGTTGACCACAATTCCACACCCGGCTGACCTCGGCCGATCCCATCCTGCACCCCAAGCCTGTGGACGGTTTCGGGACAACGGAGAAGTCCCCAAGGTGTGGACGGTCCATCCGCTGTGGATCTGTGGAGAAGTGGCCTGTCGGAGCACGGAATCGAACAGCCGGGGAGACCGAACGACGAAGGGCGCCCCGGGAGTTGTCCGTCCCGGAGCGCCCTTGTGCGCGTCTGCGGTGCCATTGCGGTCGTCCCAGCGCGCGCCTCAGCGCGTGTCTCAGCGCGTGTCTGTACGGGGTGCCTCTGCGGCCTCCGCGGCCCGCTCAGCCGTTCTTGATGCGGTTGGTCAGCTCGGTGACCTGGTTGTAGATGGAGCGCCGCTCGGCCATCAGCGCCCGGATCTTGCGGTCCGCGTGCATCACCGTCGTATGGTCCCGGCCGCCGAACTGCGCGCCGATCTTGGGCAGGGAGAGATCGGTCAGCTCACGGCACAGGTACATCGCGATCTGCCGCGCCGTGACCAGGACCCGGCTGCGGGAGGCGCCGCACAGGTCGTCCACCGTGTGCCCGAAGTAGTCGGCCGTCGCCGCCATGATCGCGGTGGCGGTGATCTCCGGTGCCGCGTCCTCGCCACCCGGGATCAGATCCTTGAGGACGATCTCGGTGAGGCCGAGGTCCACCGGCTGCCGGTTCAGGCTCGCGAAGGCGGTGACGCGGATCAGCGCGCCCTCCAGCTCCCGGATGTTGCGGGAGATCCGGGAGGCGATGAACTCGAGCACCTCCGGCGGCGCGTTCAGCTGCTCCTGCACCGCCTTCTTGCGGAGGATCGCGATGCGCGTCTCCAGCTCCGGCGGCTGCACATCGGTGATCAGACCCCACTCGAACCGGTTGCGGAGCCGGTCCTCCAGGGTGACCAGCTGCTTGGGCGGCCGGTCGGAGGAGAGCACGATCTGCTTGTTGGCGTTGTGGAGCGTATTGAAGGTGTGGAAGAACTCCTCCTGTGTCGACTCCTTGCTCGCCAGGAACTGGATGTCGTCGACCAGCAGGATGTCCATGTCGCGGTAGCGCTTGCGGAACGCGTCCGCCTTGCCGTCGCGGATGGAGTTGATGAACTCGTTGGTGAACTCCTCGGAGCTCACGTAGCGCACCCGGGTGCCCGGGTAGAGGCTGCGGGCGTAGTGCCCGATGGCGTGCAGCAGATGGGTTTTGCCGAGTCCCGATTCCCCGTAGATGAAGAGCGGGTTGTACGCCTTGGCCGGCGCCTCGGCGACCGCGACCGCCGCGGCGTGCGCGAAGCGGTTGGAGGCGCCGATGACGAAGGTGTCGAAGAGGTACTTGGGATTCAGCCGGGCGGTCGGCTCACCGGGGCCGGACGCGGGCGCGGGCTGCGCGGCGAGCGGGCCGGGGGCGCCGGTCTGCGAGGGCAGGACGGGCGGCCCGCCGCGGGCGCGCTCCAGCGGGTCGGGGAGATCGTGGCGCTGCTGCTCGTACGGCGGACGCTCGGGTACGCCGCCGGGGCCACCGGGGCCACCGGGCCCTCCGGGGCCGCCGTGGTTTCCCGGACCGCCTGGGCCGCCCGGACCACCCGGGCCGCCTGATACCGGGCCTCCCCCGGGGGCGCCCGGACCGGGGCGCTCCGCTCCGGGGCTCCGGTAGTCGCCGCGCGGCTGCTGGTCGTACGGCTGCTGGTCGTAGCCGGACGAGGAGTGCTGTGATGCGTACGGATCGGCCTCGGGGAAGCCGCCGAGCCGGGGCTGCTGCCAGCCGTAGTCGTCATGGGGCCGCTGCCACGCGGCGGGCTCGGGGCGCTGCTGCTGATAGCCGGGGTACGCGGGGCGGGCGGTCGGCAGCTCGTCGGGCGCCTGGCGGCCGTAGCCGTCGCGGCTCTCGTAACTCTCGTAGCCGTCGCGACCGTCCCGGCCGTCGTAACCGTCCCGGCTCTCGTATCCGTCGCGGCGATTCTCATAGCCGTCCCGGCTGTCGCGCTGCGGCTGCTGCGGGACGATCGGCTCGCCGGCCGACTCGTCGACGGTGATCGCGATGCGGATCGGGCGGCCGCACTCCCGGCTCAGCGTTTCGCTGACGATGGGGGCCAGCCTGCCCTCCAGTACGCCCTTGGCGAATTCATTGGGGACGGCCAGCAGGGCGGTGTCGGCGACGAGTGCGAGGGGCTGGCACCGTTTGATCCAGTGCTCGTCCTTGGCCTCGACGCCCTGTCCCCCCTGACCCGTGCCTTCTCCCAGAAGCCGTTCGAGCACGCGTGGCCACACTGCGGCAAGATCGGCAGGTACGTCAGCCACAGGGCACGCTCTCTCACTCGCTGGGTGGGGGACGCCGACATGTCCCACGAAAGGTGGTTCTCGGGACGGGTGGGAAGGAATCGGAGCCTGGCCACGGTAGTCAGGCCGGGGTTCAGGGTTCAAGTCGTTGTCCACAGGGTGTGTACAAATGTGCCATGTGATGTCGCCGGTCGTTCCCTTGCCCCCGCGGGTGGTACGGGTGGGGCACTGTCCGGGCCGTCTGTCGGTTTGACCGGATGGCGTAACCGCGCGTACCGTAACCAGGTCGAGTTGTCGATGGCTGCTGCCGCCTGCCTCCGATGGGCAAGGGTCACGGACTTCATGATCCGTGATCGTGAAGCGGTGCACTCGGGCGTATTGCGAGCTACTCGTGGGCGCACGGTGACAGCCAGGCGATGTACCGCCACTACCCGATTCATTTCTGGAGCCCCCGAGTGAGCAAGCGCACCTTCCAGCCGAACAACCGCCGCCGCGCGAAGACCCACGGCTTCCGGCTGCGTATGCGCACCCGTGCCGGCCGCGCGATTCTCGCGTCCCGCCGTAGCAAGGGTCGCGCCCGCCTGTCGGCCTGAGCAGCCTGACCCAAGGTCCATGACGTGCTGCCTACCGAGCATCGGCTGAGGCGGCGCCAGGACTTCGCGGCCGCGGTACGCCGAGGACGCAGGGCGGGTCGCCCGCTTCTTGTCGTGCACTTTCGCAGCGGCCTCACCAGCAAAAACACGGACCCGCACGCACCTGGGGAGAGTGCTCCCCCGGCGCGTGCGGGTTTCGTCGTCAGCAAGGCGGTCGGCGGTGCCGTCGTCCGCAATCTGGTGAAGCGCAGACTGCGCCATCTCATGCGGGACCGTCTCGATCATTTTCCCGCAGGTAGCCTTGTGGTCGTACGGGCGCTGCCCGGTGCGGGTGAGGCGGGTCACGACCAGCTGGCCCGCGACCTCGACACCGCAGTGCAGCGGCTACTGGGAGGGGTGCCGCGATGAAGTACCCGCTGCTGTGGTTGATCAAGCTGTACCAGTGGACCATCAGCCCCATGTTGGGACCGGTCTGCAAGTACTACCCGTCGTGCTCGCACTATGGCTACACGGCCATTGACCGGCACGGCGCGGTAAAAGGAACGGCGCTGACGGCGTGGCGCATCCTGCGCTGCAACCCATGGTCGCTCGGTGGCGTCGACCACGTGCCGCCCCGGAAGCATCCGGTGTGGCACCAGCGGCTGCGGAACCGCTTCGGCGGGCACTCCGCTGTGGAACCTGCCGCACAGCCCGAGACCCAGCCCAACGCCCAAGGAGCCTGATTCGTGGACACGATCCTCGGTCCTCTTTATGACGTAGTTTCCTGGATCATCGTCCAGTTCCACTCGTTCTACAGCCTCATTTTTGAACGGAACAGTGGCTGGGCGTGGGGTCTGTCCATCGTTTCGCTGGTGGTACTGATCCGTATCTGCCTGATCCCGCTCTTCGTGAAGCAGATCAAGGCGACGCGGAACATGCAGGCGCTCCAGCCGAAGATGAAGGCGATCCAGGAGCGCTACAAGAGCGACAAGCAGCGTCAGTCCGAAGAGATGATGAAGCTCTACAAGGAGACGGGCACCAACCCGCTCTCGAGCTGTCTCCCGATTCTGGCGCAGTCGCCGTTCTTCATCGCGCTCTACCAGGTCCTCAACCACATCGCGAACAACAAGACGGTCGGCGTCATCGACCAGTCGCTGCTGGACAGCGCCCGTAACGCGCACATCTTCGGCGCTCCCCTGTCCGTGAAGTTCATGGACTCCGCCTCGAAGGTCGAGTCCCTCGGCGCGTCGCTGACGGACGTCCGGGTCGTGACGATCACCATGATCGTGCTGATGTCGGCGTCGCAGTTCTTCACTCAGCGCCAGCTGATGACCAAGAACGTCGACCTCTCGGTGAAGACGCCGTTCATGCAGCAGCAGAAGATGCTGATGTACGTCTTCCCGATCATGTTCGCCGTCTTCGGCATCAACTTCCCCGTCGGTGTCCTCGTCTACTGGCTGACCACCAACGTCTGGACCCTCGGCCAGCAGATGTTCGTCATCCGCCGTAACCCGACCCCGGGCAGCGTCGCCTTCAAGGCGCGCCAGGAGCGGCTGCGGGCCAAGGGCAAGCTGAAGGAGGAGCCGGCCGAGGTCGCCGCCAAGGAGGCCGCCGAGACCGCCCGCGCCAACCGCCAGCAGCCCAAGCGGCAGACCAAGTCGCAGCGCACCACCGCGGGCGGCCACGGCCACAGCAAGGCGTCGGCGCAGTCCGGCTCCACGGCGAAGCTGACCAAGTCCGAACAGCAGCAGACGCAGCAGAGCGCGGCGGAGAAGAAGGGCTCGCAGGGCGGCAAGCCGGCCGGCGGCTCGGCCTCCGGCTCCCGGAACACGAAGTCCGGGCAGCGCAAGGGCCAGCAGCGTCCCAAGCACCCGTCCAAGAAGTAACGAAGGAGTCCATCCGTGACGGAAGGCACCACCCCCGCCGCCGAGGGTGTCGACACCCTGACCCGCCTCGAACAGGAAGGGGAGATCGCGGCCGACTACCTCGAAGGTCTGCTGGACATCGCGGACCTCGACGGTGACATCGACATGGACGTCGAGGCCGACCGCGCAGCGGTGTCGATCATCAGCGAATCGACCAGCCGTGACCTCCAGAAGCTGGTCGGGCGCGACGGCGAGGTGCTGGAAGCCCTTCAGGAGCTGACCCGGCTCGCGGTACACCGGGAGACCGGCGACCGGAGCCGGCTGATGCTCGACATCGCCGGATACCGGGCCCGTAAGCGTGCCGAGCTCACCGAGCTGGGCACCAAGGCCGCGGAAGAGGCGAAGGGCACCGGCGAGCCGGTGAAGCTCAAGGCGATGACGCCCTTCGAGCGCAAGGTGGTGCACGACGCGGTGGCCGCCGCCGGACTGCACAGCGAGTCCGAGGGCGAGGAGCCCCAGCGCTGTGTGATCGTCCTCCCGGCCTGACCAGGCCCGGCCTCATGGTCTACCCGGCCCCGTCTGTGCGCAGGCGGGGCCGAATCTTGTCAGCCTTACATCAGCATCAGCGTTCAACACAGTGCTCGGTACGGAAGGACGGTTCCCGTGACGGAAGCAGCGGAGCTCCCCCCGGCGCCCGAGGAGGCTCGGGATGTATTCGGTGAGTGCTTCCCGGAGGCCGTTCGGTATGGCGAGCTGCTGGCCGATGTGGGTGTGACCCGCGGGCTGATCGGCCCGCGCGAGGTGCCGCGGCTGTGGGAGCGGCATCTACTGAACTGCGCCGTGCTCTCCGAGGTGGTGCCCGAGGGCGTCACCGTCTGCGATGTGGGCTCGGGCGCCGGGCTCCCCGGCATTCCGCTTGCCCTGACCCGCCCGGATCTGCGGATCACCCTGCTGGAGCCGTTGCTGCGCCGTACGAACTTCCTGCGGGAAGTGGTGGAGCTGCTGGGCCTGGAGCATGTCACGGTCGTGCGGGGCCGCGCCGAGGAGGTCCTGGGGAAGCTTCCTCCGGTGCATGTGGTCACGGCTCGGGCGGTGGCCCCGCTGGACCGGCTGGCGGGCTGGGGGGTTCCGCTGCTGCGGCCGTACGGAGAGATGCTGCTGCTGAAGGGCGACACGGCCGAGGAGGAGCTGAAGCACGCCCGGGCGGCGCTGAGCAAGCTCGGTGTGGTGGACACCTCGGTGCTGCATGTCGGCGAGGGCATCGTGGATCCGCTGTCCACCGTGGTGCGGGTCGAGGTCGGGGAGAGCCCCGGCGGTGTGCGTTTCGCCGCGAAGCGTGCCAAGGCGGCACGTAAGGCGCCACGGCGTCGCCCCTGAGCCCTCCTGAGCCCTCTGACGTAGGCCGACCGGCCGGACAGGGTGCTCCATACAAGCTGCCTAAACTACGCATACCGGAGTGTCGCGACAGAACAACGGGCTTGCCCGTGCATCGTGTTTCACGTGAAACGTCGCTCCCTGCTGCATGGAATCATCAGTCGCGGTCGTGCGGCGGCTCTGCCCCGCGACCGCCGCCCCCGGAAAGACGTGGATTCATCCACAGGAGAACGGGCCTCGCTGGTTCACAACCCCCAAAGCATGGCAGGCTCTGTGCATCGCGAGCCTGATGTCGAGGAGAGTGAATCCTTGCGGTCCGACGCCAACATCGCGGGGCCGATGACCGATCCGGTCCCCGGCCCCCGTACCGAATCGGCGGGGGAGGACGTTTCACGTGAAACTCCGCCCCCGATGGACGACACCCCTATTGGCCGTGCCGCTCAACTGGCGGTGGAAGCGCTTGGCCGGGCTGGTGAGGGACTGCCCAGGCCGGAGCAGACCCGGGTGATGGTGGTCGCCAACCAGAAGGGCGGGGTCGGGAAGACCACGACCACGGTCAATCTGGCGGCGTCTCTCGCCCTGCACGGCGGACGAGTCCTCGTGATCGACCTCGACCCGCAGGGCAATGCCTCAACGGCGTTGGGGATCGACCACCACGCCGAAGTCCCCTCGATCTACGACGTTCTGGTCGACAGCAAGCCGCTGTCCGACGTGGTGCAGCCGGTGCCGGACGTGGAGGGGCTGTTCTGTGCCCCGGCCACGATCGACCTCGCCGGCGCCGAGATCGAGCTGGTCTCCCTGGTGGCGAGGGAGAGTCGGCTGGAGCGAGCCATTCAGGCCTATGAACAGCCACTGGACTACATCCTCATCGACTGTCCGCCCTCGCTCGGGCTGCTGACGGTCAACGCGCTGGTGGCCGGGGCGGAAGTGCTGATCCCGATCCAGTGCGAGTACTACGCTCTGGAGGGGCTCGGACAGCTCCTGCGCAACGTCGATCTGGTGCGGGGTCATCTCAACCCCAAGCTCCATGTCTCGACGATTCTGCTCACGATGTACGACGGCCGGACCCGGCTGGCCTCCCAGGTGGCGGACGAAGTCCGCAGCCACTTCGGAGGCGAGGTGCTCCGGACGAGCATCCCGAGATCGGTGCGCATCTCCGAGGCCCCCAGCTATGGGCAGACGGTCCTGACCTACGATCCGGCATCGAGCGGTGCGCTCTCCTATCTTGAGGCGGCCCGGGAGATCGCGCTTCGCGGGGTTAACGTGCAGTACGACGCTCAGCACGCTCATGCCCTGCCCATGCCCGAGATCAGCCAGCACGACCAGCACAGCATGCAGGAGGGGATTCAGTGAGTGAGCGACGGAGAGGACTGGGCCGTGGGCTCGGTGCTTTGATCCCTCCCGCGCCGAAGGGGACCGACAACGCCGGACCCACGACGGGCGGGGGGACGGCCACCAATTCAGGGGGCTCGACGTCACCGACTGCGGTGCCGGTACTCACCCAGGAGCGCGGAGTGGCGGCGGCCAAGGTGGCCGCTCTGTCCACGCAGAGCGTTCCACGTGAAACCGAGCCGCCCGCCCCGCCGGAGCAGGAGCCCGAGGCCCCGCCGGCGCCCGTGGTGGACGAGGTGGCCGGGGCGCACTTCGCCGAGCTGCCGCTCGACTTCATCACGCCCAACCCCCGTCAGCCGCGCGAGGTGTTCGACGAGGACGCCCTGGCCGAGCTGGTCACCTCGATCCAGGAGGTCGGCCTTCTCCAGCCGGTCGTGGTGCGGCAGTTGGCGCCGGAGCGCTATGAGCTCATCATGGGTGAGCGGCGCTGGCGGGCCTGCCGTGAGGCGGGGCTGGAGAAGATCCCCGCCATCGTCCGGGCCACCGACGACGAGAAGCTTCTGCTCGACGCGCTGCTGGAGAACCTGCACCGGGCACAGCTCAACCCGCTCGAAGAGGCCGCGGCGTACGACCAGTTGCTGAAGGACTTCAACTGCACGCATGACGAGCTGGCGGACCGCATCGGTCGTTCGCGTCCCCAGGTCTCCAATACGCTGCGGCTGTTGAAGCTCTCTCCCTCCGTCCAGCGCAGGGTCGCGGCGGGCGTGCTCTCCGCGGGCCATGCCCGGGCCCTGCTCTCCGTGGAGGACGCGGAGGAACAGGATCGGTTGGCGCACCGCATCGTGGCTGAGGGGCTGTCGGTGCGGGCGGTCGAGGAGATCGTCACCCTGATGGGGTCGCGGTCGGGCGGTGCTCCCAAGTCGAAGGGGCCGCGGGCCGGTACCCGGGTGTCCCCCGCGCTCACGGATCTGGCGTCCCGGCTGTCGGACCGCTTCGAGACCCGGGTGAAGGTCGACCTCGGTCAGAAGAAGGGAAAGATCGTCGTCGAGTTCGCCTCGATAGACGATCTGGAGCGGATTCTCGGCACCCTGGCCCCGGGCGAAGGACCGGTGCTGGAGCAGCCGCTGTCCGCCGAGGACGAGGCGGCGGACGAGGACGAATGAGGCGCTGACCGTACGGCTTGGCGACACTCCGAAGCCGGAAAAGCGCGCAGGGGGCGGGTCGTGTTCCGATGACATCGGAACACGACCCGCTCTTTGCTCAAGGGCGGTATCGGTGCAATGTCCGCACGGATACGATGTGATCAGGTAGGGCGGATCCATGGGAGGCACCTCATGCGGAGGGCAGGGCCATGCGATCGGTGAGCCGCACCGGACTGGTGGCCACAGGGTTGGGCCTGGGCGCTGTCGGCGGTTTCGTCGGTAGTCTGATCAGGGAGCGTAGTGCGCTGTCAGCCGCCCGTGCCGCGGCTGGCCACGGAAGTGAGGGACTGGCTTCATGGGGCGTCGGCTTGTACCGCTCACGTTGGACAACCTCCCGGACATCCCCAAGCGCTGTCGCGCATGTGTCTTCTGGGAGCTCGACCCGGTCAGCGGCGAGGCTGCGGTAAGGGCCGGACGTCCGGAGCTGGAGAAGGAAGCCTGGATCTCGGCCGTTCTGCTGGAGTGGGGATCCTGCGGCCGGGTGGTCTACGTCGATGAGGTGCCGGTGGGCTTCGTGCTCTACGCGCCGCCTGCGTATGTGCCGCGGTCCACGGCCTTTCCGACGAGCCCGGTCGCGGCGGATGCCGTGCAGCTGATGACCGCCTGGCTCATGCCGGGATACCAGGGCCAGGGGCTGGGCCGGGTGATGGTGCAGACCGTCGCGAAGGATCTGATCCGCCGGGGCTTCAAGGCGATCGAGGCCTTCGGGGACGCCACCTGGAAGGAACCGGCGTGTGTGCTCCCCGCTGATCACCTTCTGGCGGTGGGCTTCAAGACCGTGCGGCCGCATCCGCGGTATCCCCGGCTGCGGCTTGAACTGAGGACGACGATCTCCTGGAAGGAGGACGTCGAGCTGGCGCTGGACCGGCTGCTCGGTGCGGTCCAGAAGGAACCGGCGCTTCGGCCGCTCTGAGAGTTCCACGTGAAACGCGAAGGGGCTGCCCTCTCGGGCAGCCCCTTCGTCGGTGCGGGTGGCTCAGCCGATGAAGTCGGCCAGGTCGCGCTCGATCGCGGCCTTCGGCTTGGCGCCGACGATGGTCTTGGCGACCTCGCCGCCCTGGTAGACGTTGAGCGTCGGAATGGACATCACGCCGTACTTGGCGGCCGTGGCCGGGTTCTCGTCGATGTTGAGCTTCGCGATGACGATCTTGTCGGCGTGCTCGGCGGCGATGGCCTCCAGGGAGGGGGCGATCTGCCGGCACGGACCGCACCACGCGGCCCAGAAGTCGACGAGTACCGGCTTGTCGCTCTTGAGGACGGTCTCCTCGAAGTCGGCGTCTGTCACGGTGACCGTGGCACCGGCCATGGTTTTCTCCTTAATCGTTGGTGCAGGGAGGGAAGCGGATTCAGACGGTGGCGTCTTCGCTGTCGCCCAGGGAGGCGAGGAAGCGCTCGGCGTCCAGGGCGGCCGCACAGCCGGTACCGGCGGCGGTGATCGCCTGACGGTAGGTGTGGTCCACGACATCACCCGCGGCGAAGACGCCCGGGAGGTTCGTGCGGGTGGAGGGCGACTCGACCTTCAGGTAGCCCTCGTCGTCCAGGTGCAGCTGGCCCTTGAACAGCTCGGTCCGCGGGTCATGGCCGATCGCGATGAACAGACCGGTGACCGGCAGCTCGGAGGTCTCGTCCTTCTTGACGTCGCGCAGGGTGAGGCCGGAGAGCTTGCCGTCGCCGTGGATCTCCGTGACCTCGCTGTCCCAGATGAACGAGATCTTCGGGTCGGCGAAGGCACGCTCCTGCATCGCCTTGCTGGCACGCAGCGTGTCCCGGCGGTGGACCACGGTGACCGACTTGGCGAACCGCGACAGGAAGGTCGCTTCCTCCATCGCGGTGTCACCGCCGCCGATGACGGCGATGTCCTGGTCCTTGAAGAAGAACCCGTCGCAGGTGGCACACCAGGAGACGCCACGGCCCGACAGCTCGTCCTCACGGGCCAGCCCCAGCTTGCGGTGCTGGGAGCCGGTGCTGACGATGATGGTCTTCGCGCGGTGCACCGTACCGGCGGAGTCGGTGACGGTCTTGATGTCCTCGCTGAGGTCGACCGCGACCACATCGTCCGGGACCAGCTCGGCGCCGAAGCGCTCGGCCTGCCCCCGCATGTTGTCCATGAGGTCAGGGCCCATGATGCCCTCCCGGAAGCCGGGGAAGTTCTCCACGTCGGTGGTGTTCATCAAGGCACCACCGGCGGTCACGGATCCTTCGAAGACCAGCGGCTTCAAGGAAGCGCGGGCGGTGTAGAGCGCGGCCGTATAGCCCGCGGGCCCGGAACCGATGATGATCACGTTGCGGACGTCGCTCACGGATGTCTTCCTTGTCTCTGCCGACTGCCGACTGCCTGACTGGACGGCGGCGTACTCCCCGGAAGCCCGGAGAACCGCTGCCATCCCACCCAACGGATCCTACGGGTCCGGCATTCCCGCGCGCTGCCAGGCGGGCCGTGGTTGTGGGCTGTGCCTCAGCCTCGCGGATACGTGCGGGACACCAGAAGCTTCCCGGGAGAGGAGTGGGAAGCGGAGACGCAGGAGGCGTCGATCACGAAGGCGTCGACAAGCGAACTGTCGGAGCGGTGCGGCATCACGACGACGTAGGCGGTCTTGCCGTCGTAGGTGTCCTGCTGCGCGGCGAGGACCGGCTCGGAGCGGCCGGTCCCGCGCTGGACGCAGGACGGAACCACCGGGTCGTCCGCGCGCAGCGGCATATCCGGAGTGTTCTGGGTGGTGACACCGCGCGACGGGGTGGCCTTCTGGTCGGCGAGCATCTCCTGCACCCGGTCCTTGAGGGCCCCCTCGGAGAGGGTGGACTTCGCCGTGGAGCTGGGGTCCGCGTGGGCCGTGGTGCCGGGGCCGCCGTTGTCGTGGTCGGAGCCGCTCGGGAAGAAGAGGGTGCCGATGCCGATCACGGCAGCGGCGCACGCGCTGCCGAGCAGCACCTTGGGCCAGCGCCGGGAGCGGCCTCCACGGGCACCTGCGCCGGTGCGGGGAGCGCTCTTGCGCCCCGGCCCGGTGGCGGCACGCGGGCGCCCTGCGGGCCGGTCCACGGCCGGGGAGGGCTTGCCGTCCGTCGCGGGGGCCGAGGGTGCTGCCGTGGGCTCGGTTTCACGTGAAACATGCCCTGCGGAGTCGGCGTCCTCGGTTTCACGTGAAACCGAGGCGCGGTCGCCGGGAGCTGTCGCGTCGAGGAGAGCTTCTGCGGCGAGCGCGGCGTCGATCCGGCCCGCGATGTCGTCGGGCATCCGCACCGGCCCCGGGAGGGTGCCCAGCGTCGAGCGGATCTCGTCCAGGGACGTCTGTACATCGGCACACAGCCCGCAAGCGGCGAGGTGCGTGCGCACATCGACGGTGCGGGACGGAGAGAGCAGACCTTCGGTGAGTGCGGAGATCTCCGCGACTTCCGGGTGCTCGTCCGTGTCCGTCGAGGATGTCACGCTCGCCCACCTCCGCCCTTCACGGCATCTGTGTCAGTCGGTCCTGCCGCCGGTGGGACGGATGTCCCCTGCGACCGGTTCCTTCCCCCGCCGGAGGGGACGCTACCCCGCCCGTTCGGATGGAGATGCGAGAGCAGCGGCAGCAGCCGGGCGCGTCCCCGTGCGCAGCGGCTTTTCACGGTGCCGGTGGGGACGTCCAGGACCTTGGCGGCCTCCGCCACGGGATAGCCCTGCATGTCGACCAGCACCAGGGCAGCGCGCTGCTCGGGCGGGAGGGTGCGCAGTGCCCCCAGCAGCTCGCGATGGAGATCACCGCGCTCGGCGGGCGCCGCGGCCGATTCGTGGGGCTCCAGCAGCTGCTCGAGCCGCTCGGTGTCATCGACGGGGGAGGTGCGCCGGGAGGCGGCCTTGCGCGCCCGGTCCAGACACGCGTTGACCGTGATGCGGTGGAGCCAGGTCGTCACGGCGGACTGGCCCCGGAAGGTGTGGGCGGCGCGGTAGGCGGAGACGAGCGCGTCCTGGACCGCGTCGGCGGCCTCCTCCCGGTCGCCGAGAGTGCGCAGCGCCACCGCCCAGAGTCTGTCGCGGTGGCGTCGCACGATCTCACCGAAGGCATGCGGATCGCCGGCCACGTGCTGGGCAAGGAGCTCGCCGTCGCTCGCTCCGCCGATGGTGGCGTCGTCCAACGTTGAGCCCCCTCCCCGGTCGGCCGGCTGCCCTGGGGTCAGCCGGTGAACTTCACTTCAGTGATGGCCTGCTTGTGACCAGCTTGGCTGTACTCGTCGCCTGGTGCACTCGGCATCGCGGTCACCCAGACGAGGACGTAGCGGCTCTTCTTGGTGCCCTTGACCCTCAGATCGGATGTTTTGGACGACGTCTTGCCCGAAGCAAGCTTCGTGAACGAGCCGACGGGGTCCCCTGCCGACGCGGATGGTGTGAGGGAATCCGTTCCGTACAGCGAGACTTCGGTGTAGGGGCCGCCGAACCGAAGCGAGAGCGAGGCGCCACTGATCTTCTGCTCCGAGCCGAGGTCGTAGACGATGCCGACCCCCTGCTTGATGCTTGGGGCGAGCTGAGGGCCGTCGAAGAAGCTCTTGGTATGCCAGGCAGTCGACGCTTTCCCGTCGTGGGTGAGGTTGGCCTCGTCGGCGTTCTGCGCGCTGCCGTCCGGGGCGAACTCGGCGGCGTCCTGGATCGAGATCGGCTTGCTGGCAACCTGACCGGGCTTGTCGTCGTCCTTCTCACTGGTGGAACTGCCGGGGTCCGGCTTGTTCTCCTCCTTCAGAAGGGTGTCCGCGAGTTGCCAGCTGCCGAGGCCCAGGGCCGCGATCAGCAGGGCCGAGACGGTCCACTTGAGGGCCTTGCCGGTACGGCTCTGGAGGGGAGCCGGTGGCGGCATGGGGGCCGCGGCGGGGCCGATAGTGCGTGACGAGCCGCCATGGGCGGGCGGCTGGCCGTAGCCCTGCTGGTAATTCGTGCGCTGGTACGCCGGGGAGGGCGTGAAGGCGGGCTCGGGCGGCCGGATGCGCGGCATGGCCGCGACCGCCTTGGACAGCTCCTCCGGGGTGGTGCAGGGCTGGTCCTGACGGGAGGCGGTGGCGCCGTCGTTGACCAGCGCGCGCATCGCCAGCTCGGACAGGCCACGGTGGACTCCCGCGCGGACCTGGTCGGGTGCGATCAGGCCGACGCCCTTGGGTAGCCCGGAGAGGCCGTGGGCGTCCTGGTCGTACGGCCAGCGCTGGGTGAGCCCGGCGTACAGCAGCGCGCCGATCGACTCGGTGTCGGTGCGCTGCGGGTGTTCGGAGCTGATGCCGCGCAGGGCGGCCAGGACGGCGAGGCCGCGGATGCGGTACTGGCCCGATTCCGTGCGCAGCACGGAGCCGGGGTTCAGCCGCAGATGGGCCAGGCCCTCGCGGTGAGCGGCGGCCATGGCCTGGGAGACCTGGCTGACCAGTTGATAGGCGTCGTGTGGCTCGAGGGGCCCCGACGCGAGCACGGTGGTCAGCTCGGTGGCGTCGGGAAGCCATTCATGGACGACGTAGACGAGGTCGTTCTCCTCGACGGCGTCGAGTACCTGGACGAAGCGGGGGTCACCCAGCAGCGCCGCCGAGCGGGCGGCGGCCAGCACCGGACGGGCCCGCGGATGGTCGGCGGGCAGGACGTGAACGCCGACGGCTCGGCGCAATTTCTCGTCCACCGCACGCCAACTGCTGAATCCGTCCAGTCGGGTGACGCACTCCTCCAAACGGTAGCGTCTGGCCAACTTGTGGCCGCTGTGCAGCTCGGGGGGATTTACATCGGCCGCGGCACCTTTGTCCCGGTTGCCCGCGGCCTCTGTTTCCTTACCGGCCTTCTGTTGCGTCCCCGCCCCGTCGGCCGTGGCCTTTCCCGCCTCGGCGGTCAGCGACTCCTCGCCGTCGCTGTCGGCCACGTCGACGGCAGCCGTGCTCCGTTCCGCCACCGTCGTTCCTGCCTCCCCATCCGTTGCGCCTACTCCGAGCCAAGACAATTGTGCCCACAGTCCGCCGCTATGCACGACACGCGATGGCGGACGATGGTTGTGCTCAATGATCAGCGTCCGAGTCGTCCGCGCACCATACCGACCATGGCCGTCAGCTCTTCAATGCGCATCCGTTTCGCAGCAATGTAGAAGACCGCGATAAGAACGAGACCTCCACCCGCCAATGCGGCTAGGGAACCGGACATGCCGGAACCCAGCGCCTGAGTGATGGCATAAGCCGCCGCGCCGCTCAGCAGAGTGGCGGGAAGGCTGGCGCCCACCAGGCGGGTGTAGGTGCGCACGACACGACGGCCGTCGAGGTCGCCGCCCAGCCGGTTGCCCAGTCGCTTCCAGGCCACGCCCACGCCGGCGGCGTACGCCAGGCCGTAGGAGGCGGCCATGCCCGCCACGATCCATCGGGTCGGGAGAACGAAATAGCAGAGCGCGGAGGCGGCCGCGTTGACGGCGGCGACGATCACCGTGTTGTAGAAGGGGGTGCGGGTGTCCTCGTAGGCGTAGAAGCCGCGCAGGACGACGTACTGCACCGAGAACGGGATGAGCCCGAGGCCGAACGCCATCAGGATGTATCCCATGTTCTGCGCCGTCGCGGTGCCCGAGGTGCCGAAGAGCAGGGTGCACAGGGGGACGCCGAGCGCCACGAAGCCGAACGCGAGCGGAACGATGGCGACGGCGGAGGTGCGCAGGCCCTGGGAGATGTCGTCGCGGACCGCCCCGGGGTCGCCGTCGTGGGCCGACCTGGAGAGCCGGGGCAGCAGGGCGGCCATCACCGAGACGGTGATGATGGCCTGCGGCATGTTCCAGATGAGCTGCGCGCTGGTGTAGCCGACGTAGCTGGCCCCGGGGGCGTTCATGTTCTCGGCGTCGGATCCGGCCGCGGTGGCGAGCTGGGTCACCACGATGTTGCCCGCCTGGTTGGCGAGCACGAACAGCACGGTCCACTTGGCGAGCTTGGCGGCCTTGCCGAGGCCATGGCCCCGCCAGTCGAAGCGGGGACGGAAGCGGAAGCCGGAGGCCCGGAGGTAGGGGAACATGGCCAGGGCCTGGACGGTGAGACCGAGCAGGGTGCCGATGCCGAGCAGCCGGACGCCCTCGTCCGTGATGGTGGTGACGCCCATGTGGGAGGTGCTCGAGGTGCCGAACACCCAGATGAAGAGGCCGAAGGTGGCGATGACGACGATGTTGTTGAGAACCGGGGTCCACATCATCGCGCCGAACTTGCCGCGGGCGTTGAGTACCTGGCCGACCACGACGTGCACGCCCATGAAGAAGATGGTGGGCAGGCAGTAGCGGGCGAAGGCGACCGCGACCTCGTTGGCCGCCGGGTCGCCCGCGATGTCCGCCGAGAGCATCCGGATCAGTGCCGGGGCCGCGAGCATGGACAGGGCGACCAGGCTGCCGAGGGCGACCATCGCGAGGGTGAGCAGACGGTTGGCGTAGGCGATGCCGCCGTCCTTGTCCTCCTTCATCGCGCGCACGAGCTGCGGGACGAAGACGGAGTTCAGCCCGCCACCGACGGTGAGGAAGTAGATCATCGCGGGCAGCTGATACGCGACCGCGTACGCCTGGCCCAGGGACGCGGCGCCGAGCCCCGCGACGATCACCATCTGCCGGACGAAGCCGGTCAGCCGGGACACCAGGGTGCCGGCGGCCATGAGCGCGCTGGACTGGAGCAGGCTCGCCGCACGCCCGCCGGAGCGCTTCGGCGCGGCCTCGGCCTGCTCCTCGGCCTCGGGGGCGCTCACCACCGGCGCGGCCACCGTGGGAGCTCCGGCCGACGGAGGCGCGGACTCGTGCCGCGCGGGCCCGGGCACCGGCGGCTGGCCCGGCGGGGGCACCGGCGGATAGCCCTGGGCGGCCTGCGGATGCCCCTGGGAGCGCCGCGGGTCGTAGGGCTGCTGCTGGTCGCGGTAGAGGTGCGCGAAGGCGTCCTGCTGCGGCTGCTCCCCCGCCCCGTAGCCGCCCTGGTCGCCGTATCCGGGGGCGGTGGGCTCGGCCGCGTAACTCTGCTGCACCGGCTCCTGGGAGCCGGGTGCCGCCGGCCACGCCCGCGGGTCGGCGCCCTGCGGGGCGGCGGACTGCTGCTGGTACGGCGTCTGCTGCGGATACCCGCCCTGCTGGGGCCCGGACCGGTCGTACAGCGGATCCGTCAGCGGGTCATGGCCGTACCCGTCCTGCGTCGGATAGGGATACGGCGTGAAGCTGCCGGTCGCGTACGGGTCGTCGCCATACGGGTCCTGCACGTAGTACTGCCCGTAGTCCTGGCGCGGATCGCTCGCGGGCGCCTGGGAGCCGTCGCCCAGGTACGGATCGTTCTGGTGCGGTTCCTGTCCGTAGGGTTCCTGGGGCGCGTGGGGGGAAGGCGGTGGCATCCGCCTCTCACCGTCATACGGCGCGTTCATCGCTACCCCACCTCATCGTCCGCTGCGGCCGACCGGCCCCGGAATTGCTCAATGGTCCACTTTCTCACCCGCGCCGGACGCCCCGGCGCTTTGCGGACCGGTGTCCGGCGCCGGGTCACTCGGCTGCTCGGGCACGAGAGCGGGGGCGTTTCCATCGCTCTCCGCGTCGGTGGCCCCGTCGGCCTCGTCGCCCCCGTCGGCCCCGTCGTCCTGCGGGTCCTCGTCGCCGTTCGCGGTGGCGGCCCGCTTGCGCTGGAGGTAGATCCGGATTCCGGCGAGGACCAGCAGCAGCACACCGCCCGCGATCACGAGGATGACGGTCGATGTGATTTCGGTGACATTCACCTCGAACGGCATCTCGTCGCCGTAGGTCTGCCCGTCCTCCGTGACCAGCTGGGCCGACACCCACACCGGACCATTCGCGTTGGCCGTCGTCCCGAACTTCACGGACTGGCTGTGCCCGCCCTCGACATTGACCACCTGGGGCTCGCTGACCGCCAGACGGTTGCCCTGCTGGGACGTGAGGACCAGCCGCAGCCGGACACCCTGCACCAGGTTGTTCTGCACGGTCACCGGGATGGTCGCGCTCCGCCCGGACAGCGTCATGTCCGTCTTCGGGATCAGGCGCACCTTCTTGGTCAGCCCGTCCAGATAATGCTGGACGCCGTCGCGGAAGTGGGTGGCTCCCAGCGCGTTACCCCGCCACGAGGTGGACATCTCCCGCCGGATCGCGTTGCCGAAGGGGGTGACCACCCGGTACTTGGCGGTGAGGATCTTCTCGAATCGGTTGAGCGTGGACTGGGTCTTGTAGACGTTTTCGAACGCCCGGGTCGGCAGCTCCTGGCGACGGAGCGAACCGGGGTACAGGCGGGTGCTGGGCACGCGCTGGGTGGCGTTCGGATCGGGCTTGGCCTTCGCGGCCTCCCCCAGGTTCATCAGCTGGGTCCACTCCCCGGACACGCCGTCCAGGGCGGCCGCCATCGCCTGCGCCTGGCTGGTGGTGGGGATGCGCTGCGGGGCCACCACGATGCTGCGCTGCCTGTCCGGCGACTGGAGGTTGATCATCTGGCTCTGGGCGAGGAACCGCTGGATGGCGAGCGTGGAGTTGTCCGCCTTGGACATGTCGCCGGTGAAGGCGGTGGACAGCCGGGCGTCAGCGACCACCGCCGTGTTGCCGCCGCCGATCTGCCGGGCCGCGGTGGGGGTGTACGAGAGGTTGCCGGTCTCCCGGAGGCTGTCGCTCCGGGCGATGACGTTGTGGGCGCCCGCGGAGGTGGCGACGTCGACGATCGAGGAGTCGACCGCGCCGTCGGCGGGCCAGGCGAAGTCGGTGCGCGGCTTCACCCCGAGGACCGTCTGCACGGTCGTGGAGGCCAGCTCGGTGGCGTCCCGGAGGTGGCTCAGGGCGCCGGGGACGTTCTTGCCGTGGTGGGCCAGCGACGCGATGTCGGGGTCGGAGAACGGCAGGGCGACCACCTGGTGGCCTTCCACGGCCTTCTGGAGGTCGTTCAGCCACCGCTTGGCGACCATCTGGCCGCGACCGGTTGTCGTGCCGTCCCCGTGCCGGTTCTGGACCTCGTACTCCCGCGTCATCGCGTCGACCGTGGCGAGCAGATCGGGGTCGATCACCCAGGTGATGGGGAGGTTCTTCCCCAGGCTGACCATCTGCTGGAGCCGGCCGCCAGGGGCCAGCTCCGCCTTGAGTCGGTCGTCCCGGAAGATCGGTGTCCGATCCTCGTCGGCATCGGTGCGCGGTGTCACATGGGGTGTGGAGATCAGCGGCCACAGGTAGGTGAGCTGGGTCTTCTTGGCCGGAGAGCTCGACTGCCAGGGCAGGAAGGTGCGCTCGATGCCCAGCACCTGCTGCCAGGGGCGGCTCCGGGACTGGCCGGTGAGCGAGACACCGAGCTGATAGACGCCGTTCTCCCCGAGGTGCAGCTCGTTCACCGGTATGGAGAGCGTGAAGTCCCGGCTGGCCCCCGCCCCCAGCTTGCCGATCTTCTCGGTGTACTTGCCGCCGATCTCGTTGCCGTCGGCGCCCTGCTGGTAGCCGGTCCGCTTGGCGGCGCCGTCGATGGCGTTGCGGCCCTCCATGGTGGGGCCGACACGGAGGCCGACGTGGGCACCGGAGACCGTCGAACCGCTGTCGTTGGTGACGGTGCCGCTGACGGTGAGCGTGTCGCTCTTGGTCGGTGCGGTGGGGGTCAGCGAGGTGATGTCGACGTCCACCGAGCGTGAGCCGGTGGGTTTGGCCGCCGCATGGACGGCGGGGGCCGCCGGGACCTGTAGTACGCCCGCGAGCACCGGCGCCGCTGCGAGCAGCGTCCCGGTCCGCCGTAGCCATCGACGGGCGCGAGAGGACGTCGTCTCCCGGAGGTCTGCCGCATCGGCCACGCGCTCGCCCGTCCCTTGTCGTCTGTGATCGTCAGTGGTCGTCGCAATGTGCGTCCACGCATGGTAACGATCCCCGCTGTGGCGAAGTGCTGCGGAGGGCTCCACAAGATCGTCACCGTGACGGAACCGACGATCGACGTGGAGGCCCCGGGGCGCGCGGCCACGTACCCTGTTCTGTTGTGCCGAATGCCAACAATGACAGCCGATCCCCGCAGTCGACCAATGAGCTCAACCAGGTGCAGCGCCGCGCCGTGGCCGAACTCTTGCGGGTCTCTCCCGTCGCCGACGACCTTGCCCGACGCTTTCAGCAGGCGGGATTCAGCCTGGCCCTGGTCGGCGGCTCGGTACGGGACGCGCTGCTCGGCCGCCTCGGTAACGATCTGGACTTCACGACGGACGCCCGCCCCGACGAGGTGCTGAAGATCGTCCGGCCCTGGGCGGACGCCGTGTGGGAGGTGGGCATCGCCTTCGGCACGGTCGGTTGCCAGAAGGAAGGACCGGGCGACAACGGGACACATCAGAATTTCCAGATCGAAATCACGACGTATCGGTCGGAAGCCTATGACCGGACATCCCGGAAGCCCGAGGTGTCCTACGGCGAATCCATCGAGGAAGATCTGGTCCGCCGGGACTTCACGGTCAACGCCATGGCGGTGGCGCTCCCGCAGAAGGAGTTCATCGACCCGCACAACGGACTCGAAGACCTCGCCGCACGGGTGCTGCGCACCCCCGGGACCCCGCAGGAGTCCTTCTCCGACGATCCGCTGCGGATGATGCGCGCGGCGCGGTTCGCCTCCCAGCTCGACTTCGAGGTGGCACCCGAGGTGGTCGCCGCGATGAAGGCGATGGCCGGACGGATCGACATCGTCTCGGCGGAGCGGGTGCGTGACGAGCTGAACAAGCTCATCCTGGGCGCCCACCCCCGGAAGGGCCTGCGTCTGCTGGTCGAGACCGGGCTCGCCGACTGCGTCCTGCCGGAGATCCCCGCGCTGCGCCTGGAGCGTGATGAGCACCACCGGCACAAGGATGTGTACGAGCACTCGCTGACCGTGCTGGACCAGGCCATGGACCTGGAGGAGAACGGGCCGGATCTGGTGCTTCGGCTGGCCGCGCTGCTGCATGACATCGGGAAGCCGAAGACGCGCCGCTTCGAGAAGGACGGCCGCGTCTCCTTCCACCACCACGAGGTGGTGGGCGCCAAGATGACCAAGTCGCGGATGACGAAGCTCAAGTACTCCAATGAGCTGGTCAAGGAGGTCTCCCGGCTGGTCGAGCTGCATCTGCGCTTCCACGGTTACGGCACGGGCGAATGGACCGACTCGGCCGTGCGGCGCTATGTGCGCGACGCCGGGCCGCTGCTGGACCGGCTGCACAAGCTGACCCGCTCGGACTGCACGACGCGCAACAAGCGGAAGGCCATGGCGCTTTCCCGGGCGTACGACGGTCTGGAGGAGCGGATCGCGAGGCTCCAGGAGCAGGAGGAGCTGGACGCGATCCGCCCGGACCTGGACGGCAACGAGATCATGAAGGTGCTCGGCATCGCCCCGGGCCCTGAGGTCGGCAAGGCGTACAAGCATCTGCTGGAGCTGAGGCTGGAGCACGGCCCCATGGGCCGGGACGCCGCCGTCGCGGCGCTCAAGGAGTGGTGGGCAGCTCAGTCTCAGGACTGACGCCGCGCCCCGTAGCGCGTCACGTTTCACGTGAAACATCGAGCCCCGTGCGTTTCCCGGGGCGGTGTTTCACGTGAAACAAGAGCAGGGTGGCGGTCGTCGCATAGAGCAGCGCCACCCCGGTCACCAGGGCGGCCGATGTTCCGTCCGGTGGGAGCATCAGGGCGGCCACCCCCGCGGCTCCCACGAAGGCGACGTTGAAGAGCACGTCATAGAGGGAGAAGATCCGCCCGCGGAAGTCGTCCTCGATCGCGGACTGGACGACGGTGTCGGTGGCGATCTTCGCGCCCTGGGTGATGAGGCCGAGAACGAAGGCGGCGACCAGTATCGGGGCGGGCTCGAAGGGGAGCCCCAGGCCCGGCTCCAGGACGGCCGCGATCGCCGCGCACACCATCACCCAGTGGAGCTGGCCGTCCGGCCGGGAGGCGTCGAGCGAGGAAAGCCGGCCGATCGCCCATGGGGTGATCACCGCCGCGGCGAAGAAGCCCGCACCCGAGACGCCGACCGCGATGCCGAGGAGCGCCAGCCCGCCGGACTCGGTGTCGGCCCATGCGTACCGGCAGAGCATCAGCACCGTGACGGTGAGGGCGCCGTAGCAGAAGCGCATCAGCGTCATCGCGGTCAGGGCCAGCGTGGGATCCCTGCGGTGCAGGAGGTGGCGCAACCCGGCGACGAGTCCGCGGACGGTGCTCACCAGGGCGGCCCCGAGGTGCGGTTGCAGGGCCGCCGGATCAGGCCCCAGGAGGCCGGAGGGCATGCGGAGCGCCGAGAGCCCGGCGAGGAGGTAGAGCACGGCGCCCAGCAGGACGACCAGCGCGTCCGAAGAGGAGCCGCCCGGGCCCGAGAGCCGGACCACGAACGCCAGGCCGCCGCCCGCGGTGGCGGCGAGCGTACCCGCGGTCGGTGAGAGGGAGTTGGCCATGACCAGACGTTCCTGGCTGTCCACCACCCGCGGCAGCGAGGCCGACAGGCCGGCCAGCACGAAGCGGTTGACCGCCGTCACCGACAGGGCGGAGACGTAGAAGAGCCACTCCGGCACCTGAGCGAGGATCAGCACCGCGGTTCCGGCGGCCAGCCCGGAGCGCAGCAGATTGCCGTGGAGCAGAACCTGACGGCGGCGCCAGCGGTCCAGCAGCACACCGGCGAACGGGCCGAGGAGGGAGTAGGGGAGCAGCAGGACGGCCATGGCGGAGGCGATGGCCGCGGCGGAGGTCTCCTTCTCCGGGGAGAAGACCACATAGGTGGCCAGCGCGACCTGGTAGACACCGTCGGCGGACTGGGACAGCAGACGGACGGCCAGCAGATGGCGGAAGTCGCGCAGTTGCAGCAGCACGCGGAGATCACGCACAACGGGCATGACGCCACCTTCACACACCGCACGGGCCTCCGGGGGGATTCCCGGAGGCCCGTGATCAAGCGGCGGAGATCAGCGCCTCACGGCGCACCGTCGCGGCGCAGCGCCATGGTTCAGCGCTCGACCTCACCCTTGATGAACTTCTCCACGTTCTCCCGGGCCTCGTTGTCGAAGTACTGCACCGGCGGCGACTTCATGAAGTACGAGGAGGCGGAGAGGATCGGGCCGCCGATGCCGCGGTCCTTGGCGATCTTCGCGGCGCGCAGCGCGTCGATGATGACGCCCGCGGAGTTCGGGGAGTCCCACACCTCGAGCTTGTACTCCAGGTTCAGCGGGACGTCACCGAACGCGCGGCCTTCGAGGCGGACGTACGCCCACTTGCGGTCGTCCAGCCAGGCCACGTAGTCCGACGGGCCGATGTGGACGTTGTCGGCGCCCAGCTCACGGTCCGGGATCTGCGAGGTGACGGCCTGCGTCTTGGAGATCTTCTTGGACTCCAGGCGCTCACGCTCGAGCATGTTCTTGAAGTCCATGTTGCCGCCGACGTTCAGCTGCATGGTGCGGTCCAGGATGACGCCCCGGTCCTCGAACAGCTTCGCCAGCACCCGGTGCGTGATCGTGGCGCCGACCTGCGACTTGATGTCGTCACCGACGATCGGCACGCCCGCCTCGGTGAACTTGTCCGCCCACTCCTTGGTGCCGGCGATGAACACCGGGAGCGCGTTGACGAAGGCGACCTTGGCGTCGATGGCGCACTGGGCGTAGTACTTGGCGGCGTCCTCCGAGCCCACGGGCAGGTAGCAGACCAGAACGTCGACCTGCTTGTCCTTGAGGATCTGGACCACGTCGACCGGGGCCTCGTCGGACTCGTCGATGGTCTGGCGGTAGTACTTGCCGAGACCGTCGTGCGTGTGGCCGCGCTGGACCGTGACACCGGTCGACGGCACATCGCAGATCTTGATGGTGTTGTTCTCGCTGGCGCCGATGGCGTCCGCGAGGTCCAGCCCGACCTTCTTCGCGTCGACGTCGAAGGCGGCGACGAACTCCACGTCACGGACGTGGTAGTCGCCGAACTGCACATGCATCAGACCCGGCACGCGGGTGTCCGGGTCGGCGTCCTTGTAGTACTCGACGCCCTGCACCAGCGACGCGGCGCAGTTGCCCACACCGACGATGGCTACACGAACCGAACCCATTCCGGTTGCTCCCTGTGTGTACTCGACGAAGCCCTGCGGGGTGCGGGGCCTCACTTGGCGGTGTCATCGGACGGGTCCGGCCGGGAACCACCCCGGTGCCGGGGCAGGCCGTCCGCATCTCCTGACCGGTCCTGCTCCGGCGACCGGCCCGGCCCCTGCTCAGGCGTCCGGTCCTGCCCGGCGGGCTCATCGCGCTGGTCGCGCCCGGCCCGCTCGCTCTCGATCAGCTCATTCAGCCAGCGGACCTCGCGCTCCACCGACTCCATGCCGTGCCGCTGGAGTTCGAGGGTGTAGTCGTCCAGCCGCTCGCGGGTGCGGGCCAGGGAGGCCCGCATCTTCGCCAGGCGCTCCTCCAGGCGGCTGCGCCGCCCTTCGAGCACGCGCATCCGTACGTCCCGCGACGTCTGTCCGAAGAAGGCGAAGCGGACGCCGAAGTGCTCGTCCTCCCATGCGTCCGGGCCGGTGTGGGAGAGCAGCTCCTCGAACCGCTCCTTTCCCTCGGCCGTCAGCCGGTAGACGATCTTCGCCCGGCGGCCGGCGAGGGTGGCCGCGACGGCCTCCTCGGAGGCGTTCCCGGGCTCCTCGATCAACCAGCCGTTGGCGACCAGCGTCTTGAGGCAGGGATAGAGGCTGCCGTAGCTGAACGCGCGAAACACCCCGAGCGAGGTGTTGAGGCGCTTTCGCAGCTCATATCCGTGCATCGGGGATTCGCGGAGCAGGCCGAGGACGGCGAACTCGAGGATGCCGGAGCGTCTGCTCATCGCCTGCCTCTCCCGTCTCCTGGGGCCACTATGCCGAGCTGATGTATCGACTCGATACATCAAGACGATAGAACCGTGGTCCCCATGGGACAAGAGCGACCTCGGTGAACGGGGTCACATCACCGGTTCGTGGGACTCAACCGGACCGTTATGGAGTGAAGGCGCCGAGGAGACAAGATTTGGCCGTGCGTACTCTGTTCGCCATGCAGACCAAAGGGAACCGTGTGACGCTGTCCTGCGTCCTCGTCCTGGAGGCAGTGCGTCCGGTTACCAGGAGTGGCCGGATCGCACATCGGGGGGACCGGAAGCCACCTGCCGCTTTCAGGCGATAGCGCCTGCCCGAGGAGTAGTCGTTCCATGAGCGAGCACCGTCGCAAGCCGCCGCAGCCCCAGGGCGGCGGCCGAGCAGCGGCCCGGCGTGCCGGACAGCAGTCGTCCGGCCGTCGCGCAGCACCATCGCACAACGCCGCCGCCGAGTCGGGCTCGGCTTCCTATGGGGAAGAGGTTTCCCACGGCGGCAGGGCCGAGGCCCGCCGCGCCGCGCAACGCGGCGGCGGGCGGAGAAGAGGAGGACCCGACGCGGCCGCCGGTGGCGCGGGCCGCGGTGGCCGTGGCGGCGGTCGGCGGGCCACCGGCGGTGGCCGTGGCCGGGGTGCGGGCGGCGACGGGCAGCCCGGCAAGAAGCGGTTCATCGACTACCCGCGCGCGGGTAAGTCGGGCTTCCGCCGCTGGGTGCCGTCCTGGCGGCTCGTCACGGGAACCTTCATCTTCTTCTTCGCGGCGCTGGTCAGTGCCGTGGGCATCGGGTGGATGATCGTCGACGTCCCCACCGCGCAGGCCGCGTCGCAGGCCCAGAAGAACGTCTACTACTGGGGCGACGGCAAGCAGATGGTGGTCTCGGGCGGCGGTGACCTCAACCGGCAGATCGTGCCGCTCAACAAGATCCCCCAGGACATGCAGAACGCGGTGATCTCGGCCGAGAACGCCAGCTTCTACCAGGACTCGGGCGTCGACCCGATGGGTATCGCGCGCGCCGTCGTCAACATGGCGCGGGGCGGCGCGACCCAGAGTGGGTCGACCATCACCCAGCAGTTCGTGAAGAACACGTACCTCGACCAGTCGCAGACGGTGACACGCAAGCTCAAGGAGTTGTTGATCTCCGTCAAGGTCGGCTCGACCAAGAGCAAGGACTACATCCTCGCGGGGTACCTCAACACGGCGTACTACGGCCGCGGTGCCTACGGCTGTCAGGCGGCGGCCCGTGCGTACTTCGACAAGGACTGCGAGAAGCTCAACGCGAGCCAGAGCGCCTTCCTCGCCGCGACGCTCAACGGGCCCAACCTGTACGACCCGAACGGCGGCTACGGACCGTCCGCGAGCGCGGAGGCCAACACCAAGCGGGCCACGGCACGCTGGTCGTGGATCCTCAAGCGGGAGGTCCAGGTGGGCCGGCTGAAGAAGGCCGACGCCCAGTCCTGGCTCGCCAAGGGCTTGCCCAAGATAAAGAGCCCGAAGGTGGCGACGAACAAGCAGGGCCAGATCGGCTATCTCACCGAGCTCGCCGACAACTATGTCGTCGCCAACACCAACATCAGCCAGGCGAAGCTGGACAAGGGCGGCTACCAGATCCACACCACCTTCGACCGCAAGAAGATGGGCCTGCTGAAGAACGCGGTCAGCAAGGTGTCCAAGGAGAACCTCAAGCCGAAACAGCGCGCTGTGGACAAGTACGTGCAATTCGGCGGTGCCTCGGTGGAGCCCAAGACGGGCAAGATCAAGGCGATCTACGGCGGCGCCGACGCGTTGCAGCACTATCGCAACAACGCGGACTACACCGGTGTCCAGGTGGGCTCGACCTTCAAGCCCTTCGTGCTGGCCGCGGCGATGAGGGATGGTGTCCGGGACCGCAACGGTCCGCGGGACCAACCGGATTCGGAACGCACCAGGGTCAATCCGTCGAGTGTCTACGACGGTGACAACAAGCTGACCCTGCGCGACTACGACGGATCCGTCTGGACGGACAAGAACAACCAGGAGTGGCACCAGAGGAACGACGGTGACGAGGACAAGGGCAAGATCAGCCTGCGCACCGCGATGCAGTACTCGGTGAACACGCCCTTCATCCAGCTGGGCATGGACGTCGGCACCGACAAGGTGCGGGACGCGGCCCTGGACGCCGGCCTCAGCAAGGAGCAGCTGGCCACGATCACCCCGACGTTCTCCCTCGGCACCTCCGCGCCGAGCGCGATCCGGCTCGCCGGGGCGTACGCGACGTTCGCGGCCAGCGGCCAGCAGGCCGATCCGTACTCGGTCGAGCGCGTCGAGGACAAGGACGGCGAGGTCTACAACCACAAGGACGAGGCCAAGCTCAGGCAGGCCTTCGACGCGGACGTGGCGAACAACGTCACCGACGTGCTGAAGAACGTCATCCAGCGCGGCACCGGCACCTCAGCGAAGATCGGCCGCCCGGCGGCGGGCAAGACCGGAACCACCGACCAGAACAAGTCGGCCTGGTTCGCCGGTTACACCCCGCAGCTGTCCACGTCGATCGGCATGTGGCGGGTGAACGACCAGGCCAAGCGGCAGGTCTTCCGTTCCATGCGCGGTGTGGGCGGCCAGGAGACCATCCACGGTGCGTCGTTCCCCGCCGAGATCTGGGCCGACTACATGCGCAAGGCGATGGCGGGCCAGCAGCCCAAGGACTTCCCGGCGGCCACACCGATCGGTGAAAAGGTCTACGGCGAGAACGCGAGCCCCACGCCGACGACCCAGAAGCCGACGCAGACGCCGTCCGAGACCCCGTCGCAGACGCCGTCCGAGACGCCGTCCCAGACGCCCTCCGGCACCCCGAGTCCCACGCAGACGTGTGATCCGCTGGACTTCAAGTGCAACGACAACGGGGGCGGCGACAACCAGGGTGGCGAGAACGCAGGCCCCAGCGGCGGCCCGGGCGGAACCTCGCCCTCGCCGACCACGGAGCCACCGGGCGGCGGGATCTTCGGAGGCCCGTCCGGCTCCCGCAAGGACGAGTAGTCCCGACGTCCCGTACAGCGATCGGCGGCCGCGCCGGAGCATCCCGCTCCGGCGCGGCCGCCGCCGTTCGGGGGCCTCTGTGGCTCTCTGAGCGCTTCACGGACGGGCGCGCGGTCTCCCCGGTGGCCCGGGCGTTCCGAGGCGCTCAGCGGGCCGCTGAGCCGGTCCTCACTCCTCCCGCCCGGCTCGTACGGCAGGATGGGCCCCATGAGCGTGCGCGACGACCCACAGGCCCAGCCCGTACGGCCGACCACGGAGGATTCGGTCGCCGCGGCCGGCAGCGAGCTGATCGGCGGCCCGGTCGGGCGCCGGGCGCTGCTGGGCACGAGCTGGTGGACCCCGGTGCGGATCATCGCGCTCATCGCCATCGGAATGTTCGCCCTGGGCATGGTGCAGAAGCTGCCCTGCTACAACGGCGGCTGGTTCTACGGAGCCACCGCCCAGTACACCCATGCCTGCTACTCCGACATACCGCACCTCTACAACGGTCGCGGCTTCGCCAACGATCTCGTCCCGTACTTCAACCGGATACCGGACAGCGTCTCCGGCGGGATGGAGTACCTGGAGTACCCGGTCCTCACCGGCCTCCTGATGGAGGTCGCCTCCTGGCTCACCCCGCACGGCGGCGACCTCCAGACCCGCGAACAGGTCTACTGGCTGGCCAACACGGCTCTGCTCATGGCCTGCACCGCGGTCATCGCGGTCTGCGTAACCCGTACCCACCGCCGCCGCCCCTGGGACGCTCTGCTCGTCGCCCTGGCCCCCGCCTTCGCGCTCACCGCCACGATCAACTGGGACCTCCTCGCGGTCGCCCTCACCGCCGCCGCCATGCTCATGTGGTCCCGCAGCCGCCCGCTGGCCGCCGGTGTGCTGCTCGGTCTCGCGACGGCCGCGAAGCTCTACCCGGTGCTGCTGCTCGGCCCGCTGCTGGTGCTGTGCCTGCGGGCGGGCCGGTGGCGCGCCTTCTGGGCGGCGACGGGCGGCGCGGCGGCCTCCTGGCTGGTGGTGAACGTGCCCGTGATGATCACTACGCAGGGCGGGGGGCTGCACATCCGCCAGGGGTGGAAGCAGTTCTACACGTTCAGTGAGGAACGCCCGGTCGACTTCGGGTCGCTCTGGCTGATCATCTCGCAGCGCACCGGCAACCCCATGGACGACGTCAACACCTACGCCATGATCCTCATGGTGCTGGCCTGCGCCGGGGTGGCGGCCCTCGCCCTGTGCGCCCCGCGGCGGCCGCGCTTCGCCCAGCTCGCCTTCCTGGTCATCGCGGCCTTCGTGCTCACCAACAAGGTCTACTCACCGCAGTACGTGCTGTGGCTGATTCCGCTCGCCGCGCTGGCGCGGCCGCGCTGGCGGGACTTCCTGGTGTGGCAGGCGTGCGAGGTGATGTACTTCCTCGGGATCTGGATGTACCTCGCGTACACCAACAGCGGTGATCAGCACCGGGGGCTGCCGCCCGAGGGCTATCAGCTCGCGACCGCGCTGCACTTCGCGGGAACGCTGTTCCTGTGCGCGATGGTCGTGCGGGACGCGCTGGTGCCGGACCGGGACCCGGTGCGCCGGGACGGCTCGGACGACCCGGGGGGCGGCGTACTCGACCGGGCGCCGGACGCGTTCGTGCTCGGAGAGGCGCGGCGCACGGCGGAGTACGAGGGCGCGGCGCTCACGGACTGGGGCACCACCGGCCGCAGGTGAGCTCCCCGCGGGAGCCCACCTGCGGCGACGGGGCTCAGCGGTCGAAGAGGCGGTCGAACTGCGTCGTGGTGTGGCGCAGATGGGCCACCAGCTCATCCCCCACCTGCGGTGCCGTGACATCGCCCGGCACGAACAGGATGGACACCTGCATGTGCGGCGGTTCGGCGAACCACCGCTGCTTGCCCGCCCAGACGAAGGGCGAGAGGTTGCGGTTGACGGTCGCGAGACCGGCGCGGGCGACCCCCTTGGCCCGGGGCATCACCCCGTGCAGCGCCTTGGGCGCCTCCAGGCCGACGCCGTGGGAGGTGCCGCCCGCGACGACCACCAGGAAACCGTCGGAGGCGGCCTTCTGCTGGCGGTAGCCGAAGCGTTCACCCTTGGCGACCCGGGTGACGTCGAGCACCGAGCCCCGGTACTCCGTCGCCTCGTGGTCGCCCAGCCACAGCCGGGTGCCGATGCGGGCGCGGAACCGGGTCTGCGGGAACTGCTGCTGTAGCCGCGCCAGTTCGTCCGCCTTGAGATGGCTGACGAACATGGTGTGCAGCGGCAGCCGCGCCGCGCGCAGCCGGTCCATCCACCCGATGACCTCCTCGACCGCGTCGATGCCGTCGGTCCGGTCGAGCGGGAGGTGGATGGCGAACCCCTCCAGCCGCACGTTCTCTATCGCGGCGTGCAGCTTGGGCAGGTCCTCCTCGGTGACGCCGTGCCGCTTCATGCTGCTCATGACCTCGATCACGACCCGCGCGTTCACCAGGCCGTAGACGCCGTCGACGGACGAGACCGACCGGATCACCCGGTCCGGCAGCGGCACCGGCTCCTCCCCGCGGCGGAAGGGGGTGAGGACGAGCAGGTCGCCGCTGAAGTAGTCCTTCATCCGGGCGGCCTCGTACGTGGTGCCCACGGCGAGGATGTCGGCGCCGATGCGGGCGGCTTCCTCGGCCAGCCGTTCATGGCCGAAGCCGTAGCCGTTGCCCTTGCAGACCGGGACTATCCCCGGGAACTGCTGGATGACCATCTGCTGGTGAGCCCGCCAGCGCGCGGTGTCGACGTAGAGGGTGAGCGCCATTGGCCGGTCCCGGAACCTTTCTCGTTGCCGCGGTGTATTCGAGGTATGCAGCTTTTGCGGGGGATCAGGAAAACAGGGTCAGCGGCGGGACATGTAGATGTCGAGCGCCTTGTGGAGCAGCTTGTTGAGGGGGAAGTCCCACTCACCGAGGTATTCGGCAGCCTGCCCACCGGTGCCGACCTTGAACTGGATCAGGCCGAAGAGATGGTCGGTCTCGTCGAGCGAGTCGGAGATGCCGCGGAGGTCGTAGACGGTCGCGCCGAGCGCGTACGAGTCGCGGAGCATCCGCCACTGCATCGCGTTCGAGGGCCGGACCTCGCGCTTGTGGTTGGCGGAGGCGCCGTAGGAGTACCAGACGTGGCCGCCGACGACCAGCATCGTGGCGGCGGCCACCGCCTCGCCCTCGTGCATGGCGAAGTACAGCCGCATCCGGTTGGGGTCCTCGGTGTTGAGGGCCGTCCACATGCGCTGGAAGTAGCTGAGCGGGCGGGGCCGGAAGTGGTCGCGCTCCGCGGTGATCTCGTAGAGCCGCTGCCACTCGCCCAGGTGCTCGTAGCCGCCCTGGACGACCTCGACGCCCGCCTTGTCGGCCTTCTTGATGTTGCGGCGCCAGAGCTGGTTGAAGCTCTTGTGGACGTCCTCCAGGGAGCGGTTCTCCAGGGGCACCTGGAAGACGTACCGCGGCTGGACGTCTCCGAAGCCCGCGCCGCCGTCCTCGCCCTGCTGCCAGCCCATCCGCCGCAGCCGGTCGGAGACCTCGAAGGCCCGCGGCTCGATGTGGGTGGCCTCGACGTCGCGCAGCCGCTTCACATCCGGGTTCTGGATACCGGACTTGATCGCGGCCGCGTCCCAGCGGCGGATGATGACCGGCGGGCCCATCTTCACGGAGAAGGCGCCCTGCTGCTTGAGATGCGCGAGCATCGGGCGCAGCCACTCCTCCAGGTTGGGCGCGTACCAGTTGATGACCGGGCCCTCGGGGAGGTAGGCGAGATACCGCTTGATCTTGGGCAGTTGGCGGTAGAGGACGAGGCCGACGCCGACCAGCTGGCCGGTGGCGTCGAACCAGCCGAGGTTCTCCGAGCGCCATTCCGACTTGACGTCAGCCCATGCCGGGACCTGCATGTGGCTTGCCGACGGCAGGCTCTGGATGTACGCCAGATGCTGCTCTCGGCTGATCGTCCTCAGGGTCAGGCTCATTGCGGGGCGCTCCTCGGCAGGTTTGTCCCCAGGGTCGGGGCTCCGGCTCTCGCGCCGAAGCCTACTGCGACCGGGGCGTGCCCCGTTTGGGCCTGGGGCCAACCCGCCCTCGGGGAGTCAGCCCAGCAGCCCGCCGAAGAGCCCGCCGTGCGCCATCCCGAGGTAGAAGCCGACGCCCGAGGCACCGAGCCCGATGATCAGCAGGAACCGCTCCCCGGTGGTCGCGGAGATCAGCTGGCCCCATGCCCCGCCGAGCATGCCGATCAGTCCGGCCCACGAGCTGACCAGGTGGAGGCCGGGGAAGTAGGCCGTGACGAAGGAGATCAAACCGATCAGCAGCGTCGCCACGGCGATGGCGTTCTCGCGGGGATGAGCCTTGCCATCGGTGTCCAGGAAGGAGAGCAGTCCGTGCTGCGGTCGTGCTGCCTGTGCCATGGGGCACCTCCAGGTAGGCACATGGGCAGGGCGGCGAACTGTAACGCCGCTCACACCCGATGTGTACAGATTGCGGGCCAAGACGCCCGGATTTCAAGCGGGAGGCACGAGCCGGGTACTGTGTACGGTCTGCGGTGGTGTCTGCACAGACGCCGCGGCACAACGCATCACGACCCTCCTGCCACGGAACGACCGTGGCCGCTGAGTCCAAAGGAGGTGGGTTCCACATGCGTCACTACGAGGTGATGGTCATCCTCGACCCCGATCTCGAGGAGCGTGCTGTCTCCCCGCTGATCGAGAACTTCCTTTCCGTTATCCGTGAGGGCAACGGCAAGGTCGAGAAGGTCGACACCTGGGGGCGTCGTCGTCTCTCGTACGAGATCAAGAAGAAGCCCGAGGGCATCTACTCGGTCATCGACCTGCAGGCTGAGCCCGCGGTCGTCAAGGAGCTCGACCGCCAGCTGAACCTGAACGAGTCGGTCCTCCGGACCAAGGTCCTCCGTCCCGAGACCCACTGACCGCGTAAGCGTTCAACGGTCACCGGGCCATATCGCAACGAGTAGCAAGCAGCCCAGCAGTACCCGCCGAGAGGTTCCCCAATGGCAGGCGAGACCGTCATCACGGTCGTCGGCAATCTCGTCGACGACCCCGAGCTGCGCTTCACCCCCTCCGGTGCGGCGGTCGCGAAGTTCCGTGTCGCGTCCACTCCTCGTACGTTCGACCGTCAGACCAACGAGTGGAAGGACGGCGAGAGCCTCTTCCTCACGTGCTCGGTGTGGCGGCAGGCCGCGGAGAACGTGGCCGAGTCGCTTCAGCGCGGTATGCGCGTCATCGTGCAGGGCCGGCTGAAGCAGCGGTCGTATGAGGACCGTGAGGGGATCAAGCGCACGGTCTACGAGCTGGATGTCGACGAGGTCGGTGCCAGCCTGCGCAACGCCACGGCCAAGGTCACCAAGACCACCGGGCGCGGTGGCCAGGGTGGCTACGGCGGCGGTGGCGGCCAGGGCGGCGGCGGTGGCGGCGGTTGGGGCGGTGGCCCCGGCGGCGGTCAGCAGCAGGGCGGCGGCGCTCCGGCCGACGACCCGTGGGCGACCGGCGCACCGGCCGGTGGCGGCCAGGGCGGCGGTGGCGGCGGCTGGGGCGGTGGCTCCGGCAGCGGCGGCGGCTACTCGGACGAGCCGCCCTTCTAGGCCACGGCGCGCTGTTTCACGCGGTTTCACGTGAAACATCGCCCTGCCTGGTCTGGGCGACCAGCACAAACTTCTTGATCACACTGGAGAGAGACAATGGCGAAGCCGCCTGCTCGCAAGCCTAAGAAGAAGGTTTGCGTGTTCTGCAAGGAGAAGATCTCCTACGTCGACTACAAGGACACGAACCTGCTGCGGAAGTTCATTTCCGACCGCGGCAAGATCCGTGCCCGCCGGGTCACCGGCAACTGCACTCAGCACCAGCGCGATGTCGCCACGGCCGTGAAGAACAGCCGTGAGATGGCGCTGCTGCCCTACACGTCCACCGCGCGATAAGGGAAGGGTGACCGAGTCATGAAGATCATCCTCACCCACGAGGTCTCCGGCCTCGGCGCTGCCGGTGACGTCGTGGACGTCCGCGACGGGTACGCCCGTAACTACCTGGTTCCGCGTGGTCTCGCGATCCGCTGGACCAAGGGTGGCGAGAAGGACGTCGAGCAGATCCGCCGCGGTCGTCGCATCCGCGAGATCGCCACGATCGAGCAGGCCAACGAGGTCAAGGCGCGGCTCGAGGGCGTCAAGGTCCAGCTGAAGACCCGCGCCGGCGACGCCGGCCGGCTGTTCGGCTCCGTCACCCCGGCCGACATCGCCTCGGCGATCAAGGACGCGGGTGGCCCGGACGTCGACAAGCGCCGTATCGAGGTGCAGCAGCCGATCAAGACCCTGGGCGCGCACCAGGTGTCGGTCCGGCTGCACGCCGAGGTCGCCGCGAAGGTCGGCGTCGAGGTCGTCGCCGCCTGACGCAGTGCTCGGCTGAGCATGTGCATGTGAGAGGGCCGCACTCCACGGGGGTGCGGCCCTCCTCGCTGTGCGGCGGCTGCCTGTGCGGCCCGCCCCGCCGTCCAGCCCACGGCGCCGTCCAGACTGATCCGCCGTGCGGGCCGCCCCGCGCCGTTCGGCTCAGGCGCGGGTCGCGCCGGTGACGATCCACCGCCCGGAGCGGGCGCGCAGCCAGAGGGTGGCCAGCCGGAGCGCCATCATCAGCGCCATGGTCCACCACACGGCGGTCAGTCCCCCGCCCCACACGGGGACGAGGAGCGCGACCGGGGCGAAGACCGCGAGCGTGACGATCATGGCCCCCGCGAGATACGGACCGTCGCCTGCGCCCATCAGCACGCCGTCGAGGACGTAGACCACACCCGAAACGGGCTGGACGAGGGCTGTCACCAGCAGCACCGGCAGCAGGGCGTCCTTCACTCCGGGATCCGTGGTGAACAGGGGGATGAACAGCGGGCGGGAGGCGATCACCACCAGGCCGAGCACGATGCCCGCGACGATGCCCCACTGCACCATGCGGCGGCAGGCGGCGCGAGCCCCCGCGGCGTCCTCCGCTCCCAGGTAGCGCCCGATAATGGCCTGCCCCGCGATCGCGATGGCGTCCAGCGCGAACGCCAGCAGGGTCCACAGGGTCAGCACGATCTGGTGGGCGGCGACCTCGGTGTCCCCGAGGCGGGCCGCCACCGCCGTCGCGATCAGCATCACGGCGCGCAGCGAGAGCGTACGGACCAGCAGCGGTGCCCCGGCGTGGGCGCAGGCCCGTATCCCGGCGGCGTCGGGACGCAGCGACGTACCGTGGCGCCGGGCTCCCCGGATGACCACCGCGAGGTAGACGGCGGCCATGGCCCACTGGGCGATCGCCGTGCCCCAGGCGGAGCCCGCGATGCCGAGCCCGGCGCCGTAGACGAGGCCCGCGTTCAGTGCCGCGTTGGCCGTGAAGCCGCCGATGGCCACGTAGAGCGGGGTGCGGGTGTCCTGGAGGCCGCGCAGCACCCCGGTGGCGGCCAGAACCACGAGCATCGCGGGGATGCCGAGGGCGCTGATGCGCAGATAGGTGACCGCGTAGGGGGCGGCGGTGTCGGAGGCGCCGAAGAGGTCGACGAGGCCGGGCGCGGTGGGGAGGGCGGCGGCGATGACAGCGGCGCCGAGCAGCAGGGCCAGCCAGATTCCGTCCATGCCCTGCCGGATCGCACCGGGGAGGTCGCCCGCGCCGACCCTGCGGGCCACGGCGGCGGTGGTGGCGTAGGCGAGGAAGACGAAGATGTTCACCGCGGTGGTCAGCAGGGCGGCGGCGACACCCAGTCCGGCGAGCTGCGGGGTGCCGAGATGGCCGACGATGGCGCTGTCGACCATGACGAAGAGGGGCTCCGCCACGAGGGCGCCGAAGGCGGGTACGGCGAGGGCGACGATCTCGCGGTCATGCCGACGGACGGTGCTCCGGGCGCTCGCGGGGGCCTGTGTCATGGAGGCAATCTAATCTTCCACAGGTAAGAGACACAAGACTGATGCAGTCCTTACATGACGGCGCTCGCGACGCTCGCCTCTGCGCCGTTTGTCGTGATCTTGCATCGGGTGTGGAAGTTTTTCTTCTGCACAGCCCTGGGATAGAGAAACCGCAGGTCAGAGCAGTGTCTCTGGGGTGATTGTGTGTTTGTCCACAGCGCTGTCCCCCGGCCCGTGCACAGGTTCGCGCGACTTCTCCACAGGAAGGATCGCATCATCCACATGGCCTGTGGATAACCGAGTTGGCCGGTGGCCCCGACGGGCCTACCGTTGTCCGGCGCCCGCCATCTGTTCCGGCCTCGGATCCACCTGAACTCGACGCGTCGTGAGCGGAAGCCGGGCGCCCTGTTTGTCATAGCCCTGTTTGTCAGAGCCGTGCCGTAAGACTGAGGACGTCGCGGCGAGATCCGTACCGCGGACGGGAGGAGGTGGCGGGGTGAGCGTGCCCGAACCCATGGACGACCCATGGGCGGACTCCGGCCCGTCCGATTTCCCGTCCCCCCGCTTCCGCCGTGGCGACGGCGGCGGCCGCGGCGAGGGCGGCCGGGGGCGTGACGATCAGCATGACCGGGGCCGCGACGGCGGCTCCTGGGAAGGGTCCGGCTTCGAGCGGGTCCCGCCGCAGGACCTCGACGCCGAGCAGTCCGTGCTCGGCGGCATGCTGCTCTCCAAGGACGCCATCGCCGACGTGGTCGAGGTCCTCCAGGGCAACGACTTCTACCGCCCCGCCCACGAGACCGTCTACCAGGCGATCCTGGACCTGTACGCGAAGGGCGAGCCGGCCGACCCGATCACGGTCGCGGCCGAGCTGACCAAACGCGGCGAGATCGCCCGGGTCGGCGGCGCCTCGTACCTCCACACCCTGGTCCAGTCGGTCCCCACCGCGGCCAACGCCGAGTACTACGCGGAGATCGTCCACGAGCGCGCCGTGCTGCGCCGCCTGGTCGAGGCGGGCACCCGCATCACCCAGATGGGATACGCGGCGGACGGGGACGTCGACGAGATCGTCAACAACGCCCAGGCGGAGATCTACGCCGTCACCGAGCAGCGGACCAGCGAGGACTATCTGCCGCTCGGCGACATCATGGAGGGCGCGCTCGACGAGATCGAGGCGATCGGCTCGCGCAGCGGTCAGATGTCCGGCGTGCCCACCGGCTTCACCGACCTGGACTCGCTGACCAACGGCCTCCACCCCGGTCAGATGATCGTCATCGCGGCCCGGCCCGCCATGGGTAAGTCCACCCTCGCCCTCGACTTCGCCCGCGCCTGCTCGATCAAGAACAACATGCCGAGCGTCATCTTCTCCCTGGAGATGGGGCGCAACGAGATCGCGATGCGTCTGCTGTCCGCCGAGGCCCGGGTGGCGCTGCACCACATGCGCTCCGGCAGCATGACCGACGAGGACTGGACCCGGCTCGCCCGGCGCATGCCGGACGTGTCCCAGGCCCCGCTGTACATCGACGACTCCCCGAACCTGTCGATGATGGAGATCCGCGCCAAGTGCCGCCGCCTCAAGCAGCGCAACGATCTCCAGCTGGTCGTCATCGACTACCTCCAGCTGATGCAGTCCGGCGGCGCCCGGCGCCCCGAGAGCCGTCAGCAGGAGGTCTCGGACATGTCGCGAAACCTCAAGCTGCTGGCCAAGGAGCTGGAGGTGCCGGTGATCGCGCTCTCCCAGCTGAACCGTGGTCCCGAACAGCGCACCGACAAGAAGCCGATGGTCTCGGACCTCCGCGAGAGTGGCTCCATCGAGCAGGACGCCGACATGGTCATCCTGCTGCACCGCGAGGACGCGTACGAGAAGGAGTCACCGCGCGCCGGTGAGGCCGACCTGATCGTGGCCAAGCACCGTAACGGTCCGACGGCCACCATCACCGTCGCCTTCCAGGGCCACTACTCGCGCTTCGTGGACATGGCGCAGACCTGATCCCGGCCTGTGGGGTCTCAGATTTCGTGGCCAAATCTCACGAGCGATGGCCAACCGATGGCATATCGGACACGAATCTGAGACTGGCAGGTCAAGTCGCTCACTCGTATGGGTGAGGCTCCCCGAGCAGGGGGAGGCCGCCGAGTAGGCGGGAGAGCGCGGTCAGTGGGTTGCTGCTTTTCTACGCTGGTGCCCACGTTCACTCGTTGAGGGACTCCGTTGCCAGCGGGATGCCGCACTGCAGGCAGCCGTTCGCGTGGTCGTCCCGGCAGACGTAGCCGATGGCACCATCCACGCACCATTCAGCGGCCTCCTCGGACAGCAGGTCGGGCCCGGCATGGAGCAGCCGACGAAGTTCCGTGATGTCCGCAATGTCGGCCGGGCGGTTGGTGAACCACTCGTCGAACCAAGGCTCGTCTCGGTGCATGCGCCAGTGCGCATTCTCCCGGTCGTCGACAGCCGTAGTGAACCGATCGACGATGCGCCCCCAACTCGGTGTTCCGAACCAGCCGTTGTCGGACGCGCAGAAGAATTCGATCAGGGTTCGCAGGCCGAACTCCTTCTCGCGAAGGCAGTACGCTCGCCCCCAAGCGATCGCGTCCTGTGCCATCTCCGCGAGTTCTTCGCGCGGATCAGCCTCGTGCGCCGGGTCGTCAGGGTTGTGGCAGGCCAGCCCGAGCTCGAGAACAGACTGCCCGGTCGGTAGAACCCGGGACGGGTTGACGATCGCGAGACCGAGACCGATCCAGTCGACATGGTCGAACGACAGCATCGAGCGCACGAGTCGGGTGGTTGCCGTGTTGATCCGCATCATTGTGCCGTCGTGGAGCGGACTCTTCCCGGCATGCCAGTTCTCGACGGGTGTGTTGCGCCACACCGCGAGCGTGATGCGGGTGGCAGCGAGCCACAGCAGGGCGTCGTCGTCGAGGTGCCCGAACCGCTTGGCGCACTCCTGGGCGCCGTAGGTGATCAACTCTTCCGGTTTCGGCCACCTGTGGCTGTCGGGCCCTTCAGGCGCGTACTCGTAGTCGTCGGCGTACTCGTCGAGGATCGCGCTCAACTCGGCAGCGCTGTAAGCCTCGCTGTACTCGGAGCTGTCCGGCTCCTCGACGGTGTACATGTCGTGGTCCCAGGAGACGTACACGTCGCGCCAGAGCACCACGTCATCGCACTCGCCGGCGTTGTCCGTCACAACCGGCCTGATGGTGATCGGGGCAGTACGCCCGTCGGTTCGCTCGTCGTCCTTCTCGGCGGCCCATGCGGTGATGACCCCGAGCGGCTTCGGAAGGAGAGGACCGACCTCGGTGATGCTGAACGGCTCGTCGTCGTCATCGGTGTCGAACCGGCTGTTGACGAACGCGACTGCCTCGGAGGGCGTGCTGACGATGGACTGGCTACCACTCTCGTTGTCAACCACTCGCCACAACGGGCTGTTCTTCACGATGCTCTCCGATCGCGGTGAGCGCACCCGGGGCGGGTGCGATGCGCCGGGTCGCTCGGCACTGACTCCAATTATGGGCTGATCAACCCATCCGTAGTCCCGAAGGCGCTTGTCGGCGACAACGTTCGGTACGTTCGCGTGCAACCTGCTTTTCGCGACCGCGGCGACACAGCGGAGGAGGCGAAGATGGCGCTGAACAAGAAGGGTTCCCGGCGCATAACCGTTGACGGGATCGAGTACCGCTGGCGGATCCGCAGGAAGCCCTCCTACATGCAGGGCCTCTGCTGGACACCGCTGACCTATGCGGTTGAAGCAGCCAGCGGCAGCCAGCCGGGCACGACCTTGATCTTCACCAGCGGTCAGGCCCATCCCAGCAACTGGGTGGGCGTCGAGACGGGGCCCATTCGCCCAGCTCACGTTGCTGCCAGCATTCGAGAGGCACGGGATCAAGGCTGGGATCCAACCCGGGTCGGTTCTCCTTTCCAGCTCGACCGATCCGCAGGATTCATCGCCCAGTCATGAGATAGAGAGGAGTAGGGCGGCGCATCTGGCCCGGCATCATGGCCTGGTGACCACATGGATGCGCTGCTACTGGGACGAGGAAGACACCTGGTTCTACTTCGAGGTCGACGCCGAAGGCTGGGTGATCCGGCAGGTCGAACTCGAAGGGCCAGAGCTGATCCCGATCGCAGCAGCTTCCCTCGCCGAGTGGCAGCGGGCCCGCGACGCAGGCCGCCTCGGTGATTACGACAGCAGATTCGGGATCACCGCCGAGCTGCCCGTTTCGGAATGGGAAGGCCACGACCCCGAACAACTCACCTTCGAGGAGTTCGAGGACGTCTGGGGCCCTGCCCGTCAGCAGATCGCATCCCGGCCCAGCTGACCTCTCGGCGCCGCACTGGCTTCTTGGCATCATCGCGACATGACCCCGACCCTTCCCCGCACCATCCGAGCCGTCGACACCGCTCAGCTCCTGGACCTGGCCCAGGAGGCCGCCATGCATGGCTTCAGCCAGCGGCTCCCGGTCGACTGGCTACGAGAGCACCTCGCCGCAGAAGCGACGCACTACCTGTTCCCGACACTCGTGCAGCGGCTCACGCACCGTCCCGAGGTGCCTCTGCAGTGGAGGTGCCAGCAACTGCTGACCGTCAGCACCGGCGAGCAGATCTGGGGTCTCCTCGACGTCCTTCCCGACACCTTCGACAAGATCCCGGAGACCTTGGACACGGCGTCCAAGAAGGACATCGTCAACCGCATCGAGCAAGCAGTGAAGGTGCGGAAGTGGATGGAACGGACGGCTGCCGATGCAGGTTCATGAGGTCCGGCGCAGCTGGATGGGCAGTCTGAGGAAATGACATCGATCTGAGACAGCCGCTTGCCGACACGTCGTGAGACTGGAGGGGAACGTCCAGGTCATAGCGTCGGCGCCTGACATCGAAAGTGAGAACCTACACGGCCCGGTAGGTTGCGACGTCCCGAGTACGTCAGGCACCGGAGGACTCGGTGTGCGCGTTCCAGATGCCGGTTGCGGCGGTGGTGCGGACATAGTCCGTGAAGTCGCGGGGCGGCCGTCCGAGAACGCGCTCGACGGTGTCGGTCGTGGTGGCCCTGCGGCCGTCGAAGACCTCGACCATGAGGCTGGTCAGTTGCGTCGCGTACCCGGCCGGTACGCCTCGTCGGATCAGCGACGGGACGAACTGCTCGGGCGTGACCGGCAGATAGCGAACCTCCCTGCGGGTCACGCGCGCGATCTCAGCGACGGCATCGGCGAAGGTGAGCAGCCGTGGTCCGGTGATTTCGTGTATCTGGCCGGCATGGCCGTTTTCGGTCAGCGCCGCGACGGCGACATCCGCGATGTCCTCCGCGTCGGTGAACGGCTCCGCGACGTCGCCGACCGGAAGCGCGACCACACCGGCCCGGACCAGTTCGACGAGGAACGCCTCGCTGAAGTTCTGCGTGATGAACCCCGCCCGCACGATGGTCCACTCCGCACCCGAGTCCCGCACTGCCTGTTCGCACCTCTCGGCCTCAGCGGCACCACGGTCGGCAAGCAGGACGAGATGCCGAACGCCGCACGCCACCGCGAGTTCTGCGAAGGAACCCACGGCTCCGGCCGCGCCGGGGAACGCCGCGTCAGGATGGAAGGCCACATAAGCGGAGTCCATGCCCCGCAGCGCGGGTTCCCACGTGGTGTCGTCCTGCCAGTCGAAAGGCGGCTCGGCACTCCGTGAACCCACCCGTACCGGTATGTCACGTGCACGGAGCCCGGACACGACGCGGCGTCCGGTCTTGCCTGTCCCCGCGAGGACCAACGTGGTCGGCGTAGTCGCTGTCATGCTCCCCAGTCCACCGGAACGCCGGGGTACGGACCATGGTCGAGGCTCGCAGGCCCATAAGGGTGCGTCTTACCCTGTGCCCGTGGACCCCTTCTCGATCCTGCTCGACGGAGCCCGGGCAAGGAACACCTTCGTGCTGCGGACCATCCTGAACCCACCGTGGTCGGTGCGGGTGCGGGACAGGGTGCCCCTCAATCTGGTGGCCGTCCTGCGAGGGATGCCCTGGGTCGTGCCCAGCTCCGGCGATGCCGTACGCCTGGACGCGGGCGACATCGCGATGATGCGTGGTCCGGACGCGTTCACGTTCGCCGATGATCCCCGCACTCCCACCCAGGTGGTCGTTCAGCCCGGCCCCCGCCGGACGACCGCAGCCGGGGCGGAACTGCCCGAGGTTCCGGAGATGGGCGTGCACACCTGGGTCAACGGCGAGCGAGCCCACGACGACGGCGCGGACGGCTCGTCGGTGCTGCTGATCGGCAAGTACGCGGGACCGGGCGAGATCGCCACACGTCTGCTCCGCGCGTTGCCGCCGCTGCTGGTCATCCCCACGGCCGCGCGCAGCGAATCCGCGCTGGTGTCGCTGCTCGCCAAGGAGACCCTGCGCAACGAGCCCGGCCAGGACCTGGTGCTCGAACGGCTGCTGGACCTCCTGCTGGTCGGCACCCTCCGCGCATGGCTCACCCGGCCCGATGCCGATGCGCCCGCCTGGTATCCGGCCAACGGGGATCCCGTCGTCGGGTCCGTCCTACGACTCATCCACGGTGACCCGGGCCACCCCTGGACGGTGGCCGCGCTCGCCCGGGAGGCCGGGGTGTCCCGAGCGACACTGGCGCGCCGTTTCACCGACCTCGTCGGCATGCCGCCCATGGCTTACCTCACCGGACGGCGCATCGACGTTGCCGCCGACCTGCTCGTGGAGTCGGACGCCACGATGGACACCGTCGCCCGTCAGGTCGGTTACGGCAGCGGGTTCGCGCTCAGCGCCGCTTTCAAGCGAGCTCGTGGGATGAGTCCGCAACGCTACCGCGCCCACGCCCGCAAGCGTCCTTGACGTCGGAACGACGTCGTTCCGACGTCGGAACGTGACACGCACGGCGGCCGCCGTGGCGCTTCAGGTCTGAGACCCGTCCGGCCGCAGCGCGGCGGCCTTGAGCGCACGTCGCGCGAAGACGTCCTCGCGGCGTTCTTCCATCTGCCGCAGGGCGTCCTTGCGGTCCCGCTGGGAGAGCCGGTCGAGGTACGTGTGGCCCATGAGGTGGTCGGTCTCGTGCTGGAGACACCGGGCGAAGTAGCCCTGGCCCTCGACGACGAGCGGATTGCCGTCCTTGTCGCACCCGCGGACGACGGCGCGATCGGTGCGGGGGACCGCCATGGCGGCGCCGGGCACGGACAGGCAGCCCTCGATGTCGTCCACGAGGCGGCGGTCACCCGGATCGGGCAGGTCCAGAACCGGGTTGAGGATGTGGCCGACATGCCGGGCCCCGGTCTCGTCCGGGCAGTCGTACACGAACAGCCGCAGGTCGACGCCGACCTGATTGGCGGCCAGGCCCGCGCCGTCGGCCACGTACATGGTCAGGAACATGTCGTCGATCAGGGCCGACAGCTCCGGCGTACCGAAGGCGGTCACCTCCCGGCACGGACGGCTCAGCACCTCCTCGCCCACCACCGTGATCCTGCGAACCGAACCCCGTTCCATGGTTGTCTCCCCCTTGCAGGCGCTGCTTGCCAAGTGCTTTGCAAAGTAGCAGACTTTGCAAAGTGCCTGAGGACAAAGTGACCGAAGACGACGTCAACCTGCGCGATCATCACGTCCGTGCCGACCTGCTCGACCTGCTCGCGGAAGTCGGCACCGTCACGGCGACCGAGGCCGCCTCCCGGCTGGGATACAGCTCCGGGCTCTGCTCGTTCCACCTGCGGCAGCTCGCACGCCACGGATACATCGAAGAGGCCCCTCACAACGGGGGCCGCGCACGCCCCTGGCGTCTGAGGCAGCGCACTTCCTCGGACAGTCCCGCGGCCGGTGGTGGGAGCGCGGAGGAGCAGTTCGGTCATCTGGCCCGTGGGCTGGAGGACGAGAGCTGGCAGCGGTGGCTGACCCAGCGGGACCAGGCGCCGCCCGCGTGGCGCCACGACGCAGCCTTCAGCGCCGTCGCCTACCTGACGCCCGAGGAGATGAGCCGGGTCGCGGACGTCGTCCGACGCGCGCTCGCGCCTTACCAGGACCGCGAACAACGCCCCCTGGCCCGGCCCGACGGCGCCCGGCCGGTGGCCCTCATCACCCGGCTCTTCCCCCTGCTTCCCCACACCCCGGACGGCGCGGGCGAGGGCTGAGGGGGAGCGCGCGATTTGCCGTTTCCGCGAAAAACTTTGTCGCGGGGGCATGGATGCGGCGACGGTGTGCGCACCAGGCCGTGGGCGACCGGCGCCACGGCCACCTACCGAAGGCAGAGCCGATGGACGCACAGTTCTGGGACGACATGTACGGCGGTGCCGACCAGCTCATGAGCGGCAACCCCAACGGAGTGCTCGTCACCGAAGTCACCGATCTGGCGCCGGGACGGGCGCTCGACGTCGGATGCGGTGAGGGCGCCGACGCCATCTGGCTGGCCCGGCGCGGGTGGCAGGTCACCGCGCTCGACATCTCCCGGATCGCGCTGGACCGCGCCGCCGCCACGGCCCCGGACCTCTCCGACCGGGTGGCGTGGACCCGGATCGACCTGGCCGTCACGCCACCCCCGGCCGCCGCGTTCGACCTGGTGTCCGCCCAGTACTTCCCGCTCCTGCGCCGGCCGGAGCACACCGCGCTGCGCGGTCTGCTGGACGCCGTCGCTCCCGGCGGCACCCTGCTCTTCGTCGGCCACGACCTCGCCGACGTGCCCGCCCGCATGGAGAACGGCGTCGTCCCCGGCGACTACTACCAGCCGGGCGAGATCGCCGGGCTCCTCGGCCACGACTGGACGGTCCTGGTCGACGAAACCCGGCCGCGCACCGCTCTCGCCCCGCCCGGCACCCACCACACGAACGACACCGTCCTGCGGGCGCGGCGGCTGCGGTAGTCCGAAACCCCGCCCCGCACCGAGCGCGGACGGCTAGTCTCCCCGTCCATGACCGAGCCGACCGATCTGCTGACCACCCGGACCTTCTACGACACCATCGCCGCCGACTACGCCGAGATGTTCAAGGCCCCGCTGGACGACAAGCCGCTGGACCGGGCCCTGCTCGGCGCGTTCGCCGACCTGGTGCGGGAGGGGGAGGCGGCCGGGCCGGTCGCCGACCTCGGTTGCGGCCCGGGGCGGGTGACGGCGTATCTGCACGGCCTCGGGCTGGACGTCTTCGGTGTCGACCTGTCGCCGGGGATGCTCGCGGTGGCCCGGCGGGAGCATCCGGAGCTGCGGTTCGACGAGGGGCAGATGACCGGCCTTGACCTGCCGGACGGCGCCCTCGGCGGCATCGTCGCCTACTATTCCCTCATCCACACCCCCGCCGAGCGGTTGCCCGCGGTGCTGGCCGAGTTCCACCGCCTGCTGGCCCCGGGCGGCAATCTGCTGGTCGCCTTCCAGGTCGGCGACGAACCGCTGCACCTGGCCGAGCCGTTCGGCCACCCCGTGTCGCTCGACTTCCGCAGGCTGTCGCCCGACGAGATCGCCGCGCTGCTCGAGGGGGCCGGGTTCGCCGTACGGGCGCGGCAGGTGCGCGAGCCGGACGGCAGGGAAGTCGTGCCGCAGGCCATTCTCCTGGCCCGTAAGCCGTAAGCCGTAAGCCATGGAGAGGCCCCGGAGCCCGCCCGGCGGCGGCTCAGAGCACGTCCGCCAGCTCCTGGAGCAGCCGCCGCTTGGGCCGTGCCCCGACCATCGACCGCACCGGTTCGCCCGCACGGAACAGCATCAGGGTCGGCATCGACAGCACTCCGTACGCCACCGTCGTCTCCGGGTTCGTGTCCACGTCCAGCTGCACCACCTTCAGCCGGTGCCTCTCCTCCCGGGCGATCTCCGCCAGCACGGGCGCCATCATGTGGCAGGGCGCGCACCAGGAGGCGGTGAACTCCACGAGCACCGGCAGCCCGGTCGTCAGCACCTCCTCGGCGAAGGTGGCGTCCGTGACCGCGGGCACGTCCCTGGCCTGAGTCCGTGTCATTTCGCTCATCCCCTTGGTGTCGTTTTCGGCGTGCCGTCGCTCGCGGACGGGTCGTACGGCGTCAGCTCGCAGCGCGGCTCCGGCGCACCGTCGGGCCCCGTCGCCGCCGCCTCCAGCGCCGCTCGGGCCCGCTCCGCCCGGGCGAGCTGCGCTCCCACCTGCCGCCGTACGTCGCCCAGCCGCGCGATGCAGTCGTCCAGTTCGGCCAGCTTGCGCCGGTAGACCTCCAGCGACGCCGGGCAGGAGTCACCGGCCGGATGGCCGGAGCGCAGGCACTCCACGAACGGCCTGGTCTCCTCCAGGCCGAAGCCGAAGTCCTGGAGGGTGCGGATCTGCCGGACCAGCCGGAGGTCGTCCTCGTCGTACGCCCGGTATCCGTTGCCGGTCCGCCGCGCGGGCAGCAGGCCGATCGACTCGTAGTAGCGCAGGGTGCGGGTGGTCGTACCCGCCCGTTCGGCCAGCTCTCCGATCCGCATGGCCCCGACCGTAGACCTTGCCCCTGACGTCAAGGCCAGACCGTAGGGTGCGGGCATGACCGCATCCGAGGAGTTCGCGGAGCTGTTGCCCGCCACCCGCCGCGCCCTGCTCCACCGCATCGCCGTCGGCCAGGCCGAGGGCCGGACGCCCTCCCTGGTGGGGGCCGTGGTGCGGGAGGGACAGCTGGTGTGGACGGGGGCGCGGGGTGGTACGGACGGGCAGACGCCCGGCGCCGACACCCAGTACCGGATCGGTTCGCTGACCAAGACGTTCACCGCGGTGCTGGTGATGCGGCTCCGCGACGAGGGGCTGCTGGATCTGGGGGATCCGCTGACCAAGCATCTGGAGGTGCCCGAGGCGGAGGGCGCCACCGTCGCCCAGCTCCTCGCCCACACCTCGGGGCTGGCCGCCGAGGCGCGCGGTCCGTGGTGGGAGCGCACACCGGGCGCGCTGCGCCCCGAGACGGCGGATCTCTTCGGCGAGCGCCCCCTCGTGCACCCCGCCGGACGCCGCCACCACTACTCCAACACCGGCTTCGCGCTGCTCGGCGCGCTCGTCGAGCGGCTGCGCGGCGCGCCCTGGGGCGATGTGCTGGCCCGCGAGGTGCTGGAGCCGCTGGGGATGACGCGTACGTCCCTCGCACCGCGCGCCCCGCACGCCGCGGGCTGGGCCGTCCACCCCTGGGCCGATGTGCTGCTGCCGGAACCCGCCGAGGACACCGGCCGGATGGCACCCGCGGGCCAGCTGTGGTCGACCGCCGCCGATCTGGCCCGCTTCGCCGCCTTCCTGCTCGACGGGGACGAGCGGGTGCTCGGCGCCGCGACGCTCGCCGAGATGCGCGCGCCCGGTGCCCCGCCCGAGGGCCGGGACTGGGACGGCGGCTACGGCCTCGGGGTGCAGCTCGCGCGCCGCGAGGGCCGGTTCCTGTACGGCCATGTCGGCTCCATGCCCGGTTTCCTCGCCACCCTGTGGGTCAGCGCGGACGACCGGCTGGCCGGGATCGCGCTGGCCAACGTCACCTCGGGGCCCTCCGTCGCCACCGTCGCCGCCGACCTCGTACGGATCACGGCGGAGCACGAGCCGTGGATCCCCGGCCCCTGGCGGCCGCTGCCCGAGGCCGATCCGGCGCTGCTGGCGCTGACCGGGCCCTGGTACTGGGGCCCGACCCCCTTCCTGCTGCGGCTGCGCGCCGACCGCGGCCTGGAGTTGTCGCCGGTCGGCGGAACGGGCCGCGCCTCGCGCTTCCGGGCCGAGCCGGACGGCACCTGGACCGGCCTCGACGGCTACTACGCGGGGGAGACGCTGCGCGTCGTCGCGGGCGCGGACGGCGCGCCCGGCCATCTCGACCTCGGCACCTTCGTGCTGACGCGGGCTCCGTACGCCCCGGAGGACGCGGTGCCCGGGGGCGTCGACCCGGACGGATGGCGTCCGCGGTAGGAGCGGGCTCGGTCAGCCGTCGAGCGGCAGCTTGAAACCGACGTGGCTGGCCTCGAAGCCGAGCCGCTCGTAGAAGCGGTGCGCGTCGGTGCGGGTCGCGTCCGAGGTCAGCTGCACCAGCACACAGCCCTGGCGGCGCGACTCCTCGACCGCCCACTCGATCAGCTCGGTGCCGAGGCCGTTGCCGCGCTCGTCGGCGTGGATCCGCACCCCCTCGATGATCGAGCGGGTGGCGCCGCGCCGGGAGAGCCCGGGCACCACGGTGAGCTGGAGGGTGCCGACCGTACGCCCGTCCCGGACCGCGACGACCAGGTGCTGGTTGGGGTCCCGCTCCAGCCGCTCGAACGCGGCGCGGTACGGAGCCGGGTCGTCCGGCGACTCCCGCCGGGCGCCCAGCGGATCGTCGGCGAGCATGGCGACGATCGCGGGTATGTCATCGGCGATCGCGCGCCGGATCTCGAAGTCGGTCACACCGGCGAGCCTACGCGGCGGCCGCTCACCGCCGCGGCGCGGCCGCGCAGCCGCCGCCCCCGCGCGGTCAGGCCCCACGGCTTGAGCACCGAGATGGCGGTGAGGAAGGCGTAGACGCTCAGGCTGACCGACGGCGCCAGGATCAGATCGGTGGCGGCGCCGACCGCCCGGCCCGCCGTGACGTCGGCCATCGCCGCGTCGATCCGGGCGCGCAGCGCGAAGGCGGTCGCGGCGGTGGTCAGCAGCGTCAGCCAGAACTTCACGTACACCCAGCGGTACCGGGCCAGGCCCCAGGGCGTGCCGAGCGACAGCACCACCCCGCTGATCAGGGAGAGCAGGCTGACCGGGATGAGCAACCAGTCCCCGAGGACGTTCATCGACCGGTACGCCCCTTCGGCGGCCTCGGCCGACCCGGCCGTGGCCCCGGTGATGCCCAGGGCCAGCACGCCGAGCGTCAGCCCGAGCCAGCCGACGGAGACGACCACATGCACGACGAGGAGGGCCCGGCGCACGGGCCGTTTCAGCTGTTGCATGCGTTCACCGTCGCGCGGACCGACCGCCGCCGCGTCTGACGGCGGGAGTATCCGCGGGTACTCCCGGCGGGCTGGGCGCGCCCGGCTGCCTGCTCGTCGCTCCCCCAGCTACCGCTGGGCGGTGCCCCCTCGCGCCTCCCCCAGCTACCGCTGGGAGGTGCCCCCTGCGCTCTCCTCACGCGGGTTGCGAGCTACCGCTCCTCCAGCTACCGCTGGGAGGTGCCCCCTGACGCCGCTCGCTGATCCGGCCCACCCCCTACGCTCGGTCCCCATGACCAGACTGCATCTGTTCGATCTCGACGGGACACTGATCCATGGTTCGGCCGCGGCCGTCGAGATATCGCGTCAGCTCGGGGTGGAGCGGGAGATCGATGAGCTGGAGCGGGAGTTCGCGGCGGGTGGGCTGTCGACGGCGCGGTTCGCGGAGCGGGCCTGTGCGCTGTGGGGGGAGTTGACGGAGGCGCAGGTGGCGGCGGCGTTCGCGGGGGCGCCGTGGCTGAGGGGGATTCGGGAGGTGTGGGCGGACATCCGGGCGCGCGGTGAGCGGTGTGCCGTGATCTCGCTCTCGCCCGGGTTCTTCGTGGAGCGGCTGCTGGAGTGGGGCGCGGACGCGGCGCACGGGTCGGCGTGGCCGTCGGTGCCGTTCCGGGAGCGGCTTGATCCCGCGGGCATCCTGACTCCGGCCGCTAAGGTGCGCATCGCGGATGAACTCTGCGGGAAGTTCGGGTTGACCAGGGCGGACTGTGTCGCTTATGGGGATTCGATGTCGGATGCCGAGCTGTTCGCGGTGGTGCCCTTCTCGGTCGCGGTGAACGCGGATCACCATGTGAGCGAAATCGCATCCAGCCGGTATAGCGGTAACGATCTCCGAGAGGCCTACGAATTGGCGGGCAACTGCACGTAACTACGGGTAATTACGTGAGTTGCCGGGTGTAATGGATGCGTCATCCATGGGGCTTGTGAATTCAACCGGGCCCGGTAGGGTCGGGGCAGTTCCGTCCCGCGAAGCCGTGACGGGACCACAACCGGGCAACCCGCTCCAACCAGCATATCGGGAACACAGCCCCTGTTACCCGGACTTCGGGCGAAGTTCTCGGGGTGCGGAAGGAGCGTGGCATGCTGCCCGGAACTGAGCACGGAGCGGGCCGACAGGACCAATATCACGTGAACCAGTCGACCAGAGCGGGGAATTGCGGGCACATTCCGCCAGCGGAAGTGCGAAGACCGACAGAAAGATGTTCGAGGCGAGGCAACCATGGACGCTCCGACCACCACATCGTCGGCCGGGAACGACGGCGGGGGAAACAGTGGCGACTGGGGTTGGTTCACCCCGAGCAGGAAACCGGCCGATGACCAGCCCCGTTCTCCCGAATCGGATGGCGCGGCCGACCGCCCGGTGAACCCGATACGCCCGGCCGGTACGGAGGCCGAGCGCCGCCCGGCGCCCCCCGCACCGGCCCCCGCGCCCCCCATACCGCCCGCGTCCGCGGTGCCGCCGGCCTCCCCCGTCGCCCCCGCGTCCGCGGTGCCGCCCGGGGCCGGGCGCGAGGAGCACCAGCGCCCCGACGAGGCATCGGCCCCGCAGGGCGCACGGCCCGCAGCCGAATCCGTCTTCACCGCTCCCGAGACCGCCTCGCCCGACGCGATCCTGCTGCGCCGCACCATGGCCGAGATCGAGCCGGTGAGCGACAAGGTCACCTCGTACTTCTACGCGCTGCTCTTCGTCCAGCACCCCGAGCTGCGGCCGCTCTTCCCGGCCGCCATGGACGCCCAGCGCGACCGGCTGTTCAAGGCGATCCTCACCGCGGCCCGGCTCATCGACGACCCCGACATCCTCGGCGACTTCCTCTCCCGGCTCGGCCGCGGGCACCGCAAGTACGGCACCCAGCCCGAGCACTATCCGGCCGTCGGCGAGTGCCTGCTCGCCGCGCTCACCCGGTACGCGACCAACACCTGGAGCGACGAGGCCGAGGCGGCGTGGGTCCGGGCCTACACCGCGATCTCGCAGATCATGATCGACGCGGCGGCCGAGGACGAGCTGCGCGCGCCCGCGTGGTGGCAGGCCGAGGTCGTCGGGCACGAGTCGCGCACGGCCGACATCGCCGTCGTCACCGTCCGCCCGGACCAGCCGTACCCCTTTCTCGCGGGCCAGTACACCTCGGTGGAGACGCCCTGGTGGCCGCGGGTGTGGCGGCACTACTCCTTCGCCTCCGCGCCCCGCGCCGACGGGCTGCTGTCCTTCCACGTGAAGGCGGTCCCGGCCGGATGGGTCTCCTCCGCGCTGGTGCACCGCGCGCGGCCCGGCGATGTGATCAGGCTCGGCCCGCCCGCCGGTTCGATGACGGTCGACCACTCGACCGACAACGGGCTGCTGTGCCTGGGCGGCGGCACCGGCATCGCGCCGATCAAGGCGCTGGTCGAGGACGTCGCCGAGCACGGCCGCCAGCGGGCGGTCGAGGTCTTCTACGGCGCCCGCAGCGACCACGACCTGTACGACATCGACACCATGCTGCGGCTCGCCCAGCGGCACCCCTGGCTCTCGGTCCGGCCGGTGGTCTCCGACGGGCCGACGAGCGGGCTCAGCGGCAGACTTCCCGACGCCGTGCGGCAATACGGCCCGTGGAACGCGTTCGATGCCTATCTCTCCGGCCCGCCCGGAATGATCCGCAGCGGTGTGGACGCGCTGATGGGCGTCGGCGTCCCGTCCCACCGCATACGGCACGACTCCATCGAAGAGCTGATGGCGGCGGCGGAGTAGCAGGGAAGCAGCAGACAGACGGCGACAGCAGAACGGGGACGAGGAACTGTGGACGACGTCGGGCACGAGCGGGCGGCTGCCGCTGCACCCGGCCACCGTGCGGAGCGCCTGGAGCGTACGGGCCGTCCGGGGAGCGACGGCGAGCATCTCCTCCAGCAGCGCCTGGGCACGGCCGATCGCGCCGACCGCTTCTACGACGAGCAGGTGCTGGACCACCTCAACGTGCGGATGCGGGAGTTCGTCGGACGCCAGGAGATGTTCTTCCTGGCCACCTCCGACCGGCACGGGGAGTGCGACAGCACCTTCCGGGCCGGGCCGCCCGGCTTTCTCGAAGTGCTCGACGGACGCACCCTCGCCTACCCCGAGTACCGGGGGAACGGCGTGCTGGCCAGCCTCGGTAACATCGAGGAGAACCCGCACGTCGGCATCCTGATGGTCGACTTCTTCCGCGACCGCATCGGGCTGCACGTCAACGGCCGGGCCCGGGTCGTCGAGGACGACGAGATGCGCGCCCGCCACCCCGGCCTGCCGGTCGACCCGGTGCCGGGCCGCCGCGCGGTCGTCTGGGTCGAGGTGGCCGTCGAGGAGGCGTACATCCACTGCGCCAAGCACATTCCCCACCTCCAGAAGGTGCCCGCGCGGGGGCGCGGCCGCGCCGGGGACGGGCCGCGCACCGACCGGCCCCGTGAGCCGGAGCAGGGCCGGGCCTGGGGGACGGACGACGTCAAGCGGAAGGGCGGCGACTTCTTCGGCGCCGCCGCCGAGGCGCGCGAGGGACGCCGTATGCCCCCCGCCGAGCGCCCCGCCGAGCGCCCGGCCGCGCCGACTCTCCGGGCATCGGCCGCCCCGGCGCCCGCCGCGCCCGTTCCGGGGACGGAGCTGCCGGAACCGGCGCGTCCCGAGGAGTGGCTGGAAGAGGCCGAGCGGGTGCTCGCCGAGGCGCGCCGACGGGCGGCCGAGAAGGGACCGCAGCCGTTCAGCGGCTGGTTCCGCTGATCAGCCCTGATCACGGCTGATCAGCACAGGTCAGCCGAGGTCGTCCGCGAGCAGCGCGCGCACGCCCTCGACGTTGGCGTCGAGATAGGCGCGCAGCGACGGCGGCACCATCCCGACGGAGGCGATCCCCTCGCGGGTGAACGGGATCCGTACGACCTCGTACTCCCCGCAGGGCTCCTCCACCTCCGGGCCGTGCCGCCTGCTGAGGTCCATCGAGGCGAGTCTGCACACGAAGAAGTGCTGCACCTTGACGCCGTCCGGCGCGCCCCCGTCCGGGTGCGGGACGGTGTCGACGAAGGCGGGGACCACATCCGTCACCTTCGCGCCCAGCTCCTCGTCCACCTCGCGGTGGAGGGCCTGGACGACGGTGGTGTCCTCGGGCTCCACACCGCCGCCGGGGGTGATCCAGTACGGCTGCTGACCGGGCTTGGTCCGCTTGATCAGGATCATCCGCGGGTCGGTGTCGCCGTCGAGCAGGATGGCGCGGGCGGTGCGTTTGACCACGGGTCGTTCGGTCATGCAGGACATCTGCCGCAGCCGTCCCCGGCTGAAACCCCCTACTCACCAGCCGACAGAGGCTCACCAGTCGACAGCGGCGCGCAGCAGCCACTCGTGCGCCCGGGCGACGTGCGGCACCGCGAGCCCACCGGTCCGCACCACCAGGAAATAGGTGCGCAGCGGCGGCACCGGCGGGTTGAGCAGCGCCACCACCTCCCCGGCGTCGAGGGCGTCCATGCACAGGTAGCGCGGCAGTACGCCGAGCCCCGCGCCCTCCGCGACGCACGCCAGCACCGCCCGCAGATCGGGCGCGATGACCGTGCCGGAGGTGACGGGGCGGGTGTCGAAGACGGCCGACCAGTAGCGGCTGACCAGCGGCAGGCTCTCGTGGACCTCGACCACGGGCAGCGCCTCCAGCGCGCTCGCGCCCTTGACCTGGAGGACCGCGGAGCCGCCGAGCCGGGCCGCCCAGCGCGGGGACGCGATCAGCACGTGCTCCTCGTCGCACAGCGGGGTGGCGGCCAGCAGCCGTCCGCGCGGCCGGGCGGTGGTGATCGCCAGGTCGTGGTAGCCCGCCCCGAGCCCCTGGAACAGCTCCTCGGAACTGCCGAACGCGCACCGCAGCGCGAGCCCCTGGGTGACGAGCGTGGTGAGCGCGGGCAGGGCGCGCAGCGCGGTGAACTCCGGGGGACCCGCGAGGTGCAGGGTGCGCAGCGGGGAGTGGTCGTCCAGCCCGGCCTCGGTGATCTCCACGAGCGCGTCGAGGTGCGGGGCGGTCTTGTGGGCCAGCTCTTCCCCGACGGTGGTGGGGATGACGCCGCGCGCCGTACGGAGGAACAGCGGCCGTCCCAGCTGCCGCTCCAGGGTGCGGATCTGGCCTGTGACGGCGGGCTGGGAGAGCCCGAGCAGCGCGGCGGCACGGGTGAAGGACCCGGCGCGGTGCACCGTGACAAACGTGCGTAAGAGGGCCAGATCCATGCGGTTCCCCTCGCCTCGACGCACTCCCGCCGCATGCCAACTATAAATATGCCGATAGGTCCATGTCGCTACTGTGATTGGACACTGACGCTGAGTCAACTAGCCTTGTTCAAGCGGTTCTCCACGAGAAGAACCGGGGCGTCTCAAGCCACGAGGGGGGAGGCTTGAGACGCCCGTCAGGCGTACCCGCGCACAAGCCGTACGGCGAGTTTCGGCCGCCTTCAGCAGTCTTCAGCCGCCGTCACGCGCCTCATCGAGCGCACGCAGCACGTCCGCGACCAGATCGTCCGGGTCCTCGGCGCCCACCGAGAAGCGGACGAAGCCCTCGGCGACCGCGTCGCCGCCCCAGCGGCCGCGCCGCTCGGCGGTGGAGCGCACGCCGCCGAAGCTGGTGGCGTCGTCGACCAGCCGCAGCGCGGTCAGGAACCGCTCCGCGTGCTCCTTGCCGGGCAGGGTGAACGAGACCACGCAGCCGAAGCGCCCGCCGCGCATCTGCCCGGCCGCGACCGGGTGCGCCGGATCGTCCGGCAGCCCGGGGTGGCGCACCCCGGTGACCTCGGGCCGGTCGCGCAGCGCCCCGGCGAGCGCGAGGGCGGTCCCGGCCTGCCGGTCGACGCGCAGCGGGAGGGTCGCCAGGGAGCGGTGGGCGAGCCAGGTCTCCATGGGGCCGGGGATCGCGCCGACGGTCTTGCGCCAGCCGCGCACGGCGGCGGCCAGCTCCGGATCGCGGCAGGTGACGTAGCCGAGCAGGACGTCGCCGTGGCCGGTGAGCGCCTTGGTGCCGCTCGCCACGGAGAAGTCCGCGCCCAGCTCCAGGGGGCGCTGCCCGATCGGGGTGGCGAGGGTGTTGTCGACGGCGACCAGCGCGCCGCGCGCGTGCGCCGCCTCGGCGAGCCTGCGGATGTCGCACACGTCGAGACCGGGGTTGGACGGGGTCTCCAGCCACAGCAGCCCGGTGGTGTCGTCCAGGGCGGTCAGCTGGGCGTCGCCGCCGGTGGGGGCGGTGCGCACCCGGACGCCGAAGCTCCGCAGCCGTTCGGCGAGCGCGGGGAGCAGCTGGTAGCCGTCGGACGGCAGGACGGCGGTGTCGCCCTGCCGCAGCTGGGACAGGAGGACGGCCGCGACGGCACCCATGCCGGAGGCGAAGACGACGGTCTCGGCGTCGGCGTCCGGGGACTCCAGCTCGCTGATCGCCTCCTCCAGCCGGGACCAGGTGGGGTTGGCGTCGCGGCCGTAGGTGAAGGGGCCGGAGGCCTCGCCGGGGAGGTGGTAGTGCGCGGCGAAGACGGGGCCGGGCAGCGCCGGTTCGTAAGCGTAGGGCTCGGGCAGTCCGGCACGGACGGCCCGGGTGCCGTCGCCGGTCATACGCGCTCCTCACCGGGCGCGACGGACACGCTGTCGACGGCCCCGGCGACGCTGTCGAGGGCTTCGGCGACCGCGTCCAGCAGTCCGCCGCTCGCGGCCTCGACCATCTCCAGGACCTCTTCGAAGTCGTCCGTCCCGCCGAAATAGGGGTCCGGGACATCCAGGCCGCCCGGGGCGTCCGGGTCGGCATCCGGGTCGTAGTCCCGTAGCAGCCGCACCTTCGCGGCGTCCCGCGGGGTGGGCGCCAGGGCGCGCAGCTCCCGCAGATGGCCGCTGTCCAGGGCGATCACCAGGTCGAGGTCGGCGAACCACGCGGGCTGGAACTGCCGCGCGATGTGATCCTGCTCGTAGCCGTGGTCGGTGAGCACGGCGATCGCGCGACGGTCGGCCCCGTCGCCCTCGTGCCAGGGGCCGGTGCCCGCGCTGTCCCACGCGACGAGGCCGTCGAATCCGGCCTCTGCGGCATGGGCGCGGACGATGGATTCGGCCATCGGCGACCGGCATATGTTGCCGGTGCAGACGAAGCAGACACGATAGGGCGACGGGGCTCTCATACCTGTCATCATCTCCGGCCGCGGTCAGTCCTTGTCATCGGGCAGGACGACGTGCAGCGCCCAGGCGACTATGGAAACGATCAGGGCGCCGAGGAAGGCCGTGCCGAAGCCCTCGACGTGGAAGCTGAGATCCATTTTCCCGGCCAGCCAGGAGGTCAGCAGCAGCATCAGGGCATTGATCACCAGGGTGATCAGTCCGAGGGTGAGGATGAACAGCGGAAATGCCAGCAGCTTGACGACCGGCTTCACCACCACGTTCACCACGCCGAAGAGCAATGCGACGAGAATGAGGGTGATCGTCTGACGTCCGGTGTTCTCACCGGTCAGCGTGATGTCCTTGAGCAGCCAGATGGCGACGCCGAGGGCGCCGGCGTTGGCGAGCGTCTTGACGAGCAAATTCTTCATGGTTGAGATCGTCGCAGACAGGCCCGGAGACGGGCAGGGGCATCGCAGGCAGGGGTGGAGAGGCGAATGAAGGCGTTCCGGCTGGACGAGCTGGAGGCGGAGCGGGCCGCGAACGACGGCGCGTATCTACAGTTCCTGCGCGAGCGGAACATGTCGGTCGGGCTGTACGCGCTGAACGCGGGCCAGGCCGATCCGCAGGCGCCGCACAGCCAGGACGAGGTGTACCTGGTGATGAGCGGCCGGGCGTCGATCACGGTGGGCATGGAGACGACCCAGGTGGCGCGCGGCAGCGTGGTGTACGTACCGGCGGGCGTGGCGCACAAGTTCCACCACATCACCGAGGACCTGCGGGTCATGGTGGTGTTCTCTCCCCCTGAAGGCTGACCGGAACTGACGGGAGCGCTCCGGTCCCCCAGGGGGTGTCTTGCCGGTCATGCCGGGCTCCCGACGCCGCTGTGACATCAGCCACTGCCGCGGCGGGCGGCACCTCGCGGTCCCGCGCTCGTCGCTCCCCCCAGCTACCGCTGGGAGGTGCCCCCTGACGCCGCTCGCTGATCCGGCCTGACCGACAAGACACCCCCTACGGGTCCGGTCAGGGACGGACGGGGGATGGAAGCCGTCCGTCCGGTTCCTGCCCGCCCTAGCATCGAAGGCAGCGGGACCGGTGTTCATGAACCGGCCCCATCCGGTCAGGAGAAAGCAGGGAGCGAAAGTGGCCGCGAAGGGCATATTCCAGGGCTTGCCGTGGTGGGTGACATGGATCGCGGTGCCGGTTCTCGTCCTCGCCGTCTTCGGCGGGCTGATCATGAGCGTGGTCGGCTTCGTCATCGGCCTGCTCTTCAAGGCGCTGTTGCTGGTGGCGCTGATCGGCGGTCTGATCTACGTCGTACGGAAGTTCACCTCCTCCCGCAGCGACTGGTGACCCGTGGCCGGTGACCCCGCGGCCCCGCGCGGCGGGTACGCCGCGCGAGGGATACCGGGGAGCCAAACATCGGCCCCACGGTGCCACTGTGGTTAGAGTGCGAGTCCGCGACGTTCCCCATCTCGGCGTCTGCCTCGCAACAACACCCCGGGGGTGCCTGTTGACGACAGCGAACATCGACACGGCCGCTGAAGCGGCCCTGATCGCCCGCGCACCGGGCCGGCGTCGCCCGGCCCCGTGGGTTCCACCACGGCAACACTGGCCATTTCCGTTCCCTCACATGAGGCAAAGCGACTCCGCCCCGCAATCGAGTCGCTACGCTCCAGAGTCGGCCAAGTCTGAACTACCCGGGGCGGCGAACGATGCGTGACATGCGTGACACAGTCCAGGCGGAAGTGACGATGACCTTTCTGGTCTCGCAGGAACTGTCCTTCCGGATCCCGGTCGAGCTGTCGTACGACAGCGGCGATCCCTACGCGGTCGAGATCACCTTCCACTTGCCCGGCGACGCGCCGGTGAGCTGGGCCTTCGCCCGTGAGCTGCTGCTGGACGGGCTCAGCAAACCCTCCGGCGAGGGCGATGTGCGGATCGCACCGGCCTCGCCCGAAGGGCTCTCGGACGTGTTCATCAGACTTCAGGTGGGGGCCGAGAGAGCCCTGTTCCGTGCCGGGGCGGCGCCGCTGGTGGCCTTCCTGGACCGTACGGACCGGCTCGTCCCGTTCGGCGAGGAGCCCGCGGCCTGCGACCCGGTCGGCGACCTCGACGCCGAACTGGACCGCATCCTGGCCGAGGACCGGTACGCGTAGCGCCGGCAGGCGTGCGTACGTGCCCGTACGCGCCGGTCAGCGGGCCCGCGCCCGGCGGCGCCGTCCGCGCCCCCGTCCGCCCCCGCTCGCCCCGGCCGCGGCGCTCTTCGCCCCGCCGCTCTTCGCCCCGTCACCGTCCGGCGCGTGGTCCGCGGAGACCACCAGGACGGCCAGCGCCGTGGTCACCGGCACCGAGGCGACCAGTCCGATGCTGCCCACCAGCGTGCGGACGATCTCCTCCGCGACGATCTCGCTCGTCGCCACCGTTCCCACCCCGCTGTCCGCGATCGAGAAGAGGAGCAGCAGCGGAAGCGAGGCGCCCGCGTACGCCAGCACCAGGGTGTTCACGACGGACGCGATGTGGTCCCGCCCGATGCGCATCGCGGCCGCGTAGAGCTTGCGGCGGCTCGTCGTGGGGTCCGCTTCCCGCAGCTCCCACACCGCCGAGGTCTGGGTGACCGTCACATCGTCCAGCACACCCAGCGAACCGATGATCACCCCGGCCAGCAGCAAGCCCTTGATCTCGATGTCGGGATAGAGGCCGTGCACCAGACCGGTCTGGTCGTCGGTGTTGCCGGTCAGCGACGCCCAGCCGATGAACAGCGAGCCGAGCACGCCGATCAGCAGCAGCGAGACCAGGGTGCCGAGCACCGCGACCGAGGTGCGGGCGCTCAGCCCATGGCACATATAGAGCGCCAGCAGCATGATCGCGCTGCCTCCGACGACCGCGACCACCAGCGGATTCGAGCCCTGGAGTATCGCCGGGAGGATGAACAGCGTCAGCACCCCGAAGCTGATGGCCAGCGCCACCAGGGCGAAGACGCCGCGCAGCCGCCCGACGGCCACGACCACGAGCGCGAACACCCCGGCGAGCAGGGCCATCGGGAACGAGCGGTTGACGTCCGAGACCGAGTACTGGAGGTTCTTCGGCGCCTTGGGCGCGTACGCCAGCTTCAGCTCCTGCCCGGCGCTGAACTTCCGTGAGGCGTTCGGCTGGACGATCTCGGGGAACGTGCGGCCCTTGTCCTTGCCCGAGGTGACCTCGACGGTGGCCTTCTCGCAGACGGTCTTGCCGCCGCCGGAGCCGCCGCTTCCGCCGCCGGTGGCCCCGCCCGTGCCCCCGCCGGCCGCGCCGCCGGGCGCCGGGGCGGCGCCCTGCTGACCCGGTTCGGTGGGCGCCTGCGGCTGCGCGTTGGCGTCGGCGCAGTTGATCTCCTCCACCTTCACCACCCGCCCGGCGACCGTATCCTGGTCGAATCCGAGCCCGCTGCGGCCGTGCGTGGTGTGCTCGGGGCCGCCCGGCCACAGCGCCACCAGCCCGGCGACGACGGCGACGGCGAAGGGGATGAGTACCGCCGCGATGACCTTGCGGAGGCGCCCGGAAACGGGCGCGGCCGGGCCGTGCGCGTGGGCATGGCTGTGGCCGTGCCCGTGGGAGTGGCCGTGGGGCTGGCCGGACGGGTGGGGCTGCTCGGGCGAGTGGTCCTGCTGTGTTGCGGTCACCGTCGCATCATCGCAAGAGTGGCAGGCCCCCTGTTCACGTATGCGGGGAAACCGTTAGCGTGGGGGCACCTTTGCAATCGCGGGAGCTCGGAGCACCGGGCTGAGAGGGCGCTGAAGCGACAGCTGCGCCGACCGCTGAACCTGGTACCGGGTAATGCCGGCGTAGGGAGTGGGTCTCATGACTCAGCAGGATGCACACGTGCGCGACAACACTGCCGATTTCGGCTGGCATAAGGGATATGTCACGGGTTCCCGCCCGGACATCCAGGTCCCGGTTCGCCGCGTGCACCTCACCAATGGCCAGGACGTGACGCTGTACGACACGTCCGGTCCGTACACCGACCCCCACATCGAAACCGACGTCCGCCGTGGCCTCGCGCCACTGCGGCAGAACTGGATCATCGCTCGCGGCGACACCGAGGAGTACTCCGGCCGTCCGGCCCGGCCCGAGGACGACGGGATCAAACACACCGCGCCCCGCGGCGGCCTGCGCAACCTCGACGCGGTCTTCCCCGGACGGCCGCGCCAGCCGCGCCGGGCCCGCGACGGCGTCGCCGTCACCCAACTCGCCTACGCCCGCCGGGGCGAGGTCACCGCGGAGATGGAGTACGTGGCGCTCCGCGAGAACGTCTCCCCCGAGGTGGTCCGCGAGGAGATCGCGGCGGGCCGGGCCGTACTGCCCGTCAACGTCAACCACCCGGAGATCGAGCCGATGATCATCGGCAAGCGGTTCCTGGTGAAGGTCAACGCCAACATCGGCAACTCCGCCGTCACCTCGTCCATCGAGGAGGAGGTCGAGAAGATGACCTGGGCGACCCGCTGGGGCGCCGACACGGTCATGGACCTCTCGACCGGCCGCAACATCCACACCACCCGCGAGTGGGTGCTGCGCAACTCCCCGGTGCCCATCGGCACCGTGCCGCTCTACCAGGCGCTGGAGAAGGTCGACGGCAAGGCCGAGGAGCTGACCTGGGAGGTCTACAAGGACACCGTCATCGAACAGGCCGAGCAGGGCGTCGACTACATGACGGTGCACGCCGGCGTACGGCTGCCGTACGTCCCCCTGACCGCCCGCCGCAAGACCGGCATCGTCTCCCGCGGCGGCTCGATCATGGCCGCCTGGTGCCTGGCCCACCATCAGGAGTCGTTCCTCTACACCCACTTCGAGGAGCTGTGCGAGATCCTCGCGGCGTACGACGTCACCTACTCGCTGGGTGACGGACTGCGCCCCGGCTCCATCGCCGACGCCAACGACGAGGCCCAGTTCGCGGAGCTGCGCACGCTCGGCGAACTCAACCGGATCGCCAAGGAGCACGGCGTCCAGACGATGATCGAGGGCCCGGGCCATGTCCCGATGCACAAGATCAAGGAGAACGTCGACCTCCAGCAGGAGATCTGCGATGAGGCCCCCTTCTACACCCTGGGCCCCCTCACCACGGACGTCGCGCCCGCCTACGACCACATCACCTCGGGGATCGGCGCCGCGATGATCGCCTGGTGGGGTACGGCGATGCTCTGCTACGTCACCCCCAAGGAGCACCTGGGGCTGCCGGACCGCGACGACGTGAAGACCGGCGTCATCACCTACAAGATCGCCGCCCATGCCGCCGACCTGGCCAAGGGCCACCCCGACGCCCAGGCCTGGGACGACGCGCTCTCCGACGCGCGCTTCGAGTTCCGCTGGGAGGACCAGTTCAACCTGGCCCTCGACCCGGACACGGCACGCTCGTTCCACGACGAGACGCTTCCGGCGGAGCCCGCCAAGACGGCGCACTTCTGCTCCATGTGCGGGCCCAAGTTCTGCTCCATGAAGATCAGCCACGACATCCGCCGCGAACACGGCGACGCGATGGACGAGGCGGAAGTGGAGGCCGGAATGGCGGAGAAGTCCCGCGAGTTCGCCGCCGCGGGCAACCGCGTGTATCTGCCGATCGCGGACTGAACGGGCCGGTAAACTACGACCCGGGCCCGAAGCCGCAACTTCGTTTTGCGGCTTCGGGCCCTCTCCGCGGATCAGTTACTCGGGCGGCAGCTCAGCCACGTAGACGGGGTTACCGTCGTCGGTCAGCCCGCTCTGCCGGATGCAGCGGTGCTTCTGGAGGAAGCGAAGGCAGGCGTGCACCCGCTGCCGGGTCAGTCCCGTCCGGTTTGCGAGGGTCTCCAGTGAGTGGCCCACCCGCCCGGCCGCCGCCAGCGTGGGCATGATGTAGATGGCCACGGCCCAGACATCCTCGGTGATGCTCAGCCGGGACTGCCACTGCGCGAACATGTCTTCCGTCCGGAGCCTCAGCTCACGCTTGTCGGCTTCGGGCTCTTCAGCCGGCCGGCGCCCCAGCGCGTCGAGGATCTGGGTCCAGGCGTGCTCGGAACGGCGCAGTGAGGCCATCACCTCGGCCTGGAAGCGCTCGTTCTGGACCTCCAGCCGGGCGACCGCGTCGATGATCTCGCTCGGAGCCACCACGGACTCGGGACGGGGTGAGGGCGGTGGCTCGGCGCGGGAGAGTTCGGACACCTCCAGGGCGTACGAGCCGTCCCGCTGGACGGTGGCGATCACTCTCGATACCCACTGCTTGAAGGGCAGGCACGACGGCTTCGTGCATCCGTTGACCAGCAGGATGAGACCTTGGAGATCGACCAGCTGCAAGTCTCGGCGCCATTCCCTACCTGCGGGAATGTCGAGACTGTGACTTGTAGTCACAGTCTCGAGAGACTCTCGTCGCTCTTCCGGCACGTGATCGAGCAGAGCCTTGCGGGTAGTCGTGTAGCCGAGTTCTCGGCATACATCTGCCGCGGGAAACCAGTGTTCTCCGTTGGGCAGTGTGAGCCTGCGGACGCGAGCTCCCGTGGCCGCGTACACGAAGTCGTTGACGTCCAAAGCGTCGCGCCGACGGGATCGGCCCGGCGACATGTTGCGTTCGCGCATATGCGCATCACCTCCGTCCCGGACTGTAAGCAAGGGTTTCGAGCACATTGCCCCAGATAAACGGAAGTTCGCTCGATAGGTGGGGGGAGCGGAGCATTCCGGAACGAAGGGGCGCTCACCAGGAGACACACGCCCCCACCAGTTCGTCAGTCCGGCTGGTTCTCCGGGCCGCCGTATTCGGGGCTGGTGTAGTCCGGGCTGCTGTAGCGGGGGCGGGCCTTGGGGCCCTCGTCGTCGGTGCTGAAGCCCGGGCGGCTGTAGCCGAGGTGGGGGGTGCGGCCCGCTTCGGTGCGCCCGGGGACGTAGGCGGTCCACGGGGCGGGGGCCGACGGATTGCTCAGTGCCTCGCGCAGGAAGGGCAGCACGCCCCGCTCCAGCAGGGCCTGCCGCCAGGCCTCTCTGGCGCGGTCCACCTCCTCCAGCTGCTCGGCCAGCGCCTCGCCGCGGATCGCGCTGGAGCCGTTGCGCAGGGCGGTGATGAGGAGGCCGACGGCGGCGAGCAGGATGCCCGCGGCGGTGAGGGCGGCGAAGAACCAGCCCGCGGTGATCATCGGCTGGGCGATGGACGGCGCGGGGTCCAGGACGTGCAGCACATAGCCGACGAGCAGGAAGATGATCGCGGCGGTCCCGGCCAGCACCGGGGCCAGCACGGCGAGCATGGGGAACAGTCCCGCCCCGGAGGCGTCCAGGAGGGCGCCGGTGAATCCGGCGGAGTGGTCGCGTTCGCCGTCGTCCTCCGGTGCCCCGGGCATCGGCAGGGGCGGGGCGGGCTCGCGCAGTCTGGTGCGGGCGACGACGTAATCCTGGTATTCGGCGGCCGCGCACGCGGTGATGGCGGCCGAGGCGCTGAGCGCCATGGTGCGCAGCTGCTCGGCGGTGAGCCGCTGTCCTATGCCCTTCAGATCCGGTCGGCGGTCCGCGGTACGCAGCACCTCGTCGAGAACGCGTTCGAACTCCGGGCGGTCTTCGGCGAACAGGTGCGGAGCGCTTTTCATGGTGCATCCCCCGATACTCCGTAGGGCCTTGGTGCCGGCTTTCGCCGGGCAGTCGGGCGGAAACGGAGGAGAGCCTGCGACGGATAAACCGATGGTAGAGCCGATCCGGCGCGAGGTGACAGCAAGTTTCGTGATTTGCTCAGCCCCGGTGAGGCCCTCCGTCCGCTTCCGTGTGCGCCCGCAACACCCTCAGGCGCCCAGCGGCAGTTGTACGACCAGCAGTTTTCCGGCCATGGTGATGCCGCCGTCCATCGCGACCGCGAGATTGTCCGCGTAGACGTGCGGGCCCTCGACCGCGGGCGCGCCGTCGTCCTCGCCGTCCTCCGAGCCGACTTCGCCCAGCAGATACGGGATCGGGCTGTGCCCGTGGACGATGCGCTCCCCGCCGTAGGTGCCGAGCAATTCGCGCACGGCCGTCGGTCCGGCGTCCTCGTCACGGAAGGCGAAGCGCTTGGTGAATTTGCGGAACAGGTCCCAGCACTCGTCCGCGTCGCTGCGCTGGAGCGTCTCGGTGACGGTGTCGTTGACGGCCTCGATCGAGTCGCCGTACTCGAGATAGGCGGTGGTGTCGGAGTGCACGAGCAGATGCCCGTCCTCCTCGGCCATCGCGTCCAGCCGTGACATCCACTGGAGGTGGTGGTCCTCCAGCCGCTCCATGTCGGTGCGCTGGCCGCCGTTGAGCAGCCAGGCGGCCTGGAAGGAGGCGGTGCCCGCGCCGGAGTTGACGGGGGTGTCGCCGAACCGCTTGGCGCCGATGAGGAGCAGTTCGTGATTGCCCATCAGAGCCTTGCAGTAGCCGCCCGCGGCGGCGGCCTCGGCGGAGAGCTGCATCACCAGGTCGATGACGCCGATGCCGTCCGGGCCGCGGTCGGTGAAGTCGCCGAGGAACCACAGGCGGGCGTTCCCGGCCGCCCAGCTGCCCTTGTCGTCGATCAGGCCCTGGGCGGCGAGCGCCTCGCGCAACTCGTCGTGGTAGCCGTGGACGTCGCCCACGACGTACAGCGGGCCGGGGCCTTCGCCGTCGTCGAGCGGGTCGGCTTCGGGATCGGTCAGCGAGGTGAGGGCGATCGTCGGGCGGTCCTCCGGGGGCACCAACTGGGTGTCCGCGATGGTGTGCCCCGGGCCCAGCACCGGCAGCTTCTCCGTCGGGGTGTACCCGTCGGGCATCGGAGCAGGGGCAGGTGCCGCAGGCACCGGACCGGGCGGCGTGGACGCCCCGTACGCGGGCACGTGCGGCACCGCCGCCGTGGTCCCTGCCGTGGCTTCCAGACCGGCCCCCTGAGTCATCGACCCCTCCACCATCGCGCCGCCGTGCCACCTTGTGGACCTTGCCTGGTCGACGGCGGTCCGCGGTGTCGTCCGCCCATCATAGGAATGACCGTGAGGGCTTGTGACGCACCAGGGTGCCGTCAATCCGTACTCGGTCCCGCTGGGACGGTCTTTTATCCCGGATTGGCCCGGTAGGGGAAGCCCCGTGGCCTCCAGTCCTTCTCGGGTCATCCTTGAGTCTCTCTCAGATCATCCTCCGGCGCGGCTGCGCGGCGGGCTGACCGTCGTCCGCGGCGGACGGCGCTGGGACGACGTCCGCACGATCAGTTCGGTGGGTATCACCTGCTCGACGGGCCGGTCGCTGTCGAGCCCCTCGATGGCGTCGATGAGCAACTGCACCACGGCGGTGCCGATCCGGCGCGGCTTGAGCGAGAGCGTCGTGATGGGCGGTTCGGTGGTCCGGTAGACCGTGGACTCGCTACAGCACACCAGCAGCAGGTCCTCGGGGACGCGCAGCCCGTAGCGGCGGGCGGCGGCGAGCAGGTCCGTGCCGTTGGGGTCGAAGAGCCCGTAGACCGCGTCGGGGCGGTCCGGCCGGGCGAGCAGCCGGTCGGCGGCGACGGCCCCGGCACAGGGGTCGTGGGCCGGGTACGCCTCGTAGACGGGGTCCTGGCTCACCCGCTCGCACCAGTGCAGATACGCCTCGGTCGACAGCCGGGTGTAGGTGTCGGTGCTGGTGCCGGTGAGCAGCCCGATGCGGCGGGCCCCGGCCTCGGCGAGGTGGTCCAGCAGGCCGAGCACGGCCGCCTCGTGGTCGTTGTCGACCCAGGCGGTCACCGGGAGGGTGCCTGCCGGGCGGCCGTCGCTGACCACGGGGAGGCCCTGGCGGAGCAGCTCGGCGACCACCGGGTCGTGGTCGGACGGGTCGATCACGATGGTGCCGTCGAGCGCGACGTTGGACCACACGTCGTGGCGGGAGGTGGCCGGGAGGATGACGAGCGCGTAGCCACGGGCCAGCGCGGCGGAGGTCGCGGCCCGCGCCATCTCGGCGAAGTAGGCGAACTCGGTGAAGGTGAAAGGTTCATCCCCGTACGTGGTCACGGTCAGGCCGATGAGCCCTGACTTGCCGGTACGGAGGGTACGGGCCGCGGCGGACGGGCGATAGCCCAGCCGCTCGGCGACCTCGCGGACGTGGCGGCGGGTGGCATCCGGGAGCCGTCCCTTGCCGTTGAGCGCGTCGGAGACGGTCGTGATCGAGACCCCGGCGGCGGCGGCCACGTCCCGGATGCCCGCCCTGCCTAACCGGCGGCCGGCCGACCGGCTCACCTGGTGCTTCCCTGCTGCTGTCATGGCCAGCCGATAGTAGGGCCCGGGTACCCGGTCTGCGCGATTCCGCCATCGGTATTCGGAAGGCACGTTTCTGCATGAGCGCTCTGCCCAATTCCCTTGGAAAGTAAGTCAGTTGGGGTGCCGGGGAGGGGTCTGGTCGCCCCTGGCATATCCACGCCTGGCGATTGCTCGATGTCTCGAAGAGGTCTCAACTCACCTGCACGAGGGATGCGCGCCACGGCGCTCGCCACCGGCGCGCGCACATGAGCGGGGCGCTCCCCCGGCGGGTACGCGGGCGCCCCCGGCGGGTACGCGGAGTGCTCCGGCGGGTACGCCGGGCCGGGCAATCCTCATAAGGTGTGCAGTATTGCCGTGTGCGAAGCCTGCGCACGGAGCCGAAGGGAAGGCCCGAGGAGGACTGCCGGTGAGTGAGAAGAGCCCCAAGCTGCGCGCGGCGCTGGACGGGATTCCGACGTACAAGCCCGGTAAGCCGGCCGCCGGGGACGGCCCCCGGTCCTTCAAGCTGTCCTCCAACGAGAACCCGTATCCGCCGCTGGCCGGGGTGCTGGAGACGGTCGCGAACTCCGCCGCGTCCTTCAACCGCTACCCGGACCTCGCCTGCACCGCGCTGATCGCCGAGCTGGCGAGCCGCTTCGACGTCCCGCTGGAGCACCTGGCCACCGGGACCGGCTCGGTCGGGCTGGCCCAGCAGATCGTCCAGTCGACGGCCGGGCCGGGCGACGAGGTGATCTACGCCTGGCGGTCCTTCGAGGCATATCCGATCATCACTCAGATCGCGGGCGCGACCTCGGTGCGGGTCCCGCTGACCGACGCGGAGGTCCACGACCTGGACGCGATGGCGGATGCGATCACCGACCGCACCCGGCTGATTTTCGTCTGTAACCCCAACAATCCGACCAGCACCGTGGTGCGCCGGGCGGAGCTGGAGCGGTTCCTGGACCGGGTGCCGTCCGATGTGCTGGTGGTGCTGGACGAGGCGTACATCGAGTTCATCCGGGACGACCGGGTCCCCAACGGCATCGACCTCTACCGGGACCGGCCGAACGTCTGCGTCCTGCGCACCTTCTCCAAGGCGTACGGCCTGGCCGGGCTGCGGGTCGGCTTCGCGATCGCCCATGAGCCGGTCGCCGCGGCGCTGCGCAAGACCGCGGTCCCCTTCGGCGTCAGCCAGCTCGCCCAGGACGCCGCGGTCGCCTCGCTGCACAGCGAGGACGCGCTGCGGGACCGGGTGGAGGCGCTGGTCGCCGAGCGGGCGCGGGTGGCCGGGGCGCTGACCGGACAGGGCTGGACGGTGCCGGACTCGCACGCGAACTTCGTCTGGCTGCGGCTGGGGGAGCGCACGGCGGACTTCGCGGCGGCGTGCGAGGCGGCGGGCGTGGTCGTGCGGCCGTTCCCGGGCGAGGGGACGCGCGTGACGATCGGCGAGCGGGAGGCGAACGACCTCTTCCTGCGGGCCGCCGAGGAGTTCCGCAAGGAGCTGTGAGCGCGGCGCCGGGCGCCGTCGGCCCCGCTTCGTCAAGGGGCCGGTCGGTCCCTCCCTGATCGGCGAAGGATACCCAAGCGTGACCCATTCGCCCCCTACCACCCCCAGGTGGGAGGGGGCGAAGGCGTGTGCGTATCATTGCTTGTGAATGTGAATACGTTCACAAGCTCGCTTCGGGGAGCAGCCGCACGACCGTGCGGCACGGCAAGACCGTAAGGAGAGATTCACGTGGAGCTGGCTCTGGCGCCGGAGACGCTGGCGCGATGGCAGTTCGGGATCACGACCGTGTACCACTTCCTCTTCGTGCCCCTGACGATCTCTCTTGCGGCGATCACCGCCGGGCTGGAAACCGCCTGGGTGCGCACGGGCAAGGAGAAGTACTTCCACGCCACCAAGTTCTGGGGCAAGCTCTTCCTGATCAACATCGCGATGGGTGTCGTCACCGGCATCGTCCAGGAGTTCCAGTTCGGCATGAACTGGTCCGACTACTCGCGCTTCGTCGGCGACGTCTTCGGCGCCCCGCTCGCGATGGAGGCCCTGCTCGCCTTCTTCTTCGAGTCCACCTTCATCGGCCTGTGGATATTCGGCTGGGACAAGCTGCCGAAGAAGATCCACTGCGCCTGCATCTGGATCGTCTCGCTCGGCACCGTCCTGTCGTCGTACTTCATCCTCGCCGCCAACTCCTGGATGCAGCACCCGACCGGCTACGCCATCGACAAGGCCACCGGAAAGGCCCGGCTGACCGACATCTGGGCGGTGCTGACCCAGGACACCACCCTGGTCGTGGTCTTCCACACCCTCACCGCCGCCTTCCTCACCGGCGGCGCCTTCATCGTCGGTATCGCCTCCCTGCACCTGTGGCGGGCCAGGCGCAAGCAGCTCCGCGGCGAGGAGCTCGGGCCGAAGGAGAAGAAGCAGATCGGGGCGATGCGGGCCAGCCTGCGGGTCGGTCTGATCGTGGCCGTCATCGCCGGACTGGGCACGGCGATCAGCGGTGACTCGCTCGGAAAGGTGATGTTCGAGCAGCAGCCGATGAAGATGGCCTCGGCGGAGGCGCTGTGGGACACCCAGGCGCCCGCGCCCTTCTCCGTCTTCGCGGTGGGCGACGTCAGCAAGGGACACAACAGCGTCGAGCTGGAGGTCCCCGCGGCGCTGTCCTTCCTCGCGCACAGCAACTTCACCGACGCCGTCCCCGGCATCAACGACGTCGCCCAGAAGGAGGCCGCCGCCTACGGCGGCCGGCCCGAGGACTACATCCCCAGCATCTTCATGACCTTCTGGGGCTTCCGGCTGATGATCGGCTTCGGCATGACCTCGTTCGCCGCCGGTGTCATCGGGCTGTGGACGACCCGGAAGAAGCGCTGGCTCGACCCCGCCTTCCGCACCGCCGAGGACGAGGTGCCCCGGCTCATGCTCACCAGGAAGCGCGAGATGAGCCCGCTGCTCACGAAGTGGTCCTGGCGGATCGGCATCCTCACCATGGGCTTCCCGCTGATCGCCAACTCCTTCGGATGGATCTTCACCGAGATGGGCCGCCAGCCCTGGGTGGTGTACGGGCTGATGAAGACCTCCGACGCGGTCTCCCCCGGGGTGAGCCAGACCGAGGTCCTCATCTCCCTCGGCGTCTTCACGCTGCTGTACGGCGTGCTCGCCGTGATCGAGGTGCGGCTGCTGGCCACGTACGCCAAGGCCGGTCCTGACACCGACGAGAAGCCGCCCGCCGAGGACCCCAAGCTGCGGCTGCCCTCGGGCGGCCCGGGCGGTCCCGGCGGCGGGTCCGCCGCGGACGACGACGCCGACAAGCCGCTGACCTTCGCGTACTGACGCGTCACGACGGCCGGAGAGACTCATGCACCTTCACGACTTCTGGTTCCTGCTGATCGCCTTCCTGTGGACCGGCTACTTCTTCCTCGAAGGCTTCGACTTCGGTATCGGCGTGCTGACCAAGCTGCTCGCCCGGGACCGCACCGAGCGCCGTGTGCTGATCAACACCATCGGGCCGGTGTGGGACGGCAACGAGGTCTGGCTGATCACGGCCGCCGGCGCCACCTTCGCCGCCTTCCCCGACTGGTACGCGACCCTCTTCAGCGGCTTCTATCTGCCGCTGCTGGCCATCCTGGTCTGTCTGATCCTGCGCGGTGTCGCCTTCGAGTACCGGCACAAGCGGGCGGAGGACCGCTGGCAGCGCAACTGGGAGCACACGATCTTCTGGTGCTCGCTGCTCCCCGCGTTCCTGTGGGGCGCGATCTTCGCCAACCTGGTGCACGGGGTGCCGATCGGCCCGGACAAGAACTACACGGGCGGCCTGGGCGACCTGATCACTCCGTACGCCCTGCTCGGCGGCGTCGTCACGCTGGTGCTGTTCACGTTCCACGGCGCGGTCTTCGCCGCGCTCAAGACGACCGGGGACATCCGGGCGCGGTCGCGCCGGTACGCGGCCCGGCTCGGCCCGGTCGCGGCCGTCGCCGCGCTGCTGTTCCTCGGCTGGACACAGGCCGACAGCGGCAACGGGCGCAGCCTGGCCGCGGTGGTCCTCGTGGCGTCGGCGCTGGCGGCGGCCCTGGTGATGAACGCGCGGGGGCGCGAGGGCTGGGCGTTCGGTCTGTCCGGCGTGGCCATCGCGGCGTCGGTCGCGATGCTCTTCCTGGCACTCTTCCCGGACGTCATGCCGTCTTCCCTGGACCCGAAGTGGAGCCTGACGGCGGCGAACGCGGCCGCGAGCGCCTATCCGCTGAAGATCATGACGTGGGTCGGGGTCATCATGATGCCGCTGATCATGGCCTACCAGGCGTGGACGTACTGGGTCTTCCGCAAGCGCATCGGCACCCAGCACATCCCCGCCGCGCACTGATGCACGTGCTTCAGGTGGTGTGTTTCACGTGAAACCAATCGACCCCCGGCTCCTCCGGTACGCGCGGGCGACCCGGTTCTTCCTGGCGGCGTCCGTCGCGCTGGGGCTCGCCGGGGCCGGGCTCGTCATCGCGCAGGCCATGCTCATCGCCGAGATCGTGGTGGGCGCGTTCCAGCGGAACGAGGGCACCGGCGCCCTGACCGCGCCGCTGGTCTGGCTGGCGCTGGTCGCCGGGGGCCGGGCCGCCGTCTCCTGGCTGACCGAGCTGGCCGCGCACCGGGCGAGCGCCGCGGTCAAGTCGGAGCTGCGGCTGCGGCTGCTGGACCGGGCCGTACGGCTGGGGCCCGGCTGGCTGGACTCCCAGCGCACCGGCGAACTCACCACCCTCGCCACCCGTGGCATCGACGCCCTGGACGACTACTTCGCCCGCTATCTGCCCCAGCTGGGCCTCGCGGTGGTGGTCCCGGCGGCGGTGCTCGCCCGGATCGTCACCGCGGACTGGGTCTCGGCGGTGGTCATCGTCGCCACCCTGCCGCTGATCCCGCTGTTCATGGTGCTCATCGGTTGGGCCACGCAGTCCCGGATGGACCGTCAGTGGCGGCTGCTGTCCCGGCTGTCCGGCCACTTCCTCGATGTCGTCGCCGGACTGCCGACCCTCAAGGTCTTCGGCCGCGCCAAGGCCCAGGCCGCCGCGATCCGGTCCATCACCGCCGACTACCGGCGGGCCACGCTGAAGACGCTGCGGCTGGCCTTCCTGTCCTCCTTCGCCCTGGAGCTGCTGTCCACGCTGTCCGTCGCGCTGGTCGCCGTCGGCATCGGGATGCGGCTCGTCCACGGCGAACTGGACCTGTACACCGGGCTGATGGTGCTGGTCCTGGCGCCCGAGGCGTATCTGCCGCTGCGGCAGGTGGGCGCGCAGTACCACGCGGCTGCGGAGGGGCTCGCGGCGGCGGACGAGGCGTTCGCCGTGCTGGAGCGGGAACCGGCCGCCGCCGGTGGGGTGCCCGCTCCCGATGCCCGGGACGCGGCGCTCACGGTCGACGGGCTGGCCGTCCGCCACCCCGGGCGCGCCGCGCCCTCCCTGGCCCCGGTCTCGTTCGAGGTCCGGCCCGGCGAGACCGTGGCGATCACCGGGCCCAGCGGCGCGGGCAAGACGACCCTGCTGAACGCCGTGCTGGGCTTCGCGGAGCCGTCCGAGGGCCGGGTGCTGGCCGGGGGCCACGACCTGGTGTCGCTCGACCCCGAGAGCTGGCGCCGCCAGATCGCCTGGGTGCCGCAGCGCCCGTACCTCTTCGCGGGCACCATCGCGGACAACGTACGGCTGGCGCGGCCCGACGCCGACGACGCCGCGGTGCGCGACGCCCTGCGGCAGGCCGACGCCCTCGGCTTCGTCGACGCGCTGCCGGAGGGGGCCGGGACCCGGCTCGGCGAGATGGGCGCGGGCCTCTCCGCGGGCCAGCGCCAGCGGATCGCCCTGGCCCGCGCCTTCCTGGCCGACCGCCCGGTGCTGCTGCTCGACGAGCCCACCGCGAACCTCGACGGCGCGACGGAGGCGGCCGTCGTCGACGCGGTGCGGCGGCTGGCCGAGGGCCGCACGGTCCTCCTGGTCGTCCACCGTCCGGCCCTGCTCCCGCTGGCCGACCGCGTCATCCCCCTGGTGGCCAGTTGCGAACACCCTGGTGTCGGCGCGGGCCGCGCCGAGGCCGCCGACGCGGCACGGGTGGTGACGGCCGATGCGGCGGCGTCGGACGCCGGGCCCCCGGCCGGGCCTGATGCGCTCCCGGTGCGCCCTGCGGTGGACGACGAGTACGACGCCGGTACGGGCGTCGGGGCCGCGGGTGCGCCCGGCGTGCTGGCCCGGGTGCGGGCTGCCGCGCGCGGTGGGCGGGGGCGCTTCGGGCTGGCGCTGCTGCTCGGAAGCCTCGCGCTCATCAGCGCCGTGGGGCTGATGGCCGTGTCCGGGTGGCTGATCTCGCGGGCGTCCCAGGAGCCGCCGGTGCTGTACCTGATGGTGGCGGTCACCGCGACCAGGGCGTTCGGCATCGGCCGGGCCGTCTTCCGCTACGCCGAGCGGCTGGTCTCGCACGACGCGGTGCTGCGGGTGCTGGCCGAGCTGCGGGTCGCCGTCTACCGGCGGCTGGAGCGGCTGGCGCCCGCGGGACTCAAGGAGACCCGGCGCGGGGATCTGCTCTCGCGGCTGGTGGCCGACGTGGACGCCGTCCAGGACTACTTCCTGCGCTGGCTGCTGCCGGTCGGCGCGGCGCTCGTCGTGAGCGCCGCCTCGGTCGGGTTCACCGCCTGGGTGCTGCCCGGGGCCGGGGCCGTGCTCGCGGTGGGGCTGCTGGTGGCCGGGGCCGGGGTGCCCGCCGTGTCGGGCGCGCTCGCCCGGCGCGCGGAGCGCCGGCTGTCGCCCGCGCGCGGCGCGCTGTCGGCGCAGGTGGTGGATCTGCTGGCCGGAACCGCCGAGCTGACGGTCGCGGGCGCGCTGCCGCGTCGGCTGGATGCGCTGCGGCGGACCGACGGGGCGCTCACCCGGATCGCCCGGCGGGGCGCCGCCGCCACCGGCGCGGGCGCCGGGCTGTCCGCGCTCGCGTGCGGTCTGACGGTGGCCGTCGCCGCGTGGGCCGGGGTCGGGGCGGTGGCCGACGGGCGGATCCACGGGGTGTGGCTGGCCGTCGTGGTGCTGACGCCGCTGGCCGCCTTCGAGGCGGTCGCCGGGCTGCCGCTCGCGGTGCAGCACCGGCAGCGGGTGCGGCGGGCCGCCGAGCGGGTGTACGAGGTGATCGACGCGCCGCTTCCGGTACGGGACGGCGGCGCCGAGGAGCCGCCCCGGTCGGCCTTTCCGCTGGTGGTGCGCGGGCTGTCGGCGCGCCACGCCGGGCAGCGCACCCGCGCGCTGGACGGGTTCGACCTGGAGCTGCGCCCGGGCCGCCGGGTCGCGGTCGTCGGGCCGTCCGGTTCCGGCAAGACCACGCTGGCCCAGGTGCTGCTGCGCTTCCTGGACGCCGAGGACGGTACGTACACCCTGGCGGGCCGGGACGCGACGGCCGTGGACGGGGACGCGGTGCGGCGGCTGGTCGGGCTGTGCGCCCAGGACGCGCACATCTTCGACAGCTCGCTGCGGGAGAACCTGCGGCTCGCGCGCCCCGGCGCGGGCGACGACGAGCTGCGCACGGCGCTGGCCGCCGCCCGGCTGCTGGAGTGGGTGGACGGGCTGCCGGACGGCCTCGACACCCACGTCGGCGAGCTGGGCGCGCGGCTCTCCGGCGGTCAGCGGCAGCGGCTCGCGCTGGCCCGCGCGCTGCTGGCGGACTTCCCGGTGCTGGTGCTGGACGAGCCCGCCGAGCACCTGGACCTGCCGACGGCCGACGCGCTGACCGCCGACCTGCTGACGGCGACCCGGGGCCGTACGACCGTGCTGATCACCCATCGCCTCGCGGGCCTGGAGGCGGTCGACGAGGTGATCGTGCTCGACGGCGGCCGGGCCGTGCAGCGCGGCACGTACGGGGAACTGGCCGCGGTGGACGGGCCGTTCCGCCGGATGCTGGAGCGTGAGGCCGCGGAGGCCGGACCGCGGCGCGGGGACGCGACGCTGCGGCTGCGCTCGGGCGCCCCCGTCTGACGGCTGGGGGCGCCTCTCGGCGGAAAAAACCTCCGCTTTCCCGGGCAAAAGCCATTCATTACGCTCGGACCATGGCGGCCTCGGTACCGACACCGGACCCCCTGGACGTCGCCGCGGAGGCGACCCGAGGGCTCCAGGGGCTGTCCACCGAGCTGACCGCGCGCGTCCCGCGGCTGCTGGAGGCGATGCGCTCCATCGGCACCGGTCTGGAGCTGCGTGTGGTCCTCGACCGGATCGCCGAGACCGCGGCCGAGCTGGCGGGCGCCCGGTGCGCGGCGATCGGCGGATACGACGCGGCGGGTCAGGGGCTCGCCGACGTCATCACGTACGGGGTGACCGAGGCGGACCGGGAGCGGTGCGGCGCGCTGGTCAGCGCCCGGTCCGCCGGGGCGGGGCTGCTGTCGGCCGATCCGCTGCCGCGGTCCTTCCTCGGGGTGCCGATCCGGGTGGGGGACGAGGTCTTCGGTCATCTGTGCCTCGCCGAGAAGCGGGACGGCGGGGAGTTCAGCGTTCCCGATCTGCACATGGTCAAGGTGCTGGCGACGGAGGCGGGGATCGCCATCGGCAACGCCCGCCTCCACGAGGCGACCCGGCAGCGCGAGCGGTGGATCGACGGTTCGGTGGCCGTCACCCACTCCTTGCTGTCCGGCGACGCCGAGGACGCCCTGGTGGTGGTCGCGGAGAAGGCCCGTCAGCTGGCCGGTTCGGCGGCGGGTTTCGTGCTGGTGCCGGAGGAGGGCGGCGGGCTGGAGATCGTGGCGGTGGATGCCGCGCACCCTCCGGAGGGGGCCGCGCTGCTCGGCACGGTCGTCCCGGCCCGGTCCCCGGCCGTGCCGCGGCTGCTGGCCGGGGAGCCGGTCTTCGTCGACGACCCGGCCGACGGACTCCGGCCGACCGCCGGGGTCCTGGGCCGCTACGGGCCGAGCATGATGCTGCCGCTGAGCGGCGGCGACCGGGTGCTGGGCGTGCTGGCCACCCCGCGCGACCCCGGCGCCCGGCCCTTCACCGCGGCCGAGCGCAGGCTCGCCCTCCAGTTCGCGGCGCAGGCCGCGGTCGCGCTGGTGCTCGCCGGGGCGCAGCGCGACCGGGAGCGGCTGGCGGTGCTGGAGGAGCGGGACCGGATCGCCCGCGATCTGCACGACCTGGTCATCCAGCGGCTGTTCGCGACGGGGATGCTGCTGGAGAGCGCGCGGCGGCACGCCGGGGCGCCGGAGGTGGCGGAGCAGGTCGAGCGGGCCGCCGATGAACTGGGCGCCACCATCCGGGAGATACGGACGACGATCTTCGCGCTCCAGCAGGGCCCGGAGGTGGCGCCCTCGGGGCTGCGTACCCGGGTGCTGCGGGAGGTCGGGGCGGCCGCGGTGCCGCTCGGCTTCCAGCCGTCGCTCAGCTTTGTCGGCCCGGTCGACTCGCGGGTCGGTGAACCGGCCGGAAGCAGCCTCATCGCGGCGCTGCGCGAGGCGTTGTCCAACGCGTTCCGGCATGCCCGGGCGGCGCGTATCGAGGTGGTCGTGGACGTGACGGCGCGGCTCGCCGACGGGCGTCCGGCGGTGCGGCTGACGGTCGCGGACGACGGGGTGGGCGTTCCGGCGGGCGGGCGGCGCAGCGGGCTCGCGAACCTGGCCCGCCGGGCGGAGGCGCTGGGCGGGTCGAGCAGCTACGGGCCGGGCCTCGGCGCGGAGGACGGGGTGGAGAGCGGGCCGGGGAAGGAGCCGGGCCGGGGCGGTACGACGGTGATCTGGCAGGTGCCGTTGTAGCGGCGTACGTCGCCCGGGCGGCCCAACTCCTCACCTACGCGGTCCAACTATCAGTCCGTCAGCATGCGCGGCGCCGAACCCGCGGGTGGGATGAGCCTCGCGGGCCGCCTCGGTCCTTCGTATCCCTTCGCACTCCGCGACATTTCCTGCGGGGAAGGAAGTCATGACGTGAACAGCCAGAGTCCTACTCCTCAGCGTTCCCGGACGCGCCGCCCGGTCTTCTTCGCCTCCGTCGCGACCGCGGCGGCCGTTTCCATCCAGCTGCTGACCATGGCGCCCGTCCAGGCGGATGACACCACGATGACTGGTGGCGGGCACCCCAAGCCGCCGAAGCCGCCGACCATCATCCACGGGGTGCAGGAGTTCACCGCGGACGGCACCTTCACGCCGCCCCCGGGGGTCACCTCGGTGCATGTCCAGGCATGGGGCGCGGGCGGTGGTGGCGGCGGCGGTGGCGGCGCGAGCAGCGCCGCCGCGGGTGGCCCCGGCGGTGGCGGCGGGGCCGGCGGCTTCACCTGGTGTGTCATCCCGGTCGTGCCGTTCGCCACCTACACGGTGGACTTGGGGACCGGTGGCACCTTTGGTCCCGGTGGTCCCGGTGGCACCACGACCGGCACCGGGGGTACGGCCGGTGGTAACGGCGGCCCGACGAGCCTGGCCTCCATCCTCGGTCCCCAGCTCATCGCCGGCGGCGGCATCGGTGGTGGCGGCGGTGGCGCCGGCACGACCACCGCGGGCGCCGGCGGCACCGGCGGCGCGGGGGGCACCGGCGCCTGCAACAGCATCTACACGGTCAACCGGACCGGTGAGAACGGCGAGTCCGGCGGCGACGGCGGCGAGGGTGGCGACGCGGTCGACGGCATCGTGGGGCTTCCGCTGACGAACACCGGCGCGGGCGGTGACGGCGGCAGTGGCGGCGCTCCCGGCGGCAGCGCTCCGGGCGACGCGGGCGACAACGGCACCGCGGGCGGCAACGGGTACGCCGTCATCTTCTGGTAAGCCGACCCCGGTCGGACACGGAACCGCCCCCGGACACCGCGGCCGGGGGCGGTTCCGTGTCGTCGTCCGGCTATCCGGCGAGGATCCGTTCGATGACGGCGGCGACGCCGTCCTCGGTGTTGGCGCCGGTGCGGTGCGTGGTCGCGGCGAGCACCTCCGGGTGGGCGTTGGCCATGGCGTACGAGGTGCCCGCCCAGGTCAGCATCTCCAGGTCGTTGGGCATGTCGCCGAACGCCACGACCTCCTCCGCGGCGATGCCGCGCTCCTCGCAGCACATGGCCAGGGTGGACGCTTTGGAGACCCCCGGCCCGCTGACCTCCAGCAGGGCGGACGGGCTGGAGCGGGTGAAGGCGCCGTGCTCGCCCGCGGCGGTGCGGGCCAGCTGGAGGAAGGCGTCGGGCGCCAGCTCCTTGTGGTGGGCGAGCAGCTTGAGGACGGGGGTGTCGGCGTGCGGGAAGCCGTCGTCGAGCAGCTTCTCGGCGGGGGCGATGATCGCGCCCGGGTCGAGGTGGAAGGGCGGGTACTCCGCCTCGTAGAAGATGCCGCCGCTGCGCTCGACCGCGAAGGACGTGCCGGGGGCGGCCCGGCGCAGCGCCTCCACGACGGCCAGCGCCCGGCCGGCGGCCAGCGGGCGGACCTCGACCAGCAGCCCGCCCTGGTGCAGGTCGACCACGGCGGCGCCGTTCGCGCAGATCGCCAGGCCGTGTCCGTGCACATGGGCGCTGACGACGTCCATCCAGCGGGCCGGGCGGCCGGTGACGAAGAACACCTCGATGCCCGCCCGCTCGGCCGCGGCGAGGGCCGCGACGGTGCGGTCCGAGACCGTCTTGTCGTCCCGCAGCAGGGTGCCGTCGAGGTCGGTGGCGATCAGCCGGGGGCGGGGTGTGGCGGAGGCGGAACGGTCAGGGGCCGGGTTCTCGGGCTGCTCGATGGCTGGGGTCACGGCCCCCATCTTCCCGTATGGGCCGCTCATCGGTGAGGGAAGGGCGCTCGACTGGGGTCCGCCCCCACCGCGCGTGGCTCTGTCAGAGGCAGCGCTTAGGCTCGACGCCATGCGAGTGAGCACCGTGATCCTGCCCGTCGACCGCTGGGCCGATGGCGGCAGGGAGCTATGGCAGCGCGCCGAGGAGCTGGGTTTCCACGCGGCGTACACCTACGACCACCTTTCCTGGCGCAGCTTCCGTGACGGGCCCTGGTTCGGGGCGGTGCCGACGCTGACGGCGGCCGCCGCGGCGACCTCGCGGCTGCGGCTGGGCACGCTGGTCACCTCTCCCAACTTCCGGCACCCCGTGACGCTCGCCAAGGAGCTGATCTCGCTGGACGACATCTCCGGCGGGCGCGTCACGCTCGGCATCGGCGCGGGCGGTTCCGGCTTCGACGCGACGGCGCTGCTGCGCGGCGCGGAGGAGGCGTGGACGCCGCGGGAGCGGGCGGACCGGTTCGGCGAGTTCGTCGACCTGCTCGACCGGCTGCTGACGCATGACGTGGTGAGTTACGAGGGTGAGCACTACAGCGCGCGCGAGGTGCGCAACATCCCCGGCTGTGTGCAGCGCCCCCGGCTGCCGTTCGCGGTCGCGGCCACCGGCCCGCGCGGGATGCGGCTCGCGGCGCGGTACGGGCAGGCGTGGGTGACCACGGGCGATCCGAAGCTCTTCGAGACGGGGACGCCCGCCGACTCGCTGGCCGCCATCGGCCGCCAGGTCGAGCGGCTCGGCAAGGCCTGCGCCGACGCCGGGCGGGCGGATGAGCCGGACAAGATCCTGCTCACCGGCTTCACCCCGGACGGGACCCGTCCGCTCAGTTCGGTGGACGCCTTCGTCGACTTCGCGGGCGAGCACGCGCGGCTGGGCATCGACGAGATCGTGCTGCACTGGCCGATCGCCGACTCGGTCTTCGAAGCCGACCCCGGGGTCTTCGAGAAGATCGCCACGGAGGGCGCGGAGCGGGTGGCTGCCCTCTGACACCCCTGGGGACACCGGGTTCCGTTATGCCGCATGCGCCGCAGATGCCGCGAAGGCCGGAATGAGGAGCAGAATCGGGTAGAGAGGCTCCCGCTGCCGCAGTGACTGTGGAGGCACCCATGCCGCATACCCGCTACGTCCCTGACCGTGGGCTGACCACCCGCATGGTCGTGACCATGTTCCTCATCGGCCTGCTCTACGTGGTCTTCGTCGGTGTGCTGATCGCGCTGCTGCGCGGTGCCTGGCCGCTGATCCTGCTCATCGCGGGCGGGCTGTTCATCGCGCAGTTCTGGTTCAGCGACAAGATCGCGGCGTTCAGCATGGGTGCCCGGGAGGTCACCCCGCAGCAGGCGCCCGAGCTGCACGGCGCGGTGGACCGGCTGTGCGCGCTGGCCGACATGCCGAAGCCGCGGGTGGCGATCGCCGACACCGATGTGCCGAACGCGTTCGCGACCGGCCGCAGCCAGAAGAACGCGCTGGTGTGCGCGACGACGGGGCTGCTGCGGCGGCTGGAGCCGGACGAGCTGGAAGGCGTCCTCGCCCATGAGCTGTCCCATGTCGCGCACCGCGATGTGGCGGTCATGACCATCGCCTCGTTCCTCGGCGTGCTGGCGGGCATCATGACCCGGGCCGCCCTGTGGGGCGGGCTGTCCCGCAGCAGCCGCAACAACAACGTAGGCATCGCGGTCCTGCTGATCCCGCTGGTCAGCGCCGTGGTGTACGCGATCAGCTTTCTGCTGACCCGGCTGCTGTCCCGCTACCGCGAGCTGTCCGCCGACCGGGCCGGTGCCCTGCTGACCGGGCGCCCGTCGGCGCTCGCCGCCGCGCTCACCAAGGTGACCGGGCAGATGGCCCGCATCCCGACCCGCGATCTGCGCAAGGTCGAGCCGTTCAACGCCTTCTTCTTCGCCCCGGCGCTCTCCGGGCAGAGCCTCAGCACGCTGCTGTCCTCGCATCCGACGCTGGAGCGGCGGCTCGACCAGCTCGGGCGCATCTCCGCCCAGCTGGGCCGGCCGGGGAGGGGCTGAGGGCGCATGGGATTCCTCGACGTCATCCTCGGCCGCAGCAAGCCCGTACGGCCCGACCTCGACCAGCTCTTCGGGCTGCCGTCGGCCGCGGTCACCCTGGAGGCGGGGGCGGGGTTCACTCCGACGGGGCTCGGGTCGGTCTGCTTCGCCAGCGTCGAGGGCGGCGCCTTCGGCCGCCTCCAGAGCGACGTACGGGAACTGCTGGACGCGGACACCGACCGGGGCGGGGTGCCGGTGGAGTTCAGCCAGGACGGTTACGGCTACACCTGGCTGCTGGCCCGGCAGCCGCCGGACGACGTGGCGGCCCTGGTGAACGACCTGCACGCGGTCAACACGCTGCTCCAGGACGGGGGGTTCGGCCCGCAACTGCTGTGCTCGCTGCTCGGGTTCCACGAGGCGGCGGGGCGCTCGCTCGCGCTCGTCTACCTCTACAAGCGCGGTACGTTCTACCCCTTCGCACCGCTGCCGGGCGCCGCCGAGAAGCGGGACAACGCGCTGGAACTCCAGGTGCGGGCGCTGCTCGGGGACGATCTGCGGATCGAGCAGGACCTGAGCCGGTGGTTCCCGGTGTGGGGCGCGCCCGGACTCCACACCTGACGCTCACGCTCATCCGGGAAGGTGGCGGGCCCACGGCACCGGGTTTTCTCGTGCCGGACGGGGGCACGCGCGGTAACAGCCGCACGGCGGCGGGTTCACCGGGACCGAGCGATCAAGGGGGAGCGGACATGGGTTACCTGCGCGGCTTCGCTCCATGGATCGCCTTCTCCGTCGTGGCGATGCTGGGCTGGCAGTGGGGCGCGCTGGCCGGGCTGGTGCTCGGCGGCTGGCTGCTGATCCAGTGCCGCAGGGAGGGGGTGGCCGCGGACGCCCTGATCCTGGACGCCAGCACGGTCCTGTTCTTCGCGGCGCTCACCGCCTGGGCCTTCGCCCGCCCCGACAGCGGCCTCAAGGACTACGGCGGCGGGCTGGCGATGGGCTGGCTGGCCGTCACCGCCTGGGCGACGCTCGTGATCGGGCACCCCTTCACCACCGGTATCGCCCGGCGGCAGGCGCCGCGCGAGGTGTGGCACACCGCGGTGTTCCGGCGGATCAACGTGGTGATCTCCTCGGTCTGGGCGGTCGCCTTCACTCTGACCGCCGCGGCGCTGGCCGCCTCGGTGGCCGCCGGTCTGGACAGCTGGGTGCCGCTGGCGGTGCAGGCCGCCGGGTTCGTCCTGCCCGCCCTGTTCACCGCTCGCTACCCGGAGCGCGCCCGGGCCCGTCTCGCCCCGGACGCCGCCCGGGCGTGACCCCGCCCGGCTACGTTCCCCGCCCGGCTCCGTTCCCGGCTCAGGCGCCCTTCTCGACCGACGCGTCCCTCTCGACCGAGGTGACGAACTCGCCGATCCAGGTGGTGAGCTGACCGGGCCGGGAGCGCGGCATTCCGTGCCGGGCGGCCAGGGTGCGCCGGGTCAGCCGGGGCACCCAGGTCTCCAGCTCGTCGTACAGCCGCACCGACAGGAACGGGTCCCGGGTGGGGACGATCAGCTGGACCGGGGCATGGGCGTACGCGTCGCCGCGGGGCCGGAGGAACCGCCTCCGGATGTTGTCGCGGTACAGCCAGGCGCCGTGGGCGGCGTCATCCGGCAGCGACGCGGTCGGATAGCCGTCGCTCGGCACCCGCTCCATGCGCTCCAGCAGCCGGGGCCAGTGCCTGCCGAACCAGCCGCGCCACAGCGCCTCGGGGACCTTGGGCAGGTGCAGCGCGGTCACGTACCAGGACCGGGCGGACTGGCCGAGGAGCTGGGCGGCCCGGCGCGGGGTCGGCCGGGTCAGCCGCCTCCTGATCCAGTGCCCGAAGTGGTCCAGCGACGGGCCGGACAGCGAGGTGAACGAGGCGATCCGCCGCTCGGCGCGCCCCACGCTGACGAACTCCCACCCCTGCACCGACCCCCAGTCATGGCCGACGAGATGCACCGGCCGCTCCGGGCTGACGGCGTCGGCCACCGCCAGGAAGTCATCGGTCAGCTTCTCCAGGGTGAAGCCGCCGCGCAGCGGCGCCGGGGCCGTCGAGCGGCCGCAGCCGCGCACGTCGTACAGGACGACGTGGAAGCCCCAGCGCGCGGCGAGCCCGGACGCCACCGCCGCCCACACCTCCTTGCTGTCCGGATAGCCGTGCAGCAGCACGACCGTGGGCCGCGCCGGGTCGCCCAGTTCGGCGACGCACAGCTCCACGCCGTCCGTAGCGACCGTGCGCTCGGCCGCTCCCGCGATCCCGCCCGTCATCCCGTCCGTCATGCCGTCCTCCCCTACCGTGGACGGGGTCCGCCGTCCCAGGGCCGGTCTTCCCCTTACGGGCGTGTCAGACCCGAGGAGTAGGGAAATACAGCCGTCTGGGGTGACGTGGACTGTGGCTCACACCACTACCGTCGAACACGTGACTGTGATCGCCACCGAAAGCCTGAGCAAGCGGTTCCCCAGGGTCACCGCGCTCGACCGGCTGACCGTCGACATCACCCCGGGCGTTACCGGCCTGGTGGGTGCCAACGGTGCCGGCAAGTCGACTCTGATCAAGATCCTGCTCGGGCTGTCCCCCGCCAGCGAGGGCCGCGCCGCCGTCCTCGGCCTCGACGTGGCCACCGAGGGCAGTGCCATCCGCGAAAGCGTGGGCTACATGCCCGAGCACGACTGTCTGCCGCCCGATGTGTCGGCGACGGAGTTCGTCGTCCACATGGCGCGCATGTCCGGTCTGCCGCCGTCCGCCGCCCGCGAGCGCACCGCCGACACGTTGCGCCACGTCGGGCTGTACGAGGAGCGATATCGCCCCATCGGCGGCTACTCGACCGGTATGAAGCAGCGCGTCAAGCTCGCCCAGGCGCTGGTGCACGACCCGAAGCTGGTCCTGCTGGACGAGCCGACGAACGGCCTCGACCCGGTCGGCCGCGACGACATGCTCGGCCTGATCCGCCGCATCCACACGGACTTCGGCATCTCGGTGCTGGTCACCTCGCACCTGCTCGGCGAACTGGAGCGCACCTGCGACCACGTGGTGGTCATCGACGGCGGCAAGCTGCTGCGCTCCAGCTCCACCAGCGACTTCACCCAGGTGACGGCCTCCCTCGCGGTCGAGGTCACCGACACCGACGAGCACCCGGACGGCACCGCCGCGCTGCGCGCCGCCCTCGGCCGGGCCGGGCTCACCGCCTCGCCCGCGCGCCGCGGCGCGGACGGGGCGCCCGCATCCGACCATCTGCTGCTCGTGGACGTCGCGGGCGAGGAGACGTACGACACGGTCCGGGACACCATCGCCGGTCTCGGCCTCGGCCTGGTCCGCATGGAACAGCGCCGCCACCGCATCGCGGAGATCTTCAGCTCCGACAGCGGAAGCGACAGCGACAGCGAAGGCAACGGAAACGGAGGTGCCGTCGATGCCGTCTGAGACCGTGCCCCAGCAACAGCGCGCCGACGTCATTCACAACATCGGCTACCGCCACTACGAGGGCCCCCGGCTCGGCCGCGCCTACGCCCGCCGCTCGCTCTTCGCCCAGAGCCTGCGCGGCGCCTACGGCCTCGGCCGCTCGGCGAAGTCCAAGGTCGCGCCGATGCTGCTGTTCGCCGTCATGTGCGTGCCCGCGGCGATCATCGTCTCGGTCGCCATCGCGACCAAGCTCAAGGAGCTCCCGGTCGAGTACACCCGTTACGCGATCATGCTCCAGGCGGTCATCGGCCTCTACATCGCCGCCCAGGCGCCGCAGGCCGTCTCGCGCGATCTGCGCTTCAAGACGATCCCGCTCTACTTCTCGCGTCCCATCGAAACGGTGGACTACGTGGTGGCCAAGTTCGGCGCCATGGCCTCCGCCCTCTTCCTGATCACCGCCGCGCCCCTGGTGATCCTGTACACCGGGGCCCTGCTCGCCAAGCTCGACTTCGCCGACCAGACGAAGGGCTTCGCGCAAGGACTGGTCTCCGTGGGTCTGCTCTCGCTCCTCTTCGCCGGCCTCAGTCTGGTCATCGCCGCGGTCACCCCGCGGCGCGGCTTCGGCGTCGCCGCCGTCATCGCCGTCCTGACCATCTCCTACGGCGCGGTGTCCACCGTCCAGGCCATAGCGTTCGCGCAGGACTCCACCGGCGTGGTGCGCTGGCTCGGGCTGTTCTCGCCGATCACGATCATCGACGGGGTGCAGACGGCGTTCCTCGGCGCCGAGTCCTCCTTCCCCGGCGGCTTCGGCCCGGGTGCCGGGCCCGGCGCCGTCTACGTCCTCGTCCTCCTCGGCCTGATCGCCGGCTCGTTCGGGCTGCTGATGCGCCGCTACCGAAAGGTCGGGCTGTGACCACGATCGCCATCGACAACGTCTCGCGCTGGTTCGGGAACGTCGTGGCCGTCAACGACGTGACCATGACCATCGGCCCCGGGGTCACCGGGCTCCTCGGCCCCAACGGCGCGGGCAAGTCCACCCTCATCAACATGATGGGCGGCTTCCTGGCCCCCTCCACCGGGAGCGTCACCCTCGACGGCGCCGCGATCTGGCGCAACGAGCAGGCCTACCGCCACATCGGCATCGTCCCCGAGCGCGAGGGGATGTACGACTTCCTCACCGGCCGCGAGTTCGTCATCGCCAACGCCGAGCTGCACGGGCTGCCCGATCCCCGCGCCGCCGCCCGCAAGGCGCTCGACACCGTCGAGATGGACTACGCCGGGTCGCGCAAGATCTCCACGTACAGCAAGGGCATGCGCCAGCGCGTGAAGATGGCCTCCGCCCTGGTCCACGAGCCGTCGGTGCTGCTCCTCGACGAGCCGTTCAACGGCATGGACCCGCGCCAGCGGATGCAGCTGATGGAGCTGCTCCGGCGGATGGGCGCGGAGGGCCGTACGGTGCTGTTCTCCTCGCACATCCTGGAGGAGGTCGAGCAACTGGCCGCGCACATCGAGGTGATCGTCGCGGGACGGCACGCCGCCTCCGGCGACTTCCGCAAGATCCGACGGCTGATGACGGACCGTCCGCACCGCTATCTCGTACGGTCCAGCGACGACCGCGCGCTCGCCGCCGCCCTCATCGCCGACCCGTCGACCACCGGCATCCAGGTGGACGCGAGCGACGGCGCCGACGGCGGACTGCACATCCAGGCCGTCGACTTCCCGCGCTTCACCGAACTGCTGCCCCGTGTGGCCCGTGAACAGGGCATCCGGCTCCTCACGGTCTCGCCCTCCGACGAGTCCCTGGAGAGCGTGTTCTCCTACCTCGTCGCGGCCTGAAAGGAGCCCCTGCGATGTCCGCGCTCTACCATCCCACCGTCGCCCGGCTCACCTACCGGGCGCTGCTCGGCCGCCGCCGCGCGATGATCCTCTTCCTGCTGCCCGCGCTGCTGGTGGTCATTTCGCTCGCCGTACGGCTGCTGACCGGCGTCGACGACGCCACCGCCAATTCCCTGCTGGGCGGCTTCGCGATCGCCACCATGGTCCCGCTGATCGGCGTGATCGCCGGGACCGGGGCGATCGGCCCGGAGATCGACGACGGCTCGGTCATCTATCTGCTGGCCAAGCCGGTGAAGCGGCCCACGATCATCGTCACCAAGCTGGTCGTCGCGATCGGCGTCACGGTCGCCTTCTCCGCCGTGCCGACGCTGCTGGCGGGCTTCATCCTCAATGGCAACGCGCACAACCTGGCGGTCGGCTACGCCGTGGCCGCCGCCGTGGCGTCCGTCGCCTACAGCGCCATCTTCCTGCTGCTGGGCACCATCACCCGGCACGCGGTCGTGTTCGGCCTGGTCTACGCCCTGGTCTGGGAAACCTTCTTCGGCAGCCTGGTGGCCGGGGCCAAGGCCCTCAGCGTCCAGCAGTGGTCGCTGGCGATCGCCCAGAAGATCACGGACGAGGCGGTCACCTCGGACGTGGGCCTCACGACCGGCGTGATCCTGCTGATCGCCGTGACCGGCGCCGCCACCTGGTACGCCGGACACAAGATGCGCTCCCTCACCCTCGCCGGGGAGGAGTGAGCGCCCTCAAGGCACCTACGGCCGCCAGCGGTTGACGAAGCGGCCGGTCTCTCCCGTGGCGGCGGTCGTCGAAACGACCGCCGCCACGGTGTGTCCGGGGGCGGCATTGGCCTGGTCGAGGGCCGAGGCCACGGTCGCGGACGAGCCGAACAGTACGGTCGCGACCGCACCGGCCACGATCCACGGCGCCCGCAGCATCCGCCGCCACGCCCGCGCTCCTGTCACGTCCCTGCCGGTCATCTCGTCCTCCGATCCTCGCCGTTACCCGATGACAGCGAGCGTGACGGCCGGGCTTGTCCGCTTCCCCTCCGCCGCCTGCGGATGAGCTGTGAACGCGGGGCGGCACCCGCCGGGCGGGTGCCGCCCCGCTCGGGCGGCTACCGCCGACGCCGCCCCTTGCCCCTCACTGCCCGCCCCGGCTCCACGGCGGTCTTGAGCCGAGCGACATCACGACGGACTTCCTTCATGTCCTCGCCGAGGTCGCAGAGCCGCTCGCTCATGGCGCAGATCACCCGGCCGTGCGCGTCGAGCCGCCGGTCCATGCCGTCCAACCGGGCCGACATCCTGGCCAGCCACGGGGTCAGCTCCCGCAGCGCGGAACCGACATCGGTCAGACGCGATTCGACGGCGTCGAGCCGGGTACCGATCGGCCCCTCCAGCAGCCGCTCGGTCAGGATCTGTTCGAGCGGGGGCCGCGCCGGGTCGGACTCCTGCCCCGCCCGGGCGCGCCCCTCGACATCGAGGAGATACGTCCGTACCCGCCTGGCGATATCGCTGTCCCGTAGCAGCATGGCGACGTTGAGCACCGCGCGACGGGGGTAGAGCGTGAGGTGGGCGCGCCCCTGTGGATAACTCACATCTGAAAGGTCCAAGTTGGACCTTTCAAAGGCTTGCAGGTCAGAGCCTCGGAGCGTATGCATTCCGTTGCTGTGGAACTCCTCCCGGTGTCGCTTGGCCAGACTCTTGATGGCTTCTTCCCCAACCTCGAAGTACGCCGCCACGATTCGTGTGGTGACGTGAACCCCGTCGGGGAGCATGGTGAGGATCTTGACCTTGTCGAGGACGTCGGTCCGTTCGATCACGCTGTCGCGCAGCGCGCGCGACTCCAGCAGTGCGGTCTCGGGTGGCATGGGTGTGCCTTCCGGTGTGGATACGGGTGTGGTTGCGCCCCACAAGCCAGGGGTGATGGCCGCCCGTATCCAGGGACCAGGAGCGGAGGCTGCCTACCTCATTCGGACCCAACCGCCGTGACATCGCTGTCCGTCGATCCGTCGCCCGGCCGAGGCTTCAAGCCCGCGTTGCCTCCGCGCATAACGCGTCATCTAGAACAACGATCCGACCGCAGGACGGTTACGCGACTCCGTCGTGTTGACGGCCATCGGAGCCGTCGACACGACGGAGTCGCGCTCAGGCCGCGACCGGCTCGGTCGGGGACGGGTCGGGGTGGGGCTCCGGCGCCGGGGGCTTCGGGCGGCCGCGGACGACGGCGAGGACGAGGAGGCCCGCCGCCAGGGCCGTGATGCCGGAGATCACGCAGATACGGTCGAGGCCGACGGCGAACGACTCGTGGACCAGGGCGCGGGCCGCCGCGGCGTGGTCCGGTGGGGCGGCGGCGATGACGGCGTCGGCGTGGCCGCCGGAGATCGCGTCGGCCGCCCGGGCGGAGGACCGGGGCGGGACGGCGCCGCTGTCGGTGACCGCGTCCCGGACCCGGGCCGAGAAGACCGTGCCCAGGACCGCGATGCCGAGCGCGTACCCCAGCTGGCGGAAGGTGTTCACCGCGCCGCTGGCCATGCCCGCCCGCTCCGGCGGGGCGGCGCCGCGGGCCGCCGAGAGTCCGGTGTGCTGAGCCCCGAGCAGGTGGCGCGGCTCGCCGTGCCCGAGCCGGACCGTTCCGCCGGTTCCGCGGGCTCCGCCGGGCCCCTGACCGCCGAGGACCGGAAGCTGCTGGCGGTCCTCGCGCGCGACGGTCGGGCGCCGCTGGCCGAGCTCGCCGCCGCCACCGGCTGGTCGCAGTCGACGGTGCGCCGTCGGCTCGCCGCGCTGCGCGCCGACGGCACGCTGTACTTCGACGTCGATCAGCGCCAGCGCATCTTCGGGTTCACCATGACGACCGTGCTCTGGCTGTCGGTGCCGCCCTCCGAACTGGCCGCCACGGGGCAGGCGCTCGCGGATCACTCCGAGGTCGCGTTCGCGTGCGCGACCACGGGGCCCAGCAACCTGATGGCGACGGTGGTGTGCGAGGACGTCTCCGCGCTGTACACCTATCTGACGACGCGCATCGCCGCGCTGCCCGCCGTGCGGCACATGGAGACCTCGCCGGTCATCCGCCGGATCAAGGGGCCGGGTCCGCTGCCCCCGACGCCGCACGACCCGTCGCGCCTTCCTTCCTGAACCGGCCGACGGAACGGCCGTCCTCACTACCTGCCTGAACTGGCCGTTCTCTCCTCCTCCTTGGAGGAACCTCCGAATCTCCGTTGGTTGAACTCTGTTCATGCATACGCCTGTCCAGATCTTGACGCTTGTCAGGAACCTGCCGAACTCTGGATGTGCGACACCTCACACCGCCCCGTAACCCGCGCCGCACGCGGCGGTTTGAGGTGCCGTCACCACCCAACGGAGGGAACCGACATGCGTCGTCTTGCCACGAGTCTTGCCGCCACCGCCGTCACCGCAGCCGCCACCGTCGCCCTGGCCGCTCCCGCCCAAGCCGCCGTCCCCGCCGACAAGACACAGGTGCTCGCGAGCTGGACCCAGACCAGTGCCGCCAGCTACAACGCCTGGCTCGCGGCCCGCAACAACCAGGCCGCGTGGGCCGCGTACGCGTTCGACTGGTCCACCGACTATTGCAGCACCTCGCCCGACAACCCCTTCGGCTTCCCCTTCCAGACCTCGTGCGCCCGCCATGACTTCGGGTACCGCAACCACAAGGCCCTCGGCATCTTCGACGCCAACAAGGCCCGTATCGACAGCGCCTTCTACGAGGACCTCAAGCGGGTGTGCGCCGCCTACACCGGCGCGAAGAAGAGCGCCTGCGACGGCACCGCCTGGACCTACTACCAGGCCGTGAAGAACCTCGGCTGAGGCTGAAGCCGAGGCTGAGCCGGATACCGCATGACGACGGGCGGCCCGCCATGAGCCCGGGCCGCCCGTCCGTCACGCGTCATCCGCATCCGCTCGAAGCCTCAGCCGAGGAGCCGCTCCAGCACCACGGCGATGCCGTCCTCCTCATTGGAGGCGGTGATCTCGTCGGCGACGCCCTTCAATTCTTCGTGCGCGTTGGCCATCGCGACCCCGTGCTCCGCCCAGCCGAACATCGGGATGTCGTTGGGCATGTCGCCGAACGCGATGGTGTCCGCCGCCGTCATCTTCAGCCTGCGGGCGGCCAGCGAGAGGCCCGTGGCCTTCGTCAGCCCCAGCGGCAGCAGCTCCACCAGCCCCACGCCCGCCATCGTCACCCCGACCAGACCCCCGGCGGCGATCCGCGCGGCGTCCGCGAGCGCGTCGTCGTCCAGCTGGGCGTGCTGGATGTAGAGCTTGCTGATGGGCGCGGACCACACCTCGTCCAGGTCGCTGAAGGAGGTGACCGGCATCTCCCCGTGCCCGACCCGGTATCCCGGGCCGAACAGCACTTGGCCGTCGAGGCCGTCGCGGGCCGCGGCCAGCAGCAGCGGACCGGTCTCCGCCGCGATCTTCTCCAGCGCCAGCATCGCCACCTTGCGGTCCAGCGTGACGGAGGTCAGCAGCCGGTGCTCGCCCGCGTGGTAGAGCTGCGCGCCCTGACCGCACACCGCGAGCCCGTCGTAGCCGAGGTCGTCCAGTATGTGCCGGGCCACCGGCACGGTCCGCCCGGTGACGACGATATGGGCGGCACCGGCCGCGGTGGCTGCGGCGAGCGCGGCGCGGGTGCGGGCCGAGACGGTGTGGTCGGGACGCAGCAGCGTCCCGTCCAGATCCGTCGCGACCAGGCGATACGGAAGGTCCCCGGCGCTCACCGGGCGACCGGTGCCAGGACCTCGCGCCCGCCCAGGAACGGCCGCAGCACCTCGGGCACCCGCACCGAACCGTCGGCCTGCTGGTGGTTCTCCAGGATCGCGACGATGGTCCGGGTGACCGCGCACAGCGTGCCGTTCAGCGTCGCCAGCGGACGCACCTTCTTGCCCTCGCGCATCCGGATCGACAGCCGCCGCGACTGGAACTCGGTGGTGTTGGATGTCGAGGTCAGCTCGCGGTACTTGCTCTGGGTCGGGATCCACGCCTCGCAGTCGAACTTCCGCGTCGCGGACGAGCCCAGGTCACCCGAGGCCAGGTCGACCACCCGGAACGGCAGCTCCAGCGAGGTCAGCCACTGCTTCTCCCACTCCAGCAGCCGCTGGTGCTCGGCCTCGGCGTCCTCCGGCGTCGTGTAGACGAACATCTCGACCTTGTCGAACTGGTGCACCCGGAAGATGCCCCGGGTGTCCTTGCCGTACGACCCGGCCTCGCGGCGGAAGCAGGAGGAGAAGCCCGCGTAGCGCCGGGGCAGCTGCTCCGCGTCCAGGATCTCGTCCATGTGGTACGCGGCCAGCGGCACCTCGGAGGTGCCGACCAGGTAGAGGTCGTCCTTGTCCAGGTGGTAGACGTCCTCCGCGGCCTGGCCCAGGAAGCCGGTGCCCTCCATGGCCTTCGGCTTGACCAGCGCCGGGGTGAGCACCGGGGTGAAGCCCGCCGCGGTGGCCTGCGCCATCGCCGCGTTCACCAGCGCGAGCTCCAGCAGCGCGCCGACGCCGGTGAGGTAGTAGAAGCGCGATCCGGAGACCTTGGCGCCGCGCTCGGTGTCGATCGCGCCGAGCAGCTCGCCCAGTTCCAGGTGGTCCTTGGGGTCGATGCCCTCGGCCGCGAAGTCGCGCGGGGTGCCGACGGTCTCCAGGACGGTGAAGTCGTCCTCGCCGCCCACGGGGACGTCCGGGTGGACGAGGTTGCCCAGTTGGCGCAGCAGTGTCTGGGTCTCCTCGGCCGCCGCGTCCTGCTCGGCGTCGGCCGCCTTGACCGCGGCGGACAGCTCGCCCGCCTTCTTCAGGAGCTCGGCCTTCTCGTCCCCGGAAGCCTTGGGGACGAGCTTGCCGAGCGACTTCTGTTCGGAGCGCAGCTCGTCGAAGCGGACGCTGGAGGACCTGCGCCGCTCGTCGGCGGCCAGGAGCGCGTCGACGATGCCGACGTCTTCTCCACGGGCGCGCTGGGAGGCGCGCACACGGTCGGGGTCCTCACGGAGCAGGCGAAGGTCAATCACCCCCCCAGGTTACCGGTGTGACCTCGGGGGCTCGACGCGATATTCCGATGTGCCCCTTTTTGCCCCTATTTAGGGCTGTGGGAAAACCTGGGAATTCCTGTGGGGACCGGCGTCAAGGAATGCGTGCGCATTCCCCGAAAAGGGGCAAAGAGATGACTGGCTTCCCGTGTGTGCGGGGCGAGTTGGCGGTTCGTTGTCCACAGGCCTGTTGGGATACCGCTGGGTTATCCACAGCCTGTGTGTGAGATCTGTGGATGTCGCGTTGATCGTTTGGTCCGCCGAGTGCTCGGCGATGGATTCCCCTATCGAACCGCGTTCACACACTCTTTGAGAGAGGAATCCCTCACTCCAAAGAGCGGATCTTTGGAATTGCGGTGACGGATGCACAATGTCCGGTGTTGTGAGCCGATGAGGTGACTGTGGTGATGTGTCGACATTGCCGGTTTGGTGTTGTCGACTTGTCCCCAGCGCGGAGTCGAGCCTGTGGATAACTTTTGGCGACGACGGTCCGGGCCCGTGGTTGACGGGCCCCGAAGCCCCGTGCTCAGCCCCGCCCGTCCTGGCAGCGGGCCAGCCACTCCGTCGCCTCCGCGAACGCCTCGTCCGAGGTGCCGGCGCGCAGCGGAGCCAGGTCCGCCGCCTCCACCCCCGCCCGCGGGTACGACCCCAGGAAGCGCACCTTCGGGCAGATCCGCTTCAGCCCCATCAGGGCCGACCCCACCCGCCGGTCCGCGATGTGCCCCTCACAGTCCACCGAGAAGCAGTAGCGGCCGATGCCCTCGCCGGTCGGGCGCGACTCGATCCGCATCATGTTGACGCCGCGCGCCGAGAACTCCTGGAGCAGCTCCAGCAGCGCGCCCGGGTGGTCGTCGCCGAGCCAGATCACCACGGACGTCTTGTCCGCGCCGGTCCGGGCGGCCGGCCGGGCCGGGCGCCCGGCCAGCACGAAGCGGGTCATCGCGTTCTCCGCGTCGTGGATGTCGGTGACCAGCGGCTCCAGGCCGTACTTCGGCCCCGCGAACGCGCCCGCGAACGCCGCGTCGTAGCGCCCCTCCTGTACCAGCCGCGCGCCGTCCGCGTTCGAGGCCGCCGACTCCCACAGGGCGTCCGGCAGGTTCGCCGCGAGCCAGTTGCGGACCTGCGGCTGGGACACCGGGTGCCCGGTCACCGTCTTGACGTCCGCGAGCGTGGTGCCCGGCCGCGCCAGCAGCGCGAAGCTGATCGGCAGCAGCACCTCGCGGTAGATCATCAGCGGTTCGCCGGTGGCCAGCTCGTCGAGGGTCGCGGTGACCCCGCCCTCGACCGAGTTCTCGATGGGCACCAGGGCGGCCGCCGCGGCGCCGCTGCGCACGGCGTCCAGCGCCGCCGGCACCGAGACCATCGGGACCAGCTCGCGCGTGGCAGCCTCCGGCAGGGACCGCAGCGCGGCCTCGGTGAAGGTGCCCTCGGGGCCGAGGTAGACGTAGTGACTGGCCGACATCACGGTGGCTCCCTGTGATCGTATGAGAGCCGCCACGATACCCAGCGGCGGCCGGGGGCGAGCCGGGTCCGTCCCCCGCTCACCCTTTCTCGCTCACCCTTCCAAGAGTGCCTGACCCACGTACTCGTCCCGGGCGGGGCCGCCCGGCACCGCGAAGAGCGCGCTCGCCTCGTGCCGCAGGAACCGGGACAGGTCGTCCCCGAGGTCCAGCTTCCGCTGCACCGGGACGAACCCCTTCATCGGATCCGCCTGCCAGGCGATGAACAGCAGCCCCGCGTCCGGCGCCCCGTCGTCGCGGTAGCCGTCGTGGTACGAGAACGGGCGGCGCAGCATGGCCGCGCCCTGGTTGGACTCGGGCGCCGCGACCCGTACGTGGGCGGCGCCCCCGATGGCCAGCCCGCCGTCCGCGCCCATCTTGTCGAGCCGTACCGGGGTCGTCTCGGTGCCGCCGGACAGCGGGGCCCCGTCCGACTTGCGGCGGCCGATGACCTTCTCCTGCCGCTCCAGGGACAGGTTGTCCCAGGAGTCGAGCAGCATCCGGATGCGGCGCACCACGGCGTACGAACCGCCCGCCATCCAGGCCGGTTCCCCCTTGTCCGGTACGAAGATGCGCCGGTCGAAGTCCGGCTCCTCCGGTTTGGGGTTGTTCGTCCCGTCGACCTGGCCCATCAGATTGCGCACGGTCATGGGGTGGCCGGTGGCCCCGGGGGTGCGGTTGAAGCCGTTCATCTGCCAGCGCAGCCGGGCCGCGTCCCCGGCCTCCCGCTGGAGCGCGCGCAGCGCGTGGAAGGCGACGAGCCCGTCATTGGCGCCGATCTGGATCCACAGATCGCCGTTGCTGCGCTTCGCGTCGAGCGCGTCCGAGGCGAAGTCGGGCAGCGGGGCGAGCGCCTCCGGGAGCCGGTCCTTCAGCCCGGCCCTGCCGAAGAAGGTGCGGCCGAAGCCGAAGGTGACCGTGAGGGACGACGGTCCGGCGTCGAGCGCGATGCCCGTGTCGTCCGGCGGGGCCTTGCCCTCGGTCAGCTCGCGCGCCGTCCTCGACCACCGGCGCAGCAGCGCGGCGGCCTGCTTGCGGTTCGCGCCGGGCGCCAGGTCGAAGGCGATGAGATGGCCGTGGGCCTGGAGCGGGGTGGTGATCCCGGCCTGGTGCGTGCCGTGGAAGGGGACGGTCGTGGAGCCGACCGAACTGAGCGGCGAGGGCGTGTTCCGCGTCGCCTCCGCGGCGTACGCGCCGGCCGCCCCGCCGACGACGAGCCCGGCCGCGCCCGCGGCGCCGGCCGTGCCCAGCAGACGGCGCCGGGACACCCCGGCGGGGGTGGTGTGCGGGTCCTGCGGTGTGTCGGGGGTTTCAGGGGTTTCGGGGGCCTTCGCGGCCTGCCGAGTGGTCATTGTGCGACCTTCACGTTCCTGGTCTCCGTCACCTGGTCGATGTCGGAGGTGCGTACGGTCAGGGAGAGCAGCCACTTCCCGGCCATGGGGAGCTGCACGCTCTGGGCGCTCCAGTGTCCGGTGGAGCGGTGCTTGAGGGGGATCGACAGCGGGCCCAGGCCCTTCTGCTTCAGGGTCAGCGAGACCTTCACCTCCGGCACGTCGATCGGGCGGTCGGCGAAGTCGCTGATGAAGACGTTGAGGGCGTTGTCGCCGGGCAGCGCCGGGTCGAGCATGACGATGGCCTTGCCGCGCCCGCTCTTGGGCCCCGTGTTGTACGGGATCGACACGCTCACCGGATCGACGTTCAGCCCACCGGGGTCCGCGGCCGCGGCCGCGGGCTTCCCGGTCTCCGCCCGGCCCGGCTGGGTGCCGCTCAGCACGGTGGTCACCGCGAGCAGCACGGCGGCCACGACGGTCTCGGCGATCACGGAGCGGCGCAGTCCGCTGCGCTGCGGGTCGGCGTCGCGCTCCCGCTGGGCGGCGGTCTTGTCCTTGGCCGCGCGCTGACGGGCGAGCTGGGCGGCGCGTACGGGGTCGTCGTCGGCCCCGTCACCGTCCCCGGTCTTCGCCGGGCCCCTGCCCTCGTCGCCGGACGCGGCCGCCTCACCGGCCGAGGAGTCCGCGGGGGACTCCTCGCCGGAGCTGTCGCCGGAGTCGGAGTCCGATCCGGAGTCCGATCCGGAGTCCGAGCCGGAGTCGGCTCCGGCGGCGCCGGTACGGACCGGCTCCTTCACCACCGCCTTGGCCTCCGTCCGGACCTCCGCTTCCGCCGCCACCTGTGCCTTCTCCGTGCTCCCGGCGTCCGTCAAGCGGGCGGTCCAGCGGCGCGAGACGGCGGCGATGCCGACGAGCACCGCCACCAGCGCCACCTTGATCAGCAGCCACCGCCCGTACTCCGTGCCGGTCAGCGCCTTCCAGGAGCCGACCTGCCGCCACGACTGGTACAGCCCGGTGAGGACCAGGGCGACGACGGAGCCGAAGGCGAGCCGGGAGAAGCGGAGCACGGCCGCCCGCTCGATCGGCACGCCCGCGCGGAGCGTCACCGCGAGCGAGGCCAGACCGCCCAGCCACACCCCGACCGCGACCAGGTGGATCACGTCCACCGGCATGGCCAGCTGCCGCTGGATACCGACCGAGGCGTGCTCGGCCATCGCCCAGGTCGCGGCGAGGCCCACCGCGACGACGACGCCGCCGAAGCCGAGCCCGAAGGCGAGGTCCTGGCGCCGCTTGGCGTCTTCCTCCGCCGCCTCGGTGTGGCGGGTGTACGAGCCGAAGAGCACGGCCAGGAAGACGGCCGCCACGCCGAGCAGCAGCAGCCGCGACAGCAGCGCCGCGCCCGGCTTGGTGTCGAGGACGCCGCCGAGCCCGCCGAGGTCGAAGACCGTGCCGAGCCCCTCGGAGTTGGCGTAGGGGGCGCGCAGCAGCAACAGCATCAGGGTGGCGCCGAAGAGCGTCGCCCAGCCGCCGACGGCGATCTTCCGGACCGGGCGGGAGGAGCGGCACACCCCGGCGAACACGCAAGCGCCGACCAGCGCCGCGAAGCCGCCGTAGGCCGCGTACCGCCCGATGCCGTACAGGGTCGTGACCGTGCTGTCGCCGCTCTCGCCCGTCGGCGCCGTGACCGAGGTCTTGGACGGGGCGCCGATGGAGAAGGTGAACGCGCCGCTCACCGGGTGGCTGTCCTCCGAGACCGCCTTCCACGCCACCGTGTAGGTGCCGTCGGCCAGCCCGGAGCGCAGCGCGACCGACGCGGTCGACGACGTGCCGCCCACGTGCGCCGCCTTCCCGGCGTCCACGCGCTTGCCCTTGGGGTCCAGGACGCGCACCGCGTCCCGGCCGAGCAGCACGCCCTCCGTGAAGGTGAGCGAGACGTCCGACGGCGCGGACTTCACCACCGCGCCCTCACCGGGACTGGTGGAGGTGAGCGCGGCGTGCGCGGACGCGGGCCCGGCGCCGAAGCTCAGCGCGCACAGCAGCGCGGCGAGCAGCGTGCCGAGGACCGACAGCAGCCGCCGGGCGGTGACGGAGATCCGGGCACCGGGCCGGGGCCGGGCGGTCGGGGAGGTCAGCGAGGGCATCGGCTGTCAGTCCTTGGGACGGTACGTCATCGGCTCGACCGGGACCTTGATCGTGACGGGTTCGGAGGTGGCGAAGTGCAGGGTGAATTCGACCTTCTCACCGACCTTCGGACGGTGGACCAGTTTTGTCAGCATCAGATGATCGCCGCCGCTGGTCAGCTTCAGTTCTCCGTCCGCGGGCACGTCGAGCGAGCCGACCTGCTTCATCTGGGTGCCCTTGGTGGTGTGCATCGTGACGTCGCGGGCGAGCGGGGTGGTGACGGACGTCAGCTTGTCCGCGCCGCCCCCCTTGTTGGTCACGGTCAGGAAGCCCGCCGCCATGTCGGCCATCGCGGGCCGCGGGATGTAGGCGCCGCCGACGGACAGTTCGGGGCGGTCCCCGCCGTCGTCGCCGCCGCAGGCCGCGAGCGTGCCGGTCAGTCCGAGGGCGAGGGCGGCCGCGGCGGCGGCCCGGCGCCGGGCGGTCACGGGTTCTCCCCCTTGATGATCTTCGGGAGGTCCTTGGCGTACTGCTGGGGCGAGGTCGACGTGGTGTAGATCCAGTGCCCCTTGTCGTCCTTGGGCGAGAAGCCCAGCACCTGGGCGCCGTGGTTGACGAGGACGCTGCCGTCCTTCTCCTTCTTCGGCTTCTCGATGAAGATGCCGAGCGGCTTGGCCCCGGCCTGGATGGTGTCGAAGTCGCCGGTCAGCCCGACGAAGTCCTTGCCGCCCTGGGCGTCCAGCCACTTCCGCATCCGCTGCGGGGTGTCGCGCTCCGGGTCGGTGGTGACCATCACGACCCGCAGCTTCTCCCGCTCGGCCTTGGACAGCTTGGACACGGCGATGCCGAGGTTGCTCATGGTCAGCGGACAGACGTCCGGGCAGTGGGTGTAGCCGAAGAAGAGCAGGGTCGGGTGGCCCTTGGTCTCCTTGAGCAGGTCGTACTTCTTGCCCTCGGTGTCGGTGAGGACCAGGTCGGGCTTGGTCTTGGCGTCGTTGTTCAGGACGATCGCCTGTCCCGTCTTCCGGCCGCCCGAGACGCTGGCGGCGCTGTCCCCCTTGTCACCGCCGTCGCCGGAGCCGCCGCAGGCGGTGAGGGTGAGCGCGGCGGCGACGACGAGGGCGGAGCCCAGGATCTTGGTGCGCATGGAGCTGTTCTCCAAAGAGATCGTCGGATCGGTGGTGCGTGACGGCGGCGGGCCCGCGGCCCGCCGCCGTCACGCGGGGTACCGGCTGGTCAGGCTGGTCGAGCTCTGGTCAGGCGGAGCGGCGGCGGCCCGCGAGGACACCGAAGGTGACCCCGGCGGCGCCGATGACGATGCCCGCGATGCCCAGCACCCGTGCGGTGGTGTCGGTGCCGTCGTCGTCCGACTCCGACGCGGTCTTCGCCGTGTCGCCGGACGCCGTGGCCTTCGTCCCCCCGGCGTCGCCCGCGCTCGCGGAGCCGTGCCCGTGCGAGCCCTCGGCCGCGTCGGTGAGCTTGAGGACCGGCGCCGGGTTCTCCGGCTCCGGCGCGCCCTCCTCGGGCTCCTCGATCCAACGGACGACCTGCTTGTCGTCGTACGTCTGGAGGGCCTTGAAGGCGAGCTGGTCGGCGTCCTTCGGCAGCGGGCCGACCGAGACCGGGAACTGCTGGAACATGCCCGGTTCGATCTTTCCGCCGGTCCAGGTGATCTTGGTGACCGCCTCGGTCACCTTGCCGTCGTCCGTCTCGAGGGGCTTCGGCAGCTTGGACTTGGTGACCTTCACGTCCCAGCCGGGCACCGGCTGGGGCATGACGGAGGCGAGCGGATGGTCGGTGGGCAGGTTGACCTCGAGCTTGACGGTCGAGGAGTCGTCCCGCTCGTTGGGCACCTTGAAGTCGACGGTGCTGTAGCCGCCCTTCTCGGCCTGCTCCGGCTGCACGGTGACGTGCGCGAAGGCGGGGCCCGCGGCGAGCAGCACCAGGGCGCCCGCGGTGAGACCTCCGAGAACCGGCAGACGGCGACGACGCATGGCGTTCATGTCAAAAGCTCCAGATGAGGAGTGATCGGTGGGGTGGCGCGCGTGCGGCTCCGGCGCGGCCACCCTCCGGTCCCGCTGGAGGAGTGTCGCGTCAGGCCGCGAGGTCGTACGCCGGCGGTCCCCGCCTGATCACGCTGTGCTGGAGGACGACGGCCGCCGTCCCGCCCTCGTCCGCCCCGTCGTTACGCGGGCGGGGCGGCGCGGTGCCGGACGCGGCGTCCATGAGCCCGGTGAGCAGCGTCCGTACGAGGCCCAGCGCGGCGCGCAGCGACCGTACGAGCGCCGCTTCCGCGACCCCGCGCGCCCCGTCCAGCGACAGCCGTACCGCCCGCCACACGGCCCGCTCGCCGCGCCGCAGCAGCCAGCCGACGGCGAGCGCGGCCAGCAGATGGCCCAGGGTCATGGGCAGCGACGGCAGCAGGGCCGTCAGGCCCAGGTGGTGCGCGGGCTGAGGAGTCGCGGTGGACGGCGCGGAGTGCACGGCCGACGGATCGATGCCCGACCGGGCGACGATCCGGTGCGCCGTGGCCGCGTCGAGGCGGCCGGGGAGCGTCGTGCACAGCAGCTTCGCCGCCATGCCGATGACGCGGCCGTCGGCGGCGTGCGCACGGTGGGCGGCCTCCGCGGCGGCGGCCGCCTGCTGCCCGTAGCCGAAGAGGGAATGCAGCGCGAGCTGCCCCAGGGCCAGCACCGACGCGATCCCGGGCAGCGACCGCTCCCGCCCGGCCAGCGGCAGCACCATCGCGAACATCGCCGCGGCGCCCACGCCGAGCGTCCACAGCGGCACGGTGGCACAGGACGCCAGCACATGCCCCGCCGCGGACAGCACGACACAGGCCGCGGTGAACACCGCGGCCCGCAACATGCGCAGATCGGCACCCGCACGGGCGACAGGGGAAGCCATGGCCGCGCCATCATCCCACTGGGTAAACGCGTTCCCCACGGCGGGTAGGGCGTACCGGCGCACACCGGGACAGGCCTATACACCGGTGCGCCTACCGCGCGCGTCCGCCGAATGAGCGGAGTCACGTCAATCGGACGCTTACGGACCATGGACCCAGGCAATACGTAACGGTATGTCGAGCCGCGGCCGGGAGGCTGGAGCATGAGCATCTGGTGGTCACTCCATTTGCCCCGCGAGGCGGCGAGCGTTCCGCTCGCACGACGACTGCTCCTCGGCACCATGGAGACGGCCGGAGTCGATCCGGAGATCTCCTACGACCTGTCGGTCGCCCTTTCCGAGGCATGCGCGAACGCGGTGGAGCACGGCGGCAGCGACGGTACGGGCGGGGACTACCGCGTCACGGCCTTCATCGACGGCGACACCTGCCGCATCGAGGTCACCGACTCGGGTCCCGGCTTCGCCCACCGGGGCACCGTCCGCCGTGAGTCGCGCACCCGGAGCGAGCGGCGTCCGGCATCGGCGCCGAGGCCGCAGCACCCGCAGAGCCCGGCTCCCGCGCACGCGGAGCACGGGCGGGGGCTCTTTCTCATCGAGGCCCTCACCGACCACGTCCGCTACCGCGACCGACCGGGCCGCGGCGGGGTGGTGGTGAGTTTCGACAAGATCCTCAAGTGGCGCGAGGACTCGCTGCTCAGAGCGTCGTGAGCGGGGAACACCGCCTCTAGGATCAGTCGGGTGAACGCTCTCCGACCCCAAGACCCTGTCCACATAGGCCCGTACGCCCTGCTGGAGAGGCTGGGAGCGGGCGGCATGGGGCAGGTGTACCTCGGCCGTTCGCCGGGTGGCCGCCTGGTGGCGATCAAGGTGATCCGGGAAGAGATCGTCGACCATCCCGGTGCGCTCGCCCGGTTCCGGCGCGAGGTCGAGACGGTGCGGGCGGTGCGCAGCGCCTACACCGCGAGCCTGATCGACGCGTCCCTGGATGCGGCCCCCTACTGGCTGGCGACCGAGTATGTCTCGGGCCCCACCCTGAGCAAGGCGGCCGACGCGCGCGGCCCGTTGCCCGCGGAAACCTGCCGCGGCGTGTTCGCCGCCCTGGCGGAGGGGCTCGCGGCGGTCCACGCGTACGGCGTCACCCACCGGGACCTCAAGCCGCAGAACGTGATCCTCTCGGCCCAGGGCCCCCAGCTCATCGACTTCGGCATCGCGCGCGGGGCCGGGCAGACCGTCCTCACCGAGATGGGGTACGCGTCGGGAACGCCCGGTTTCACCGCCCCCGAAGTGCTGCTGCGCAACGAGGCGGGCCCCGCGGCGGATGTCTTCGCCCTCGGCGCCACCATGGCGTTCGCCGCCACCGGACGGCCTCCCTTCGGCCACGGCGAGGCGGCCGGTGTCAGCTATCGCGCGGTGCACGAGGACATCGACGTGGCCGGTATGGACCCGCACCTCGCGGAGCTGATCCGGGCGTGCGTGGCCAAGGACCCCGGCGCGCGGCCGGGGCTCCAGGAGATCGTCGCGCGCTGCTCCGTGCGGTCGGCCCTGGCGGAGGACCCCACGTACGCCGCCCTCGTGGCCCTCGCCGAACCGGCACCGCGGGCGCCGTCGGTCTCCGGGGTGCCGGACGGCAGGCCGTCAACGACCCCCGGCTTCGGCCCGGCCGAGGCCTTCACGCAGACCAGCCTGCCTCCTGCGCCACCGCCCCCGGGGCCGTACGCCTACACCCCGACCCAGCTGTCCGCGCCCGGCGCCCCGGCGAAGCGGCGCACCTGGCTGCTGGGTACGTCGGTCGGGCTCGGCGCCGCCGCGCTGGCCGTCGTCGCGGTGCTCCTCGTCCAGGGGCTGGGCGATGGCGACCGGGGCACGGAGGCGAAGGACGACGGGAAGAAGACGCCGACGGCTTCGAAGGCGCCGAAGAAGAAGGCGCCGACCTATATCGACAGCGATGTGGACATCTCGCGCGATTTCTGGACTCCCGATCCCGATAAATGGGCCGGAGGGGAATGCAACCTGCCGTCCGAGGAGCGGCAGGAGGGGGACATCGTGCACTCCGTCGAGCCTGATCCGAAGACCGGCAAGGTGCACATCGCATTCCGCGACAAGTACGCGCTGAAGAAGACGTCCCGGAAGTATTACCTGTCCGTCGCGGTCAAGCCCCCGCACGAGATCGACTCGGCTACGGGCAAGCCCTACGACTTCGGTGGGGGACCCGCCCAGCAGAACCTCGACCTGGGCTACACCAGCAAACCCTTCGATCTGTACAGCCTGGCCGGTACGTCCGACGAGGCCCGTCTGACCTACCCGGACGACTTCGCGGGGTGGTTCCAGGGGAAGAAGAAGCACGAAGCCATCCCCCTGAGCAACGATCCGGGCGACTGGACGGTGCAGTTCCTGCACGTGGAGAAGCCGAGGGAATACGCGAGCGTCATCTGTACGGGTTTCACCTGGAAATAAGGGAATCACCGGGCGGCAGTGCCCGGCACAGCGCTTCCAATGCCCCCGCGAATGCGTGATCGGGCGGTGCCGCATATCCCACCACCAGGCCGTCAGGGGCCGGGCCCATGGCATCGGGGTGGCGGTAATCCGCCAGCCCGTCGAGGGCGAGCCCCTGTGCGGCGGCGGCCCGTACGGCGGACCGCTCGGTGCCGGGCGGCAGCGCGAGGACCGCGTGCAGCCCGGCGGCGATGCCGGAGGCCCGGATGTGCGGGGCGCGCTCGGCGAGGGCGGCCACCAGCTGGTCGCGGCGGCACCGGTAGCGCTGACGCATCCGGCGCACATGGCGGTCGCTCAGGGCGGTGCGGCGGCCGCCCGCCGCGGCCAGCTCCAGATGCAGATCACTGCCCAGGGCCTCCGCCGAATCGACCCATGATTCCGCCATGGGCACGCACCCTATCGGCGGTCAACGACAGGCGGTCAGCGACAGGCGATCAACGACAGGCGATCAATACCGGTGGGGGGAGCGGCGTCCGCCGCTCCCCCCACCGGTATTCCTCCCGCCTCAGCTCCGCTGGGCGATGATCCGGGCCATCCACGCCTCGACGTCATCGGCGGTCCGCGGCAGCCCCGCCGACAGATTGCGGTTGCCGTCCTCCGTCACCAGGATGTCGTCCTCGATCCGGACGCCGATGCCCCGGTACTCCTCGGGCACGGTCAGGTCGTCCGGCTGGAAGTAGAGGCCGGGCTCGACGGTGAGGCACATGCCGGGCTCCAGCGTGCCCTCCACGTACGTCTCGGTGCGGGCCACGGCGCAGTCGTGCACGTCCAGGCCGAGCATGTGGCCGGTGCCGTGCAGCGTCCAGCGGCGCTGGAGCCCCAGCTCCAGGACGCGCTCGACGGGGCCCTCGACCAGGCCCCATTCGACGAGCTTGGTGGCCAGGACGCGCTGGGCGGCGTCGTGGAAGTCGCGGTACTTCGCGCCCGGCTTGACCGCCGCGATGCCCGCCTCCTGCGCCTCGTACACCGCGTCGTAGATCTTCCGCTGGAGCGGGCCGTAGCTGCCATTGACCGGCAGGGTGCGGGTGACGTCCGCCGTGTAGAGGGTGGTGGTCTCGACCCCGGCGTCGAGGAGGAGCAGGTCGCCGGAGCGGACCGGGCCGTCGTTGCGCACCCAGTGGAGGGTGGTGGCGTGCGGACCGGCGGCGCAGATCGAGCCGTAGCCGACGTCGTTCCCCTCGACGCGGGCGCGCAGGAAGAACGTGCCCTCGATGTAGCGCTCGGAGGTCGCCTCCGCCTTGTCGAGGACCTTCACGACGTCCTCGAAGCCCCGCACGGTCGAGTCGACGGCCGCCTGGAGCTGGGCGATCTCGAAGTCGTCCTTGACCAGGCGCTGCTCGCTGAGGAAGACCCGCAGCTCCTCGTCGCGCTCGGCGGTGACCTTGTCGGTCAGCGCCGCCTCGATCCCCGCGTCATGGCCGCGCACGACACGCACCGGTCCGGTCGCGGCGCGGAGCTGGTCGGGCAGCTCGCGCACGTCCTTGGCGGGCAGGCCCAGGAGCCGCTCGGCCTCGCCGAGGCTGTGCCGCCGCCCGACCCACAGCTCGCCCTGGCCGTCCAGCCAGAACTCGCCGTTCTCCCGGTTGGAGCGCGGCAGGAGGTACACCGTCGCCTTGTGGCCGCCGCCCGCGTCCGGCTCCAGCACCAGGACGCCGTTCTCCGTCTGGTCGCCGGTGAGGTACGCGTACTCGGTCGCGGCGCGGAAGCTGTACTCCGTGTCGTTGGAACGGGTGCGGAGGTTGCCCGCGGGGATGACCAGGCGCTCGCCGGGGAAGCGCGCGGAGAGCGCGGCGCGCCGGCGGGCGGTGTTCGGGGCCTGTTCGATGGGGCTCAGATCGTGCAGCTCGGTGTCCGCCCAGCCGGACTTCATGTTCTCGGCAAGCTCATCGGACAAGCCCGGGTAGAGGCCGTTCTTCCGCTGCTTGATGGGCTGCTCCTCGGCCTCCGGGGTCTCCAGGGCGTCAGGAGTGGGCTCCTCGGTCACGTCATCCTCCTCGAACTGGACCTCTCCCATGGTAGATCCGGGGGTACGGGCCCCGGGAGACGTTATGGGCAGCCCTGATCAGCCGCCCGATCAGTCGCCGATCGGGCGCTCGCTCGGGCGCCGCTCAGTCGAAGTGGGCGACGAGCAGGACGATGTCCTCCCCGCCGTCCTCCCCGTCCGTCCCCGCGTGGGGCCCGGTGCCTGCGTCATGGGTCTCGACGGCCTCGCCGTCGCCGGGGAACATCGCCAGCAGCACATGGTCCGCGAAGGCGTCCGGATCGGCGCGCACCGCCCTGGGAGCGCCCGCCGCGGCCGCGTGCAGCCGGGCGAAGGCCCGGTCCATCGGCTCACCGGTGCGGTGGAGCAGCCCGTCGCTGTAGAACAAAAGCGTTTCTCCGCAGGCGGGCTCGATCTCCACGCTCGGCGCCTCCCAGCAGGAGAGCATGCCCAGCGGCGCGGACAGCGTGGTCTCCACGAACTCCGTGCGCCGCTCCCCGGTGATCAGCGGCGGGCAGTGCCCCGCCCCGGCCAGCAGCACCCGGCGCACCCCGGGCTCGCAGTAGGCGAACAGGGCGGTCGCGGAGCGGGCGGGCTCGGTGAGCCGCAGCAGCAGCTCCAGATCGGAGAGCACGGCGACCGGATCCTCGCCCTCCATCACGGCGTACGCGCGGAGCGAGGCCCGCAGCCGCCCCATCGCGACGATGGTGCTGGGCCCGGAACCGGTGACCGCGCCGACCGAGAGGCCGAGGGCGCCGTCCGGCAGCGGCAGCGCGTCGTACCAGTCCCCGCCGCCCCGCGGGCCGGGGCGGTGGCGGACGGCCAGGCGCACCCCGGGAAGCCGCGGCAGCCGGGTGGGCAGCAGCTCCTCCCGAACGGTCGCCACGGTGGCGCGGGCGCGGGCCAGCTCGATCAGCCGGGTGATGTGGGCGGCGGCGTAACGGCAGTACAGGGCCACCAGATGGCGCTGGTGCTCCTCGGGCTCGGCCGGTTCGTCGTAGAGCCACGCGACCGCGCCGAGGCGCCCCGCTGGCACGCCCGCCATGCCGGGCGCGGCGGCCGGGGCGGGGGCCTGCGCGGCGCCCTGGCCCGCGCCCGGCGCCGTACGGTCGCCCGCGCCCGGGGACGCGTCCTCGGCGGCGGGGGCGGGCACGGTGGTGAGCCCGGGGGCCGGGCCGGAGCCGGGGAACGGGTCCAGCGGGACCGCGTAGCTGGCGGCGAAGCCGAGGCGGGCGGCGACCTCGCGGTGGCGCGGGTGGAGACCGGTCTCGCCCGCGATGTCGGGGTGGGTGACGTCGGCGCGCCGCTTGCCGCCCGGCTCGGGCAGACCGTCGAGGAGATGGCCGCCGGGCGCGGAGCTGCCCGGGATCGTCTCGATCTGACCGAGGTCGGCGCGGCCGAGGCCGAGGCCCACGGTGGTCACCGGGCCCTGCCCGTCCGCCGGTTCGAGCGCGACCAGCCCGCGCTGCGCGCCCACGAGCGCGGCGCCCGCGCGCAGCAGCTCCCTCAGCGCCTTGTCGAGGGTGCTGGTGTGGACCAGCCGCTCGGTGAGTTCGTGCAGCGTGGTGAGATCCGAGACCCACCCGGCGAGCCGGTCCTGGACCCCGGGGTCGGGCGCGGCGAGGGGCTGACCGATGGGATCGGCAGTTTGCGTGGGTGCGGGGAGGGAAGAATCGATTCCAGCCACTTTCGGCGGATGGGGCGAGTTCATGGACCGCTGCCTTCACCCGTCGCGCCCAGCTTGCTCAATAGCATCGCAAACCCCCTGTCATGCTGCGCCGCTACTGTGCCGCTACTGTCTCCAGATGTACACGCACGGGAGAGGCGATGTCCAGCATTGTCCCGGTGGTCTTGTTAGTGTCTGTGGGGAATTGAACTTGGCTGAAAAAAAGTCGTTACGCTGTCAATTTGAGGTCGACTGACGTCATTCGACAGCGCGTCGTCTCCATCGCGGCGGGTACACATTCGGAGAGGGCCTGGGGCAGATCGGACCGCCCCGGAACCCCGTGGCCGGTCCAGGCGTCATAGACCACAACGGCCGCGCCCCTCCCCGAGTGGCGAGGAAAACGCACCACCCAGGTCGGTAAGCGCCATGCGCGCGCCACCCCTCGCCACGTTCCACGCTCGGCCCGCGGCGTGATGCGCTGCCTTGTACGCGCAGTGACTTGTGATCCACGTGCTGTGAGTGGCCGAACGACGCCCGGCAGCGCCACGTAGTGCCATGTGTAGTGCCATGTAGTGCGAACGGATACAGCCCTCGGCGTTAACGGAAAGGAACGAGCGCTCATGCGCGAGATCCTCGGAAGGCGACGCAAGTTCTCGCTGCGGCGCGGCGCACGCTCGCCGCAGCTCCGCGCGGCGCTCACCTGCGCCACCGAGTGGCAGTGGCCCGTCCTGCCGGGCATCGGCCTCCGGCCCGGCGGCGGACGCATGCGGGTGTGCGGCTGTCCCGACCCGGACTGTGCGGTGCCGGGCGGCCACCCCTTCGACCCCGTTCTCCTCGCGGCCACCACCGATCCGCGCATGGTGCGCTGGTGGTGGACCAACCGCCCCGGTGCGCCGCTCCTGCTCGCCACCGGCGGCACGGCCCCGTGCGCGCTCAGCCTGCCCGCGGTCGCCGGGGCCAGGGCGCTGGCCGCCTTCGACCGGGCGGGCGTCCGGCTCGGCCCGGTGGTCGCCACGCCCACCCGCTGGTCGCTGCTGGTGGCCCCGTACTCCCTCGAAGAGCTGGGGGAGCTCCTCAACCGCCAGGACTGGGTGCCCAGCTCGCTGCGGTTCCACGGCGAGGGCGGCTATCTGGTGCTGCCGCCGTCGCAGACCGGGCTGGGCCGGGTGCGCTGGGAGCGCGCGCCACAGCGCCGCCGCGGGCGGCCCTGGCTGCCGGAGGTGGCCACCGTGGTGGACGCGCTCGTCGAGGCGAGCAGCAGCGCGCCCGACGGGGGCAGCCGGCTCGCGTACTGACCGGGACGTCCCTCGCACCATCCGATGCATCTGCACACGCGGCGCGGCCCACGGCCTCGCCGCGTGTCCTGCGTTCGGGTGATCTTCAGGTGGCCGGTGCCGACCCGGGGTCCTGCCCACGGCGTCCGCGGCGGGGGCAACTCCCGCGCCGCCGCGGCCCGTTGATCCGTCCCGGACTCGTGCGTTCCGGTTCCGGACATGAAAGCGCCCGGTCGCTGGCGACGGGGGATGCACCAGCGACCGGGCTTTTAGAACCGTAACAAGAGATCGGCCCTAAGCAAATTCGATCGCGGATTTCCGGACGCGTACTTCCAGGGCGTAACCGCGAGTTGTGAGCAGTGTCACGCCTCCCGGCTCGCTCGGTCGACCCGTCGGGGTGCTCAGCTGAGCGTCACCTGACGGTTGGTGAGACCGCCCCGGGCGCGCCGCTGTTCGGCGGTCAGCGGCTCGTCCGAGGCGAGGGCCTCGCCCAGCCGCTCCGCCAGCGCCGCGGCCGGCTTCTCGGTCTCCTCCGCGCCCATGCCGCGGGGCAGGTCCCACACCGGCACGGTGAGCCCGTGGGCCCGGAAAGAGCCCACCAGACGGGTGCCTTCGCCCAGTGAGGACACCCCCGCGGCATGCAGCCGCGCGAGCGCGTCGAGCAGCTTCTCCTCGGGGTGGGGCATCACCCAGCGCAGGTGGTTCTTCTCCGGCGTCTCGCACCAGTAGGCCGCCTCCACACCGGTGAGCCGGGTGGTCGGGATCGCGGCCGCGTTGGCCCGTTCCAGGGACGCGGCGACCTCTCCGGTCGCGTTCGCGGCATCCTCCAGCCAGAACTCGAACCCCTCGTGCAGGGTCGGCGTGAAAGCGCCCTTCGGGTCGAGCAGATCCTGGAGGCGCGGACCGTCGCCGGGGGCCCGCTGGGCCGCCACCGGCGTGCCGGGCTCGGCGGTCAGCGCGCGCCGCAGCGTGTCGGCCAGGTCGCGACTGAGGTCGCCGGAGGCCGTGTCGTTCTGGAGGCCGAGCAGCACGGCGCCGCTGTCCCGGCGCAGCGCGGGCCAGGCCATCGGCAGCACGGTCGCCAGGGTGACGGACGGCACACCCTCGGGCAGCCCCTCGGCGAGGGTCAGCCGGACGGTCGCGGCGGGCACCAGCTCGCGCAGCGCCACCCAGTCGCATTCGCTGGGGAGGCCCTCGAAGGGCCGCTGCACCAGCTCGGTGACCGCGTGGGCGGCCTCCCGGCCGTGGCAGGCCTTGTAGCGGCGGCCCGAACCGCACGGGCAGGGCTCCCGCGCACCGACCACGGGGATGTCGCCCGAGGCGCCCCGTGGTCCTGCGGCCTTCGTCTGGGGGCGGCGCTTCTTGGCCATGGTGTGGCTGTCTCCCGATCGTGGCGGCTCAGGGCTTGTCCGTACGGCTCGGATGCGGCTCGAATGGTTGCTCGTATCGCTACGGGCTCGTATCGGCGCGTACGTCGTCGTACGGCTACGCGTACGGGCGGGAGCCTAGCCCTTCGACCGAACCTGGTCGGCCAGATGCGCCGCGTCGGTCACGCCAGCTCGTCCAGATCGGCGAAGCCCAGCTCGCGGTCGAAATCGGGATCGATGTTCGTGTCGATATTCGCCACGAGACCCGCGCCGGCGCCCGCGCCGCCGTTCGCGCCGTTCTTCGCGCCGCCGTTCGTGCTGCCGTTCGCGCCGCCGTGTGTGCTGTTCGTACGGAGGCCGGGCTCCAGCTCCGCGCGCAGCTCCGCGCCGAGGCCGGTCGGCAGCATGACCCGGCCGGAGAAGCCGGTGTCGGCCGGGAGGAGGGCCCAGACGGTGACCTCGCCCGTGCCGTCCCGCACGCCCCAGTCGTCGGCCAGCGACCTGATGATGTTCAGCCCGCGGCCGCCGCGGGCCGTCACGGAAGGTTTGGCCGGAAGTGGCCTTGTGGGGCCACCGCCATCGGTGACTTCGACCGTCACCCGATCGTCCTCATCGACGCTCCAGGCCGCGAGAACCGTCCCGCCGCCAGGGCCGGAGCGGCATGGGCTGCCATGCCGCCACGCATTGCTGAGTAGTTCCGAAAGGATCAACACTGCGTCGTCTATGACCGAATCCGATACCCCAGTCCTGCCCAAATCGCCGCGCATCCACTGTCTTGCCGCGCGGACGCCCGCAGGACCATGGGGTACGGCCATGGTCGACGACGTCGGCACCTTCTGTGCCACCACCAACGCCACCCCCGAGACCTCCTTAGCCCCACGCCAGGGGATGGATGCCCCGATGGGCTGGAGCGGAAACCGGCCAAGTGGCATCGTGTGACGCACTCGTCACGATCGAATACGTAATGAACGCGCCGGTGCACGCCTTGTAATGCCCACTATGAGCGCCCGAGTTGGGACAGTACCTGTTTGGGGCGATTCGTGATCAGTGCGTCGACGCCCAAACGTACGCACAGCTCGACATCGTCCGGTTCGTCGACGGTCCACACGTGCACTCGGTGCCCCGCGCGCTGGAGCCGCGCCACATACGTCGGGTGGTTGCGCACGATCCGGATGCTGGGCCCCGCGATCCGCACCCCCGGCGGGAGCTGCCCGTCCCGGTGGCGCGGCAGGACGAACTGCATCAGATAGACGGTGGGGATGGCGGGCGCCGCGATCCGCACCCGGTGCAGCGAGCGTGCCGAGAAACTCATCACGCGCACCGGCGGCGGCTCGCCGGGCGGCGGCGCGTCGAGCCCGTACCGGCGCAGCAGCTGGATCAGCCGGTCCTCGACCTGACCCGCCCAGCGGGTGGGGTGCTTGGTCTCGATAGCCAGTTCGACATGGCGCCCGGCGTCGGCGATCAGCCCCAGCAGCCGTTCGAGGGTGAGGACGGACGTACTGTCGCGGCTCTTCCGATCCGGCGCCTCCTTGTCGGTGGCCTGCCCCTTCCAGGAGCCGAAGTCGAGGGCTGCGAGATCGGCCAGCTCCAGCCCGGAGACCGCGCCGCGGCCGTTGGACGTGCGGTCGATGCGCCGGTCGTGGACGCAGACGAGGTGACCGTCGGCGGTCAGCCGGACATCGCATTCGAGGGCGTCGGCGCCGTCCTCGATCGCCCTGCGGTACGCCGCCAGGGTGTGCTCCGGCGCGTCCTCGGAGGCCCCGCGGTGGGCGACGACGGACACGGTGTGCGGACCCGGGCGGATGTCCCGGTCAGAACGCGCATAGGTCACCGCGTTATGGTGCCACCGCCCGGTGTCCATCGGTGGAAGGTTCCGCTTCCGGCCGTTGCCCGGAATGGCGGTAGGGCGAATTGTCCGGGATAAAGGGTGGTAGTCCACACGGCCGCCGCTCCTTACGGCGGTCTGACGCGCCGTGGGAAATGCTGACAACGGTAATACGTACGCGTGGGCCGTCATGGAAAAACTGTCGTGCACCTGAGGAGACAGCTGTGAGCACCGAGAACGAGGGCGCTGCCGTACCGCCTGCGGCCGGGCCGCAACCGGCCCCTCCGGCGCCGCACCCGAACCCCGCGGTGCCCCCCGCACCGGACTTCGAGCCCACCGCGGGCGCGAAGCCGGACGCGCGGCCGGAGGCGCCGGACGCGCCGATAGGCCCGGCACCGGACCGGACAGCGCCGGACCAGATGACGAAGGCGGGCGACCCCGCGCCGTCCCCCACCCCTCCGGCCCAGCCCCCGGCCCCGGCCCAGCCCCCGGCGGCGTTCGCGTCGACCGGTGCGGGCGACCCCGGCGGCACCCCTGGCTACGGCGCCCCCGGCTCCGGCACCGGGCAGTGGCCCGCCGACGGCGGACAGCCGGGCGAACCGGGTGCCCCCGGCGCCGGCGGCCTGGGCGGCGGCCCGTGGGGGACCGCCCCCGTACCGCCGCCTCCCGGTACGCCGGAGCGCAAGCCGCGCGGGCTCGTGGCCGCCGTCCTGGCCGCCGTGCTCGTTGCGGGCGGCATCGGCGGCGGCGTCGGCTTCTGGGCCGCCGACCGGGAGAACGACAGCGGCGACACCACCACCGTCTCCGCCGTCGGCAACCCGAAGGCCGAAAGCCGCGCCCCCGGCTCCGTGTCCAACATCGCGGGCAAGACCCTCCCCAGCGTCGTCACCATCGAGGCGCAGGGCAACAACGGTGAGGGCGGCACCGGCACCGGCTTCGTCTACGACAAGCAGGGCCACATCCTCACCAACAACCACGTCGTCGCCTCCGCCGCCGACCAGGGCAAACTCACGGCCACCTTCTCCAACGGCAAGCGGTACACCGCCGAGGTCGTCGGCAAGGCCCAGGGCTACGACGTCGCCGTCATCAAGCTGAAGAACGCCTCCGGCGCCAAGCTCAACCCGCTGCCGCTCGGTGACTCCGACAAGGTCGTCGTCGGCGACGCCACGGTCGCCATCGGCGCCCCCTTCGGCCTCTCCGGCACCGTCACCACCGGCATCGTGAGCGCCAAGAACCGGCCGGTCGCCTCCAGCGACGGCGGCGGTGGCAGCGCCTCCTACATGAGCGCCCTCCAGACCGACGCCTCCATCAACCCCGGCAACTCCGGCGGCCCGCTGCTCAACGCCGACGGCGGCGTCATCGGCATCAACTCGGCCATCCAGTCCGCGGGCAGCGGCAGCGGCCTCGGCGAGTCCCAGCAGTCCGGCAGCATCGGCCTCGGCTTCGCCATCCCGATCAACACGGCGAAGAACGTCGCCCAGCAGCTGATCAAGACCGGCCAGCCGGTCTACCCGGTGATCGAGGCCACGGTCAGCATGAAGGACAGCAGCGCGGGCGCCACCATCGCCGCCAACGGCGCCGGCGGCAGCCCCGCCGTCGTCCCCGGCGGCCCGGCCGCCAAGGCGGGCCTCAAGTCCGGCGACGTGATCACCAAGCTGGACGACACCGTGATCGACAGCGGCCCGACCCTGATCAGCGAGATCTGGACCCACAAGCCCGGCGACAAGGTCACCCTGACCTACAAGCGCGACGGCAAGACGTCAACGGTCGACGTCACCCTGGGGCAGCGCAAGGGAGACAGCTGACACGCTAGGCTGATCCCCGCGCCACCAAAGGTGGCGCGGGGAGGCTTGCCCGAGCGGCCTAAGGGAACGGTCTTGAAAACCGTCGTGGCAGCGATGTCACCGTGGGTTCAAATCCCACAGCCTCCGCAAGTGAACGGCCCCTGACCAGGCAAGACGGTCGGGGGCCGTCGCCATGCGTGCTCCCCAACAAGCGCCGCCGTTCCCCGTGATTCCCTGACCGATCGGGCACGGAAGGGGCACGGCCGAACACCTACCGATTGATCGGAATCTCGTACACGATCTCGCAGCGAGCGGCGGGTACGACGATGTCCGCCGTCTCGACGGGCCGCCCCTGGTCGCTGTAGTACGTCCGCCGGATGTGCGTGACGAGCGCGGCCTTCTGGACTCCGAGAAGCGATGCCTCCTCGGCGGTCGCCTGCCTCGGCTCCGGCTGCTCCACGGCATGGCTGACGGTGATTCCGATAGCGGCCATGCGATTCACGACGCCCGCTCCGGCGTGTGGCCCTCCCTCGGGAAGGACGACGAGCGTGCCCGCGGTGAGGTCGTACGGCTCCCAACTCATCGACAGCTGCACGGGCCTGCTGTCGGCCAGGAACTCGTACGACGTCCGGACGCACAACTCGCCCTCGGCGATACCGAGTCGCGCCGCGATGTCCGCCGGTGCCGGAACCTTGGCATCGGTCCGGCTCTCCCAGTCGCCGTGCTTGCCGACGGCCCTCATGTCCGCGCGGAACGGCGACCCTTCAGGCTGCTCGCGCGCCGATGACCGGACAACCCGTACCCGTTGCCGGGGCTCGGCGACGTAGGTGCCCGATCCGGCTCGGCCTTCCAGCACACCCTGGGAGATCAGCAGCTCCTGCGCCCGGCGGACCACGTTCTCGCCCACCCCGCACTCCTGGCCGATCTGGGCGCGGGACGGCAGGCGGTCTCCCGGCTCCCATACGTGCTCCGCGATCCGCCGCCGGAGTTCGTCGGCGACGCGGAGATAGGGCGGCTGCTCAGGCATATGGAAAATCTAGTCCACTAGCTCTAATCTAGCTAACTAGCTTCACTGAAAGTGATCGCCAGTTGACGGAGGCTGCCCTGTGCCCGCTTCGGGAGTTAGCGCGGCGGCCATCGCCGCCCGGCTGTCCGCCGTCGGGCTCCCCACGCGCGTGGAGGAGCACGCCCGATTCACATCGGTCGAGGCAGAGGTGCCGGAATCACTCTCCACCGAGTCATGGGCGGAGGTCCTGGCGGTGGTGGCCGAGGCCGATCGGTTCGGGCTCCTCGCCACATGCCGGGACGGCCGCACTCTCCGGGCGGTCGTAAACAAACCGGTCCCCGCGACGGGCGATGTCGGGGGACCGAGCCATCAGCGATAGGAGCTGATTCAGCGTGCTCAACCGTATCCGCCGTGCCGTGTCCCTCACCAGGGCGCGGCACTTCTCCAAGGGCAGGCACCGCCGCCCCTTAACGCCCTCCCGACCGCCGGGCGCTGACGAACCGACGCTCATCCTGCCGCGCGTCTCCGACTGGGCGAGGCATCGCTACTCGCTCGCAGCCGAGGAAACCGCGCTCGTACGCCCGTACGTGCTGGCCTGGGAAAGGCGCGCGCGACAGCGCCTGACGGTTGTCGTCGCTCCCCATCTGCCGACTGAGGCCCGGTCGGCTCTCCTGGGGGCCCGCTGATGCCCTCCCGACGGCACACCCCCACCCCGGCCGCCTCGGCCGTCCCCTACCGCTCGCCCGCCTGCCGGATCGGCACGCACCAGGCTTGCGCGGAGTCCTCTCCAGCTCCGGCACCGGCCGACATGCCGTTGATCTATGAGGCGTGCGCATGCCCGTGTCACTCGGCTTCCAGCCAGGCCGGGCCAGCGGAGGCCAAGCAATGAGCGACTGGGCACCCGGCGGCGCGCCGACATCTAGTAGCGAGATCCACCGAGAGGCAGACGCAGGGATGACGGCACAGAACGAACTGAGGCTTCTCCCGTGGGCTGGACCAGAGGGCAAGCCGTGCTACCTGGACACCGACGACCGGGAGGGCTACATGTCCCGCCTGGCGGACCACATCGAGTCGGTGCAGCTCGAGATGGCGGCCGAACTGCTCGGGCAAACAGCTCAGGTACTCGACGATGAGACCGAAGACCTGGAGAAACTGAGGCTCGTCGCCGCGCAGTTGGCTGGCGCACTGCGAGACGCTCTGCGCGTGGCGACCAGCCGCGGGAGTCGTCTGCCAACGCCTGAGTAGCACCTTCAGGGAACGCCCGCTCGACTTGCCACCGCGGGTGTACACGCTTGTGGTCCCAGACCGCTGGCCTGGGACCACAAGCTTCTGCGGCACTGCCTTCTCAGCCGAGGACCCAGCCGGTTGAGACGGCACCTCCGATGGCGGCGACTGTGACCGCGCTGCCGATCGCCCATCGTGGCTTCTCGGCGTCAAGTCGACCGTGGGTGGCCAGCATCATGATCGAGTGACCGGCCATCCCTCCCGCGATTACGCCGAAGAGCAGCAGCTGAGTCATGTTGGTCCAGGTCAACTCCCATGAGCCGAGACGAATCGCGGCTGCTACGGCGGTGGTCAGAGCCGCGATACCCAGCATCGTGACACCGACCTGACCCGGGTGATCATGGACATGGGGCTTGGGTCCGTGCTCACGGGCGTGGGCGACAGTCCGCCGGGACGCCGCCCGCCAGGCAAGGAACATCAGCGTGATCTCAGCAATGAGGACGATCACGGCCAGAATTTCAGATGCCGAGGGCATAGGAGTTCTCCTTGGATTTAGCAGGCCGCGGCCAACGCAGGAATACCAAACAAAGCGGCGACAAGACGCCGTTCCTTAGAGGTGACGTTCTTGCCCTTCACGAATCGCCAGAGGATTGATACCGCCTTCTTCGCTCCATAACTCTTGATCAGCCGGTAGGCGCGCGTGACTTTGACACTGGCTCCGGCGGGGATGAAGTTGAGCAGGAAGATGCCGAGCGCGGCGCCACACTTGGCGAAGTATTTGGCCTTGCTCCACCACCCGAATGCCGCCATGGCAGATGCATCGCCTCCCCCGGCCACCTGGTTCACCGCCGCTGCCTCCGCTGTTTCGCCGAGGATCAGCAAGGCGGTGGCTCGAGCTTGTTCGTCAGCCAAGACCGGCAGGATTGACGCCTGGGCAGATGCGTCACTTGGATATATCGCCTGCGCCGTCTGCTGGGCGGTCGGCCACGCGGGCAGCGCCAGCAGTCGGCCTCTCAGAGCCGTAAGGTCGGGGAGTGCGTACTTGGCGGCGGTTTCCAAAGCGGCCGTGATCTCGTCCTCGGATAACCCGAGCCGATTGATCTCCTCAGCAGTTCCGGCTGCCAGTGCTTCTTCTTCAGCAGTGGGGGGGAGGCAATTCGTCATCCGCAGGCACAGTGACCGAGGACGGAGATGCCACATGGGCGGGACTGGCGTGAGCGGCGGTGCTCGTGAAAATCGATGCGGCAGCCACAGTAGCTACGGCAAGGGAAACGCGGCGCAGGGTTGGGCGCGATGCAGTCAACATTATGGAGCCTCTCGAAGTCGATGGATCTCATCGGCAACTGACAGAGCTACTACGTATGTTCGGACGTGCACGAGTGACTATTTCGATCTCTTAGTGGGATGTCTAGGTAACTTGAGCTACACCTGAGGATGAAAGGAGCATTGTGGCGTGATCCAGTTCATCTGGCGAAACTTCTGCCTGCGGGCGAGCGCCATGCCACGTCTTCGTGACCGCCGGGGCCAACACGTACGCGGGTGAGGTCGACAGCGGTGGGGCACGTCGTACTGCTGGACATGACGGCGCTCGTCCCGGACGACGTACGGCTACCGGGACGCGTCACACTCGTACGCGCCAAGGCCCCGCCGACACGACCGACTTGGGCGCGGGCGCGCTGTTCCTGCGCCCCGACGGCTACGTCTGCTGGGGCGGCGGACGACGCCGAGGCGTGACGCGAGGAGTTGCCGCACGCGATCGCCACGCATCTGGTCGATGGAACCGTCTAGAAGATCACTGAAAATGTTGGGGGTTTTGGCCCCGGCCCGGCAGGGTTGGGGCCAGTCTTGTAGGCATGCAGGGTGAATGGGCCGGGGAGATGGTC